>CAZFCB010000030.1:0-16314 GCA_964517585.1 uncultured Candidatus Peribacteria bacterium | reverse complement strand
CGTCTTTCTCTTTGAAGCCCACTTTTCCTTGGCAACAGCCAGTTTTCCAAATTGTGTACCCCAGTCCCCGATGTAGTTCCAGCGCAAAACTGGATATCCTGCATGTTCGTACATATTGCTCACAGTCTGGCCGAGAACGGTCCCAATGATGTGGTGAATGCCAAGCGGTTTTGCGATGTTCGGTTGCGAATACTCTACGATAACTGGTTGCTCCTTCCTCTTCTTGGATGGAAGACACGCTCTACGGACTTCAATGAATCCGCTCATAAGTTCAGAGGGTAACACCGTCACATTCACGAATCCTGCACCTGCAACTTCCGTCGAAAGTACTCCAGGAATCTTGCCAAAACCTTCGGCAAGGATGGTAGCAACGTCACGAGGAGATTTCTCAACCTTTTTGGCAACCTGAAGCGCAACAGACGTCGTGAGATCGCCTCGTCCTTCATCAAGGGAAACATCAAAGTGGATACTTGTCGAATCGCCAAATTCCTTCACCAAAATCTTCTGTCCCTCTGCCTCTAATTTTTTGCGAAGATCGAACAAATGAAGTGATCAGTAAAACATCGCTACTTTATACCGTGAAAGCCACTTGTATAGTCGAAACAATTATTTGATCTTGATCACAGTTTTTCTTCGTGTTGTTTCATACGTTTGAACAAAAAATGTATGCACGATCGTACACCTCGTACTGCATCAATTATATGAACAAAGTGTGGAAAACTCTGTGGATTTTATGTGAACAAATGCTGTTTTCTTGAATACTGGCATCATGAAGGTCTGATATTTTACTAATATGCAAAAATAATGTATAATATTACAAATGGAAAACGAGAGAAAAATCTCGGCTCGAGCAGTGCTTACGCTCTGTATCATGACTACGACTCTGTTTGTTGCATGCGGAAAGAAAGAAGTTAGTTCCCTCCCCAGAACGAGTGGTGCGCTCAGTGCTGTACGATCAATCGATGCACTTCTATCTCCGACGAGTACCAGTACTGTCACGCGGAATGCAGCACTTCTCGGTGTCTTCGTTTCGGAATATCTTACAGCTGTCCCAACGGCACTCGCATCTGACAGCGCTCTGCTTGGCGTAGGTGCTCAAATGCAGATCGTTCTATCACAACAGAAAATTCTAGATCCTGATTACGACCTGCTTCAGGCATTTGGTGATGCACTCCAGGTGGATGTCGCAGATCTCTTGAACAGAAGCACTGATAGGCAGCAAGCTCTCGAGACGTATACGGAGGCTCTGACAAATATCGCTACAAGAAGCAATGATCGTTTTAAGGAACTCAGATCCCAGTTGGATGAGCTCAAAAAATTAGCATCGAGTCAAAGCAAAGACAGCAGTACTGCAGATCGTGATTTGAAGAAAGCAATTAAAGACAAAGACTTTGATGCTGCAGGTGAAAAACAGAAAAACCTTACAGGTCTCCAAGCAGCTTTTGCTGAAACAGACTTGAAGCGCAAGCAAGTACAATCATTGACAGATACACTCGACGATCTCCTGACTCTCTATGGGAAAAAGATCCTCGCAATCCAGCAAAACCGTGAAGCTCTCATCGCAGGAGTGAAAGTGATCGATGTCCCAGGCGCTGACGAACTTCAGGTCCTCGAAAAGAAACGTGCAACTCGGAGCAAAAACTCAAAGGACGGTTACGATTCGCTTTTCACAGAATAAACAAAGCAAAAATGTCTTTTTGATGCCCTAAGATCATGATTCATGGAGATTCAAGCTCTTCCAGAAAGACTTCTTTTATGCTATACTGTTCTGATGGCTGAAAACACAAAACAAACAGCAGAGGTAAAAGCAAAACACGTTTCTCCACTTGCGGGAAAGCTGCTGAGTGCACTTGATGAGCTTCTTGGACTTCATACCAATGTGGAAGAAGTGCTGAAGAAAGTCGATGATCAAGACTCAGAGCTCACGAAAGAAGAAAAGGAAGTCGTGAGGCGATATGAGGATGGTTTGCAAAAACTCCTCGATGTCATCGCACCTGCCGCACTCAAATTTGATCGTTCTAGTGTGCAAATTAATGAACAGATGGTTGCTCGTAGCTTCTATGCGTACAACTGGCCAAGTCAGATATATCCCAACTGGATGTCGCAACTTATCAATTTCGACATTCAGATCGATCTTTCAATGTTCATCTATCCGGCATCAAATAAAGTAATTTTGAAGATGCTTCGAAAGAAAGTCGCTGAAATGCGCTCCAGTATCCGCATGCTCCAACAGCGCGGCATCGTGCGTGATCCTATGTTAGAGGCTGCACTGCAAGACGCCGAAGAGCTGCGCGACTTGCTCGCACGAGGTTCTGAAAAACTCTTCCAACTTGGTTTCTATTTTACAATCTACGCAGAAAACGAATCGAAACTGAAGAAAGTACAAACAGACGTTGAAGCAATACTCGGAGGTAAACTGATTCTGACAAAACCGACGGCATTTCAGATGGAACACGGCTGGAACAGCTGCCTTCCGTACTGCATGGACGAGCTCGACCTCAACCGCAACATGAATACGCAGGCACTCGCAACCAGCTTTCCCTTCAGCTCATCCGATCTTACGGATGATCACGGCATTCTCTACGGCATCAACAGGCACAATGACTCACTTATTATCTTTGACCGCTTCGATCTTCCGAATGCGAATGCGAATGTCTTCGCAACCTCTGGTGCTGGAAAATCGTACGTTGTAAAACTTGAAATTCTGCGTTCACTCATTCAGGGCGTTCAAGCATTCGTTATCGATCCTGAGAACGAGTACGTAGACCTCTGCCGAACTGTGGGCGGGGCGATGATCCCCATCTCGCTCCAGAGCTCGCACCGCATCAACCCGTTCGATCTACCGCTTGCAGTGCGCGGTGACGATGCCGAAGTCGGCGAAGTCCTCCGCAGTGCTGTCATCAGCTTGCACGGACTCTTCAAGCTCATGCTTGGCAATATTACGCCTGCCGAAGAAGGCATTATGGATAAAGCGATCCTAGATACATACGCACTCAAAGGCATAACACTACAGACTGCAGAGCCAGGGAAAATGGAACCGCCCACACTCCATGACCTCATCGATGTGCTGATGACGAGCCAGGGTGGTGAAGCCATGGCACAGACGCTGCAAAAGTACACGTCAGGAAGTTTCTCCGGGCTCTTCGACAAGCCAACGAACATCGAGATGGATAAAGAAATGGTCGTGTTCCAGATCCGAGACCTAGAAGATGTTCTGCGTCCAATCGCAATCTATGTTGTGCTCACGTACTTGTGGAACCGTGTGCGCTCGGAAATGAAAAAACGTCTACTCATCATCGATGAAGCATGGAACCTCATGCAGTACGAAGACTCCGCTCTCTTCCTCTACGGACTCATTAAACGCGCACGAAAATATTATCTCGGTGTCACCACGATCACGCAGGACATCGATGACTTCATCAATTCACCGTACGGAAAGCCGATCATCAGCAACACGTCACTCCAGTTACTCCTGAAACAATCAGCAGCCAGTGTGGATAACCTTGCAAAGCTGTTTTACCTCACAGATGGAGAAAAGTATCTCCTGCTAAATTCCGGCGTAGGACAAGGACTACTGTTTGCCGGAAATACACACGTCGCCATTCAGGTCGTTGCAAGTCCTACAGAGCACACCATCATCACGACGAAACCTGAAGAAGTGATGAGGAAAAAGGCTGAAGAAAAAGCGAGGGCACAGGAATCACATGATAACTAGGGAACATCGAATACCGAATACCGAATGTCGAATGTCGAATGTCGAGAAACGATATTCGATATTCCATATTCGACATTCGCATCTTCTACTGCTGTACCTTCCACCGTACTTCCGGAACGAGTTTTCCTGACACAGCAAAACCTGCAGCTTTCTTGTGCCCTCCACCCTGAAACGCACCTGCCATCTTGGAGACATCGACGTCGTCACGAAGCGTGCGCAGTGACCCTTTTACTTTTCCTGCGCGTTCAGCCAAAACGAGTGAAAATTTCATACCCGGCACGGCGTTCACGTAATCGATGGCGCCTGTGAGCTCCGAATAGTCTGCGCCCGTCGCGCGGAAGTCCCCTTCTGTTAGCGCTGAAATAGCGCCACCTTCGGGCGTGATCGAAATTTTCTCTAAGACACGACCCCACAGTCTGAGAGTTGAAATTTTTGCCGAACGAAACACCTGCTGAACGATGAGTTGTTGCCGCGCGCCGGCTCTGAGAAGTTTTGCAACCGTACGATAGACATACGCTTTTGTATTGCTATGCACTAGTCCTCCTGTGTCTGTGTACACACCTGTGAGTAGTGACGTTGCTATATCTGAATTGAGCGTCCAGCTCACTCCTTCAGCAAAGTCGAGCAGTATTTCACAGGTGGATGACGCATCGGGAACGATAATGTTCACCGTCGAAAATTTTGAGTTTGTTGGATGGTGATCAAAACAGACGGAAGGCCACGTACCACCAAAGATCTGTGGATGCACTTCATGGTATTCCGTCAGTTTTGGCTCCGCAGAATCCAGAAAAATAAACACATCGCCTTCTTCGGGCGTGAGCTCATGCTTGATCCGATGAACGAGTGGGAGAAAACCAAATGTGGATGGTGCCGGATCAACGCAATAAAGCTCGACTGGAATATCAGGAACATTCGCTTCCAGTAGCTGCGCCATCGCAGTAAGAGAGCCGATCGCATCCCCGTCCGGGTTTCGGTGACATACGCAACGCAGGCGTTTCGCTTTCTTCATTATTTCTACTGCCTGAGACATCAGATTTCGTTCGATCATAAGGAAGAAAGTATAGACACCCTGACCGCGCTCTCAAGACGGATAGACTTCCACAAACTGATGTTTGTGATGCGATACTATTTAGTGAAAAAAAGAATACAAAAATACTGACAGAAAAGATCAAAGAATTTTACAGAGATTCAATAAGTTTATCGAGCTTATCTGCCTGCTCTCCCCTGTCATCAGCGTGAAATCGCAAAATAGGTACGGAATGAACATTGACCTCGTTGGCAATAATTTTGCGCATAGCTCCTTTCTTTGCCTTCAGAAATTCGATCGCCGCTGGAAGATTCTGAATTGCTGACACATAGACGTCCGCATACTGCAGATCTGGACTCAGCCTTACTTCTGTAATGCTGACGCCCATTGCGATGTCTGGCGGTAACTCCACCGTACATCCCGCAATGATGGTTCTGAGAATGCCGGATAATTGAACGAGACGATGGCTCATGGGAAAAGCATACCTCAGTTCCTACCTTTCCTCTCATTCCTTACCTACAATACTTTCTGATGCCAGAGACTTCGTCTACATCCATTGTCTTCCTCGGCACATCTGCGTTTGCGCTTCCGTGCTTAGATGTTTTAACGCAAGACCCAAAATTCGATATTCTCGCTGTCGTAACACAACCGGATCGCCCAGCCGGACGACGCATGACGCTGACTCCCCCGCCAGTGAAAACTGTAGCCCTCGAACGAGGACTCACAGTGCTCCAGCCGAAGAAGATGAATGTAGATTTTGTAGAGACGCAACATTTTGCATCTCTACCGAGGCCGGATTTTCTGGTCGTCGTTTCTTACGGCCAAATTCTCTCGCAAGCAGTTCTCGACTGGCCAACGGTTGCTGCAGTCAATGTTCACGCATCACTTCTGCCGTTACTGCGAGGTGCCTCACCACTGCAACATGCAATTTTGCAGGGAATGAAGAAATCAGGAGTGACGGTTCAACGCATGGTACAAGCACTCGATGCGGGGCCTATTCTCACACAATCATCGATAAAACTTGATGCTCGCGAAACATTCAGTTCTCTGCACGACAAACTCTCGCGTCTTGGAGCAACGCTTCTTCATGAAACACTGACAAAGCCCCTGAAAGAAGTTGCGCAAGATGCTTCACGGGCAACATTCTGCGGCAAGCTGAGTAAATCTGATGGCATTGCGGTTCCTGAAACGATGACGGCGACAACGATCGACCGGATGGTTCGCGCTCTGACACCGTGGCCTGGAGTATCAGTACGCGGTCATAAAATTCTCGAAACATCCTTAGAGCATCAGCCCGAGACATTGGCGCTCCCATGCGCAGAGGAAACGACGCTTTTCGTTAAAAGACTGCAGCCTGCCGGAGGCAAACCCATGAGCGGCACCGACTTCATTCGCGGTAACAAAACTCTATGACTCGTGCACGACTATTACTACCGGCAATTCTTGTAACCATACTTATTACAGTGTCTACACCTGATGTATATGCTCTTTCTTCGACACTCGATACCGATGGCGATGGTCTGACGGATGCAATGGAAGATGCAAATGGGAATAACATTTTTGACCCCGGTGAAACTGATCCCTTCAATGCTGATACGGATGGTGGCGGTGAGTCAGACGGCGCGGAAGTTGCAGGGAAGAGAAACCCTCTCGAGAAAACCGATGACATGACCTACGACGCTGACGGTGATGGATGGGTAAATGGTATCGAGATTGCGAGGAGAACTGACCCAAATAATTCGGATACCGACAGTGACGGTATCCTCGATCCAGTGGATGCATTCCCTTTAGATTCTAGATTTCACACCGATGTAAATAGCAATAATCTTCCTGATGAATGGGAGGAATCAACAGGACTTTCAAAAAGCGTAGCGACACCAACAACTGTCGATGACCCCGACGGCGACGGCCTGACGAACGCAGAGGAATTTGCCAGAGGGACAAACCCGCTCAAAGCAGATACCGATCATGACGGTATCGATGACAAAACAGAAATGGAACAAAATGGCGACCCGAAAGAAAACGCATGTTTACACTACGGGCCAGAGATTTCTGCATTCTCTGACATAAAAAATCATTGGGCAGAAAAAGTTGTCTCGCGCCTCAGTAGAACTCTCATCCTTCCCGAGGTCGTTCCCATCATTCGTGGATACGCAGGGACAGAAAAGTCGAGTGGTGCTTTTCATCCAGATCAGCCAATTACCCGATATGAATTCTTGAAAATGGTCATGCTTTCAACATGTACAAAAATCCGAAGTAACTCAAGCGACACCGCGATAACCTTCAGCGATGTCCGAAAAGATGCTCCTATCAATGAAAATTATGAGACAGCTACTAAGCGACACATCATCTATAGCGGCGTGCATTACGGATTCATCACTGGTTACAATGATGCAACATTTCGTCCGGATGATGAGCTCAATCGTGCTGAAGCACTAAAGATTGTAAGTCTTGCAGCAGGATTACTGGAAGATACGGAGTCGGAACCCGCAGCGTTTTCGGACGTTTCGTCCAGTGATTGGTTCGCACCGTACGTGCGCATCACGTCATCACGAAACATCATCATGGGATACGGAGATGGAACCTTCAGACCTCAGAATTCCATTACCCGAGCGGAAGCAGCGAAGATTATCTATGTCACGATGATCAGTAATCCGTGGATTAATGGATATGTGTTACCGACGGAGGAATAGCAATGCGGATGGAAAGTAGAAGGTAGAAGGTAGAAGGTAGAAAAATAGCGGTTACGCCACTTTCTACCCACTACTCGCTAACAACTATTTGTTCTTTTAGATCTTCGTCTGCATTTCCTGCAGTGCAGCGATCATCGCTGGGAGGTCTTCGACATCAAAGACAATCGTAGACTTCTGTCCACCGCGAGACTTTTCAGAGACTTTGAAGAACTTGCCGTTACCGGACTGCTTCAGGTCGATGTAAAACGTGCGCTGACGTGCGCGAATGGTAATAGAGTGTAACTCCTCACCGTAACGGCTGGCGCCTCCAGCGCCAACAGGTGCAGGGCTACCCGTACGTCGTGGGAAAGGTGCTGGTGTACCGAAATTGGACGTTGGAGCAAGCGGGTCATCACTACCTGCCGGACTCGCAAGGTCGGCCATTGGATCAAACATACAGAAGAAAGAATGGAATAAAGGCTCGCCGCTTCTCCCCTCTCTGCTGATCACTCCTTCGTGTCGATGCCTTGAGGAAATTCTCGGTTGAGCGACGTCATTATACCATATCCAGCATCATCTCCATATCCTATTGAATCGGAATAACACCCTCCGGTGGAGTAGGTTGAGGAATAGGAGACTGCGAAAGACTCTCTGCTGCATTCGGACTCGAAGAAAAAGTATCACCAGAAGTTGTTTGAAGATCTGATCGACGGAGAGTCGCGGGAATAGCGCTAGGCAGATCAGTCGGTCGTGTTACAGGAGGCTTTTTCTCTCTCTGATCAACAGAATCATTCGGTTGTTGAGAGCGAGTTAAAAATGCCATAGCAGCCGCAAGGCCAATGACACCAATCACAGCTGTAATATATGCAGAACGCGAATCGTCGTAAACAATGCCCGTCTCTAAGGGTACGACGAGGTTGCGCTGTTCAGTAATTGAGCCATCAGGATGCACCTCTTCAATGATCTCAACTTCAAAATCTGGCTGGTCACTCTCATCTACAGGGTCGAAAAGATATTCTTCAGGACGCATACAATCTACAATATAAACATATTAATCCTATTTAGCAAGTTGTGGGAACAGAATACTCGGCTCACCAACCGTCTTCCAAGCCTTTTGGCTGCCCCAAACCCTCATGTCATCGGTAATCACAAAATCCTTCTTTTGCATGTCCTGCGCATACGGAACTCCTAATTGGGTGCTCATTTTCTGTGCAGTATCCGGCATGAACGGTAAGAGCATCAGTGAGATGTGGCGTAGCATTTCCGCAAGCGAACCAAGTACTTCGGCACGTTCAGCCCCTTGCAGACCCCAAGGTTTTCGCTCTTCCATACGGACGTTCCCATTCATTGCTAACTGCACAGCATGTTCCGTGAGTGCGGCCGAAAAATTGAACGCATTCATAACTTCGCCAAAACCTTCCCAGTGTTTTTTGACAGACTGCGCCATTGCGTCATCCGTTGGAACGAACACTTCAGCACCCTCTTTACGGAGTAGTACGAGAACTCGGTTCAACAGATTACCAATTTTGTTACTCAGGACGCCGATATACACCTCGTCAATTCTTTTCCAACTGAAATCTCCATCATTCCCGACGGGAACTTCGTGGCTCAAATAAAACCGAAGTGGATCAGGATTGCCGCTGAAGTGAGCAAGAACTTCATCAGGCTTCACGACATTGCCGAGTGATTTACTCATTTTCTGTCCTTCACTTGTCAGAAATCCGTGAATGAGAAGTTGGTCAGGCGGTTCGACACCAGAATGTTTTAGCATCGCCGGCCAAATGAGCGCGTGAAATCGGGCAATATCTTTTCCGATGACATGCGTCACGGTTGCATCGTTCCACCATTCGACTCCCAAGCGACTGACGTCGCCTGTTTCCTCATGGCGAGCCACCTCACTCAGACCGAAAATATCGAGGCCGGAAATATAGTTCGTCAGCGCGTCACACCATACGTACATCGTCTGCTCTGTGTCTCCCGGCACAGGCACACCCCAGCTGAGGCTCGACTTCGGACGTGAGAAGGAGACGTCTTCAAGGCCGCTCTCGAGTAATGCCATCGTTTCATTCTCACGAAACGACGGAATAATCTTATAGTTCTTTGCAAGGAGTTTTTTGAGCCACGCGGTTTCCGAAGAAAGTTTGAAGAAGTAATTTTCTTCTTTCACTTCTTGCGGAGGCACCTTGTGAACATCGCAATTGCCATCGACTAGATCTTTCTTTGTCAAAAACCTCTCACAGCCAGAACAATAAAAACCTGTGTACGAGCGTTTTTCAAGAACACCTGCGGCCTGAAGCCGCTTCCAGAGTTCTATCACCGTTGGCCAGTGAGACTTCTCATCTGATGTCCGCAGAAAAACGTCCGCAGAAATTCCAAGTTTCGTATAGAGATCCTGAAACATCGGTACATTACGATCCACAAGTTCGCGCGGCGAAAGCTTCTCTCTGTCTGCAGTTTGCTGAATCTTGATGCCGTGTTCATCGGTACCTATTTGAAATCTGACCTCATCACCTCGTAGGCGAAACCATCTCGCTGCAACGTCTGCTAAAACTTTCTCAAGTACATGCCCCATGTGAGGAGCGGCATTCGGATAATCGATCGCCGTTGTGATGTACTGACGCTGCATGATTGCCCTCAGCATAGCAGAACATCAAAAAGCTCCGCCCCTAACATCGACCTTCGTCTCTACGAAATCGCGATGATGAATGCCCTAATAAAGGCAATGATCACTCCGGTAAGCAACGCAGCGGCAAGCCCAAAGGACGCCCAAATGAGTGCTTTCTTACCTGCCTCTTTTCCTTCTTGCCCCTGAGAGACAATCATCCGAATGGCACCATAAAAGAAGACAACAATCGCAAGTGCGCCAATGAAAGCTGCTACTCCAGCAACAATAGTACTCGTAATAACAACAACGACATCTGCGGGCGGCGCAGCAAAAGGTGTGCAGTAGAGAAATCCCTGACAGTTCCATCCGCTTTGACTCAAGTGATAGGGAGCAGCATACGCAACTCTGGGAACTATCATGCCAATGACCGCAAGTATTAGAGGTAGCATGGTGACGTGCTGACGAGACAGAAGGCGTTTGCAAGTGCTTGCGCAAGATTGATCACAATTGCTCCGATAGCAGCCCACAGAAGGCCATCTTTTCCTTTCTTAAACTCTTCGTCTTTTCCAATGGAAAGAACCATGCGCATGCCGCTCACGATGGCGACAACAACGAGGACGATGTACATGAGGATCAAAATATCCTCGATGATGGTAAGTGTGAGAGTCTGCACAAGTAAGTCTGGCTGCGTAAAGTTGATAGGGCTTACTTCAGGAATGATGATGAACTCGATGACAGTCTGTGCAAATTGCATGACGAAAATGCCAATGATTGCCCAGATAATCGTATTTTTACCTTTTGTCACCTTCTCCGTGTCTCCAGCACTGATGACCATATATACGCCACCGATCATGATGAAGAGAACACCAAGTATGTAGGCGTACCGGGGCAACGTAATAAGTAATGCTGTTAATGCTGGCGAAAAATGCTCTTCGAATCCAGAGGGACAGCCTGGCAAAGGAGCGAGGCCATTATTACCTCCGCAATAAATCCAGAGAGACGCAGCAGCACGTACGCCCTGTGGAATGAGCGCAAGAGCCAAGACAGCCGGAAGAGAGACGAAATATTTTTTCATATTGCGTCGAAGCCAAGAGGATTAATGAATTCAAGGATGACCCCCGACAGTAGAAGCATAAGAAGCCCAACCGTCGAAGAGATGAAACGTGTTTTTCCTGCATCCACTTTTCCACTGTCTCCGTTACTCATGACTATTTGTAGCCCACCAATGACGGCGTTCAAAATAGCTATCGCAACACCCATCATAAACGCCCATTGCCACAACCCTGAGTTGATATATGTAAAGAAGATCTGCAGCGCAGTACCGTTGGGAGTCAGTGAGGATGGTCCACCGGGTAATGGCTCTAAGATGCAGAGGTCGCGTTCAGAGATACAGGCATTTCCACATGGCTGCAGATCGGGTGGGCATGCTGCAAAAGCCGGCATCGCTGGCTGAAGAGCAATAATGGCTAGATTGAGAGCCAAAGCAAGTACCAGACAGAATGCCACATGGCGGTTGAACGTGAGACACATAAATCTCACTATTTTATCACAAACAAGCCAAAAAAACAATGTCTCAGTGCGATGCTCCTCGCTGCTCCATGTCCCCGAAAAACTATGCCTTGCCGCTGAGGTCCTCACCCCCCATCCCCTCTCCGTACGCCGGAGAGGGGAGCTCGGTTCATCAAATACAAACGCCGCCTCCTGTCCTACACAAGGAGAGGAGGTCGGGGGAGGTGAGGACTAATGGCTGAAACTACCTCAGGCGTTCAGCGCATAAAAATCGTCGCAAGGCCAAGAAAAGCCAAGAAACCACATACATCAGTCGTCGTCGTTACAAACACGCTACTGGCTATTGCTGGATCTATCTTGAGTCGTTTCAAAATAAACGGAATAAGCGCACCAAAGAAACCGGCAACAAACAGATTGATGATCATGGCTGCAGCGAGAATGATTCCAAGAATACGTGGAGCGCCAAACATGCCAGAGACGAGTGCGGCGCAGACACCTGTGATAACACCATTGATCGTCCCTGCGAGTGCTTCTTTCAGAACTACTTTTTTTGCTTTCGACCATCCAATCTCACCAAGTGCGATTCCTCGCACCACAACTGCAAGAGCTTGCGTGGCACTATTGCCACCCATACCAGCGACGATGGGCATGTACGCTGCCAGAATTGCAAAACGCGAGATGGTACCTTGAAAGCGCGACACAACGAATGCCGCGAGAAACGCTGTGAGCAAATTGATGAGAAGCCAGTTGTACCGGTGCTTCACTTTACTGAAAACGGAATCCAGAGCGTGCTCCTCTACGTCCACACCAGCAAAGCGGTAGATGTCCTCCGTGGCTTCTGCCTGCGCAACTTTCATCAAGTCGCGGAGGTGAATAATCCCAAGGACTAATTCGTTATCATCCGTGACACACACGACTTCCGAACGCACTTTCGACATGAGAAGCATGACATTTTCTCTGTCGACTTTGTGAGAAACAATCGTCAGTGGAATCATTTGATCGATGACCTTTGCATTCTGAGGAGGAAAGAGGAGAACTCTCTCAGGGAGAAACCCCTGAGCTTTGCCATCGTCACTGACGACGAGCACTGTCGGCATATCACGCTTTCCCTGCAGGTGTTCACGTACTTTTTCCAGAACTTCGCTCCATGTAAAAGAAGGACGAACAACGATAAAATTCAGATCCATCAGACCTCCCGCAGTCTCGGATCCGAAACGGAGTAGCTTCTCTATTTTTCTACGCTTGTCTTCTTTCATCGAAAGTAGAATTGAGTTTCTCCGCGTTGGTGACAGATATTGCAGGATATCGGTCGCATCATCTTCGTCATTGAAATGTAGAAATCTCGAGACGATAGCTTCTGATAATCTTGGAAAAATTCGTTTCTTACTATCCTCACTCAGTGCGAGCGCAACCTCGGCCTGCTTTTCAGGTGGTAGCAATGCAAATGTCTTGCGCTTGCCATACGTCAAACTATCCAACACTTGCGCGATGACGTGAAAATCCTGACCGCTGAGTAAGAGTCTCAATTCATTGTCCTGCTTTTTTCCAAGCAGCGCGTCTGTCTTTGCGAGTAGTTTTTCCTTCATGAGCCATGCGAAAGTCCCACACGGTATACTCTCGGGCGAAAAAAAAGAAAAGACTTTTGAGACTTCTCTAGCCATCATCAGGTGTTCTCTCGTAGCAACGAGTCGTGATACGCTGAATACACAATCCCCTCTTCCTGCGAATGACGACGAGCCAAAAAACTGCCGACTTTCTCACGGATCAGGTTTCCGATGCTGGTTCTGTACGCCATCGAAAAATGTTCGGCGAATACGCACTGTACTGCAATGGAAAAGTCGTCGCACTGATCTGCAATGACAAACTGTTCGTCAAACCGACGAAAGAAGGAAAGCTTTTCGCAAAAAATCCGGAAGAAGCTCCGCCATATCCGGGATCAAAACCGTTTCTCGTCATCGAGGAAGACAAGTGGGAAGATCGCAACTGGATGTCGGAGCTCATCAGGATCACTGCTAAGGCGTTACCAGCGCCGAAAGTGAAGAAAAAGAAGAGGTAGGGCACTTTGCAACACAGTGTCGTACAGTAGTAATATTCACACATGGAAAGTCAAACGCATACAGCTGAGCTACTCGGGTATAGATTTGCCGAAGATGAAAAGCCGAGCGACACAATCAGAGTAAGACATAATGGGGTATGGCATGAATTCCCAGCTGATGCAGTGAATCCAAAAAAACTCAAAGAAGAGACTGCTCAGGAAGCAAAAAGTACTGTTGCTCATGTGCCAGAGGGAATAACTTTTGCACAACTAGAATCACAGTCCAAATACAGAAGTATTGTTAGGCCAAATGGTCGGCAAATAAGATCTGAAACTTCTGGTGCTAAGAATGGACACATGCATAGTCTTGACGTTACTCAACTAGAAGAAGGAATGAAAGCATTGGAAAAGATGAGAACGTTCATGGGGCAGGCTTGCAAGGAACCTTCTGCAAGAATGAATTCATCTGACTATCAAGCAAAATTTGGGCCACACTTGTTTCATGCGGCAAATTGCATCGCCGATTGCAAGAAACTCATCGATAGATTGATACTTGATGGCACTGATTACGAATTTATTGTACGAATAATCACCTACGCATTGCACATTACCGCCGAGTATATGACGCTGAAAAATGATGCATGCGATTGGGATAAAATACCTTTGCACAGTGCACACGAACATCACGATGCCTACATCACTTCCCTTGTGAATGAGGCGATAGAGAGTGCAAAAAAAATACGATGCAGATCTGACGACGAACTTGCTAAAATTGTCTATGATCTCCTACTAGGAAAAAATTATTCTGCTAAGACAAACAAGGCTATGGGTAGCCATTTACGTTCAATGATCACTGCCGATACAACTATGATGGGCTCCGAAGATTATCCAGTGGTGACAGATGGGATGAGCGTGAATGATTTCATTGACAAATATGGTTCAGACGAAGGATACGAACCTTCTGAATTTGGAAAAGTTGCAGAACCCACCAATGCTCCAGCTGGATCTGACGAGAAAATTGAAATTCTGAGAGAACGCGAATCGTTAGGCCTACCACTGTGGCATGAATATGATCGGACAGATTACACAGGGTTAACAGGAGGCATCAAGGTAAGACAATAGTGCGAAGTGTGAACGACCACATCAAAATAAAACCTTAAACATAAGGTAGATCACGGCCCATCCTCCACCGAAGAGTACGGCAATAGCAAGTGCTTTTATGGCTGTATTCATAAAATAAAGTGGGAGAAAATATTGTATTCTCTTGTGACGCTTATCCTGCATATTTCTTACTCTGGCTTTCTGTTTGATCAGAAACGCAACTTCAATATGTAACTTTTTCTACATAAAAAAACTTAAATTGCTGTGGAGCTCCTTATGGGAGCTTATGACAGAATAGTTCGATCGTCGGTTAGGGATCGACTTATAGTTTCTTTTCCAGAATGTAATAGTCACCCTTTATGCGGTTCTTCTTGAAAGAAAGTACTTTGTATCCAAGCTTTTCATAGAATCCTTTTGCCGTTGTTGAAGAATGAAGGAGGAAACGTTTGATTCCCATTTTGCGCACTACATCTTCTATCTTTTTCATGAGTTTCCTACCAACGCCTTTTTGAAGGAAGTCTTTGCGCACGTACAGACCTCCCATTTCTTCGGGTGACTTCTTTCTGATATCGGCATAGCCGACGATCTTTCCATCTTGAACCGCTACATACCTGAGGAACGGATCATCTTTTCGCTGGAATTCCACCGTATTCCACCTCTTACTCCAGCGTGCAATTTGCGCAGGTGTGTAATCATCTTTATTGATTGCACGAATTGTCGCCTTTCGCAGTGCAGAAAGCTCTTTTGCGTCTTCCAAAGTTGCTCTTCTTATGCGCATTACTTCTTGGGGAGAAAATGCTTAAACCGAAATGCGCTACCTGATCCAGTCTTCAAATGCTTTTCAAACGCAATTGCGCGTTTCTTCTCGCGAAATCCGCAGAACCATTCGACCTTCCATGGCCGCTTGTTCTTTGTCGCAATCACTGAACCTTCATTGTGTTCTTTGAGACGTTCGTTCAAATCTTCAGTGTGTCCAACGTACTGATCACCATTTTCAGATTTGAGAATGTAGACGAAATGCCACATGTTTCCATTGTAACCGCTTGCCAGACTACGCGCTGATGCGCTTCGTCCGGCAGCCTACGCTATTTGGATATGACAAAACTGGCCTGCCGGCCGAAGCACCTTCGCAAAGGTGCGTAGGCTGGAGCGGGTAGCGAGAATCGAACTCGCGTCTGCGCCATGGCAAGGCGCCGTACTACCATTGTACGATACCCGCGGAAAAAAGAGCCCTTGGATGCTACAGAAGAGAGTTCTCAGTGGCAAGATCCTATTCGTGACATGATAGCTAAAAAAATCCTCAGTGTGGATCTATATCAATAATATTGGCATCACGCACCATGTCAGCTCTCAGCGCTTTTGTGACATGCAGGAAGAAAATAATGACACCTAGAATCACTGCAACGTCATCCATCTGCCCAATGATTGGAAGAAAGTCAGGAATAATGTCAAAAGGCATGATGCCGTACAGAAGTCCTATCCCTAGCAGTGCCTTTGCTGACAATGGTGTACGTCGATGAAAAATAAGCGACAATGCAATTTTTACTTTCTGCCAGAAGGTGATCGGACGATGAAAAGCTATATAGTGAGTATAGTGGGGTATTAACCAGCTAATGGCGCAAGAGAAAGGGTTTTTTGCAGATAAGCATG
>CAZFCB010000029.1:0-16617 GCA_964517585.1 uncultured Candidatus Peribacteria bacterium | reverse complement strand
TTTTTGCACAGCGAAACCCCTCGTTCAGCTCTCAGTGTTTACGGGACACTAGTGCACTTACAAAACAGTTTCGACCCGTCTCAAGCCTTCACAAACGGCATCGCAAAATTGAACCAACCGAATACTGCAAACAGTACGCCGAGTGGCACAAAAATCACGATGAACAGCGGCAGAGACTTTTTGCCGCGTGAGAGCGAGACATACAGACTGCTTCCGCCGTACAGCATCGCAATGAAGATGATCGGAAGGTCTGCAACATGCAAATATGGCGCAGCTCCAGTCATAACACCTTTTTTCACAAGTACAATGACGACAAGGAGTAGAGTCCCGAAGGCATAGAAGAGAAAACCCGATGCTTTGCGAACAGCCTCCATGAAAACATCATACAGGGGTATGGGATACTGTGAGTACTAAAAACGAAGAAGTAAGTACGTATTGCGAAAAAAGCAGACTCTGTGTCTTGCATGCAATTCTTACTTCGTACTACATATATTCTTACTACTTACTTTGTTTTCTTCTGCACCGTCAGGCGCTTACGACCCTGAGCACGACGACGAGCAATGACCTTACGACCATTTTTAGATGCTGAACGTGACAGGAAACCGTGCACGCGTAGACGCCGACGCCATTTGAGTTTTCCGAGCATAGAAGTGTACCTACCAAACGGAAGGCTACGAGAGGGTACAGAAGCGAACGGATAGACGTCAAGCCAAGTACTCCCGATGCTCTTGGATTTTATGAGTGCATTAGTTAAGATATAAACTATATTCCTCCTCTTCATGTGTATGAACTACCCAGCACATCCTGCGCTCACAGACTTCCCTATTACGACCATTATTCAAAATCGCTGGAGCCCCGTGATCTTCGATCCCGCGCCTCTGTCGGACGTGGAAGTAGGTTCACTCTTTGAGGCAGCGCGATGGGGCCCAAGCTGTTACAACGAACAACCATGGAGATTTGTCTATGCACAGAAGGGAGACAACGGTCGTAAAGAAATAGAAGGTCTCCTTGCCGAAGGAAACAGTTGGGCAAAAAATGCGGGAATGCTGATCGTCAGCTTTGGCAAGAAGACGTTTACAAAAAACGGGAAGCTGAATCAGTACGCGCTCTTCGATACAGGAGCTGCAAATATGTCGATCACACTGCAAGCTGAAGCGATGGGACTCATCACACATCAGATGGGAGGATTTGCTGTCGATAAGGCAAACGATGTTCTCGGAGTTCCTGAAGACTTCTCTGTAGGCTCCATGATGGCAGTCGGCAAACCAGGAACAATGGAGGGTGCCGAGGAGACACTCATCACTCGTCAGAGTTCGCCACGTTCACGCAGCCCGCAGAGCGCGTTTGTGTTCAAAGGTCATTTTGCGTAAGAGAATGATCGAAGCAACTTTTTTGATGACGTTATATAAAACACGAATTGACGTTTCAAAACACACTGCTATTCCCTACACTCCCCTTCGATGTACTCACTTCAGAAACTTTCGTCAGGCATGCCCGTCCTCACCGCACCGACGGACGGTACGTCCGCTGTGACTGTTCTCGTCTTCGCCGGAGCTGGCTCACGTTATGAAGTACAGAAGAATCGTGGCATCAGCCACTTTTTGGAGCATATGTTCTTCAAGGGTGGAAAAAAGTACAAAGATGCAGCAGCCGTCAGTATGGCCATTGACTCCGTCGGTGGAGACTTTAATGCGTTCACCGGAAAAGAGTACGCCGGTTACTACGTCAAAGTAGCTGCAGAGAAAGTAGAGCTTGCCTGCGACGTTCTCTCAGACATGCTCCAAAACGCAACCTTCCCTGTTGAAGAAATCGAAAAAGAGCGCGGCGTCATCATTGAGGAGTACCGCATGTACCAAGACACGCCGATGTATCAGGCTGGTTGGGATTTTGAGACGCTGGTCTACGGTGATCAAGCACTCGGCTGGGACACGATCGGCACCGAAGAAGTTATCCGCACGGTGACGCACGATGATTTTCAGAATCATAAGGATCAACTCTACACACCGGATAACCTCGTCCTCACATTTGCAGGAAAAATCGATGACGCAAAGGCGCTCACACTCGGCAATGACTTTTTTGGAGGTATTAAAGGAAAGAAAGACGGCGCATTTGATCCGGTAAAAAAGCATGAAGGTGACCGAATCTCACTCACGACGAAGCAAACTGAGCAAGCGCATCTTGTTCTTGGTGTGGAAGCTGTCTCAGCCCTCGACGCAGATCACTTCGCCCAGAAGCTTCTCTCGGTCATTCTCGGTGGCTCTATGAGTTCACGCATGTTCCTCCGCATCCGCGAAAAGCGCGGGCTCTGCTACTACATCTCAACGACAACGGATAACTATATGGACACGGGCTTGCTCTCCACGCGTGCCGGGGTGGACCAGAGTCGTTTGCATGAAGCAATTTCCGCCATCCGTCACGAATATGAACTCTGTGCCAAAGACGGCATCACAGAGGAGGAATTGCGACGTGGTAAAGACTTTTTGAAGGGGAAGATCACACTGTCCATGGAAGACTCCGAGGAGCGTGCGCACTTCTTCGGCAAGCAACAACTCTTGTACCCAACAGTGCGGGATCTACCGATGTACTTTGAGCAGATTGAGAAAGTAACAGCGTCGCAGATCAATACGCTTGCAGCAAAACTACTGAGTACTGACCGTCTGCGCTTGGTCGTCATCGGTAAGGAAAACGACAAAAAGAAACTCGAGGAATTGATTGGTGCATAAAGGGTAGTCTTGTCAAAAATCCTACAATCAGGTAAAAGATATCAAACTTCTCCTGCCCCTCGTAGCTCCCTCAGGAGCGAAGTGGGGTCTACCAACTCTCTCATGGAACGCACTCTCATTCTCCTCAAGCCAGACGCTGTCGCAGGAAAATTCTGTGGCAAAGTCATCGATAGGTTTGAGTCAGCAGGATTCACAATCCGCGGCTGCAAGATGATCAGCCTTACTCCTGCAATCCTGAAAGAGCACTATGCACACGTTGCAGGCAAACCATTCTATCCGGACATCGAAACGTTTATGAGTTCTGTGCCGGTCATTGCACTCGTGCTTGAAGGCGACGACATCGTCGCAAAGATGCGCGACATGCTTGGCGTGACAGATAGTCGGAAAGCAGCCCCTGGAACGCTTCGTGCAACCTTTGGCAAGGACGTGATGATCAATGTCGCCCATGCATCAGACAGTAAAGAAACTGCAGAAGTAGAAGTGAAACGTTTCTTTGCACCAAACGAAATCTTCGCGTACTAACGAAGAAGATTTGCTTCTGAATGTTTTACCGATGAACACCTGTTCCCGTTTTGACGGGCTGGCTTTCGACTTTTTTGCCAGACAGAACAGCTAGCGCTGCATCGAGCTGAGGATCTTTCCCAGCGCGGTATTCGTCAGGCGTACGATCGATAACAATGTCAGGCGTAATGCCTTTCTTGCTAATGTCGTGACCAGCAGGTGTGAGCCACTTCGCAGTTGTCACGCGAAGCGTAGAGCCACCCGGCAAATCAAGAATTTCTTGCACCGTGCCTTTACCAAAGCTCTTCATGCCAATGATCGTTGCACGCTTTTGATCCTGGAGTGATCCTGCGGTGATCTCTGAAGCGCTAGCAGAACCACCGTTGATCAGAACAACGAGCGGAGTATTCGGAAACATCGTCACACCTGTCACTCGGTGTAGTTCCGGAGGAACATCTCGACGCTGGACGGTAACAACATCGCCAGTGGTAAGAAAAAGAGAAACCAAATCAACTGCACCATCCAAATATCCGCCTCCATTGAAACGAAGATCGAGGACAATACCATGCACATTCTTTGGAAAAGCTTGGAGAGCTTTTTTCACTTCTGCAATGGAATCATCACCAAACTGATTGAGGATCACAATGCCAATCGTTCCCTGTGGAACCTGCTCTGTCTTCGACTCGACGCTCGGAATGTGAATGGCGTCACGCGTCACGGTGATTGTCACTTCATCGGCCTTTCCTATGCGCCGAACCGAGAGAGTGACGACCGATCCTTTGGGGCCGCGAATCATGCTCACGACTTGCTCAAGTGAGAGTCCATCAAGCTCTTTATCATCTACTTTCACGATGATGTCTTTTGGCTGAAGCCCTGCTTTTTCAGCAGGAGAACTTTTCAACGGTGCTACAACCACAACTGCGCTATTAACCAGATCAAGCTGAGCACCAATTCCTTCTAGTGTTCCAGAGAGCGCATTCTCAAAATCTTTTGTATCAGGAGGTGTCATGAAGACGGTGTAGGGATCTCCAAGAGATGCAACAAGTCCGCCCACTGCGCCATAGACCATCTCATCAATTTTCATATCCTGTGGATTGACGTAGTGCCGTGAAAGCAGGCGCCACACACCCCACAACAATGAAATATCCACCTCCTTTTCAGGATCAGTTTGGATGGTCTTTCCGCTTCCTGAAAGCGTGTACAACTGCTCTATCTGCGAACGCTGCTCTGACAGTTGGTGCGACTCGTAGCTAGTACCGATCTGAAAACCGAGTACCAATGCAATGAGTGGTAGTAAGCCGAAGATGAGAGTGCGAAGAATCTTCATAAAAATCTCGTATTCTTGAAGGCACAAAGCATATACTACGTTCATGCCAAAGACACGAAAAACAAAGCAGGTAAAAAATCCAGCAAAGGCTGTGAAGAGGAGAAAGCCACCGCCAAAGCCGAAAATACCCGACGTCGACGCCACGATGAATGTGATGGAAATCATCGCGCTACACCCTGGAGCTGCTGATATTTTGGGTGCGTACGGCCTTCATTGCTTTCAGTGTGCGTTCAACACACTCGACTCACTGGAAGTTGGCGCAAAATCTCACGGACTCACGGATACAGATATCAAGAACATGGTCATCGATTTGGAAGAACTTCTGCGGTCTGCCCCCGTTCCTCCGCCGATTCTCACACTGACAGAGAGTGGCGCGAATGCTCTTCTTGAAATCGCGAAGGCAGAGGGGAAAGATTCGTGCTTACTACGAGTAGGCAGTGATGACTCCGGTGGATTTTGTATGGAATTTGCGGAGCTCACTCTTGCGGATGATCGAGAATTTAAACATCCAAACGTAGAAAACGTCGTAATGATCGCCTCTCCGCAGGCACTCCACAGAATAGGTGGTTCCACCGTGGATTTTCGCGAGGGAAGATTCAAGCTTGATCTTCCGCAACCTTCCGTATGTGGATGCGAAGGAAAAGGATGTTCGTGCGGAAACAGACGTAAGACGTAAGAAGTATGAAGTAAGGATTTTTTTGGTGTTACATTGTAAACTTACTACTTACTACTTACTACTCGCTTCGTTCCCTACGCTATACTCACTCCATGGTAAAGCTGCCCGTCACGCTCGAAAGAAAACTGCACACTGTATTCCCAAAAGCGCGCGAACGAGATCAGTTCGTTGCAGAAGTTCTCAGTAAAGCACTGGAAACGCGCTCCTCTATGGAGGCCGACCAACCTCTCGCAATTGGCGGTACGCTCCACCTGTTCACAGATGGTGGCTCACGCGGAAACCCTGGTCAAGCCGCAGTAGGATGCGTCCTCATTGATCCCTTAAAGGGAGAAACGCTTCGCGAGTACGGTGAGGCGATTGGCATTGTGACAAATAACATTGCGGAATATCAGGCGCTTATCACGGGTCTAAAAATTGCAAAAGAATACTGTCCAAACCACCTCATCTGTCATCTGGATTCCGAGCTTGTTGTCAAACAACTGAGTGGTGAATACCGAGTAAAAATGATCTCATTCCAGCCACTCATCGAAGAGATCACGGAATTGAAATCACATTTCCCACACATCTCATTTGTCTACGTGCCGCGAGGGGAAAACAAACGAGCGGATGCACTGGTCAATGAAGCGCTGGATTCGCTAAAAGGGAAGCCTGTATTCTAGGAGAACGCTTGGAGAGTCTTTATAGTAAGTACATGCGTCTCTCGGTAAGTTTCTTCGGCATCGGTATCGGACTTCTTCTCTGGAGCACACCTGTATCCGCAGCGAGCTCTACGATCGTCTATACCTACAAACACCATATTATTTCGGTTTCAGTCGGTGCGCATCCTGAGTGGCGCCAAGCGAAACGTGTCTGGTTGTATCGTGGGGTAGAAGCTATCCCACCAGCGCGCTTTAAAACATGTGGAGATGAAAACATTGTCGATCAGGGGTGGGCGCAGGAAGAACGTACTGGCTGGAATGAAGATGCCATTCGCATAACGATAGAAGCTGAGGTGTCATCAAAATTGGATAGACCTGCGGGGAGCGTTGTCATCAGAAAAGAGGGGTCAGGAAGTATTGTGTTTAATGGAGTAGGGCTCACCGGACGAACTGTCGATGCAACTCTCGCTGCATTACTCACGGTCCGCGCGCTGGAGCATGACGTCGTCAACGTTTCGTTGCCAGTGAAAGAGGTGCAGCCTGCAATCGATGTGCAAGATAACGAGCTAAGAAATATGGGAATTACAGAAGTCGTCACTATCGGGGAATCCGTATTTGCAAAATCACCGATCAATCGACGACACAACATTGCTGTCGGTCTTGCGAAGTTCAATGGTCACATCATCCCTAAGGGCAGTATTTTTTCATTCGTTGAAATCTTGGGACCAGTCGACGCCCAAACCGGTTACAGAAAAGAGCTCGTCATCAACGGGGAGACAACGCTCCCAGATTACGGAGGCGGACTCTGCCAAGTGAGCTCCACCGCCTACCGTGGTCCATGGGAGTACGGCATGCCAATCGTACAGCGCAAAAACCACAGCTACGCCGTCAGCTACTACAGCCCGCAAGGAACGGATGCGACGATCTATCCACCAAACGTCGATATAAAATTTCGCAATGACACACCAGGCGCTCTACTGATTCAAACTGCCTCAGACGAGCAGGATCGAGCTTTTTTCATTTATTACGGAACAAGAGACAATCGTATGTCCGAGGTAACCGGACCATATATTTTTGATCGCATACCAGCGCCAAAGGAAGAAAAAATTTCCTACACGACGGATATTCCTGTGGGCGAAAAACGCAAAGCCGGAGAAAGGCACGATGGCATGAAGGCAATTTGGTATCGATCAGTCCAGATGCCTGGAACAGGAGCGACTCTAGAACGATATTATTCCGCATACGAAGCGCGTCCTCTCTATTGGCAACTTGGCGTGAGTGCAGCAGACATGCTCAAGCGAACTTCAGGTGATTTGAGTGAAATGCCTAGTTGGTTGCCAAGCAAACCCTGAAGAAACCGTCCTATTTCTATGGACAACATGTCGCCTGGAACAGTGATATCCGTCAGGCAAATATCGTCGAGTGTCTGGAGAAGTTTTGTAAAAGCTGGCGAAAGCGCCACCGGAGCAGACTCTGCTGATGGTAAGTAGCCTAGTAGTTTCAGTAGTTTCAATGTGTAGAGCCGAAGCGCTACATTCGGCACAGTAGAACCGCACGCCCGTAAAAATTCTGCCGTCAGGTCGTAGACGTCGGGAAGATCAAGTCCATCTTCCGTAAGAGTCAGAAGAAGCTCAATCCCCTGCGCTGCGTATGAAAAACGTTCCGCATCTCTCCAGACAGCGCTATGCGCATCGAGACATTCTACTGCCACAACGGAATTACCAAATGAATGCTGCTGCCATGTGACACTGATGCGATGCAGCGGCAGAAGGCCCCGCCCTCGACGACTCTGGATTTTGCGAGCACCCGTGGCACGCACCATGATCCGTCCGTTGCCACGCGTGAAGAGAACACAGAAACGATCCGTCTCACCAACGTTATGACTCCGAAGAACAATAGCTTCATCAGTGAATGAATGTGGCACAGATCAAAAGGAATGTGATGACGGTAGTAGTGAAAGTGACATCTGGTTTCGTAGCGCAATGAGCGTGCCTGTCGCCGATAATGCAGCGATGAGAATGAGTTCAATAAAAATAGTCCACGGCGTCCACTGGAGCAAAACCGATCCAGACGCAACCCTCCATTGGTGAAACATGCCACCAGTGGCGAGTACTGGCAAAAAATATGGAAGGAGAAATACAAGGACTGCAGAAAGCATGAGTGAGCCAAAAAGTGCCAAAAGAAGCATACACGCCATTTCCACCATGAACGGCAGTAAAATCTCCATCCGATTTGCCCCCACCAGTTGCTCAATAAAAAGTTCCTGACGCTTGTTGAGTGCCCGACGTCGGATCAGTTCAACGACGACAAAGAGAAGCACGACGACAGCAAGTCCTACGATAAAAATAAGGACAATGCGAGCGCTCGCGACCACGTGTGTCAGTTGTTCAACTTGTTTCTGCTGATCTGTGGTTGTGGTCAGGAACGATGGATCAACGACGGCCGCAAATACTGGTTGCTTCAGAAATTGTAGAAAAGCCTGATAATCCTCGAGCCTACGAAGCCGAACTCCCAATGTATCTGGAAAAGGATTATCGATACCAAATTTTGTGAGGAAATCGATGAGAGTCGGGTCGCGCTGTTTTTGCCTCTCGTACGCCTGTTCACGAGTAACGTACACTGCATCGTGCACGTACGCGAGTTGCCGGACATTCTGGTAGAGATCTTGAATCTGTGCATCGGTCGCCGTCTCTCTGATTTGCAATCGTAGATCTGTGCGCTCCTTGAGAAGGACGAGCCCGCCCTGAATACCCACTGCAAGCAGTATGATAATTTGCGCAAGAAGAACGACTCCAAAAAGCGAACCTACCGCCGTACCGAACCCTTCTTCGCGAAACACATTCACGATGCCGCGCTTTGCAGATCTTCGGAAGAATACAGTTGCCATGAGCGTTTCGCGCAGCATGGAAGCTATTGTAGCAAGAAAGCATGAAAAAGATCTAAAGGATCGACAAAAAATATTCTTGCAAACTTTGTGCATCTTTCTGATGATGTCAGTCTTTCTTTTCCGCAATTCTACTGGCCATTTCGAGGCACTCTTTCACTCTCAAGTTTGTGGGATCAATTTCGAGGGCTCGCTCTAAAAGGGCTCTCGCCTTCGAAAAGTCTTTCATCTTGAGGTACACAACGCCAAGATCGCAGAGAATGAGAGGATTGGAATCTTCTAAATTCAGAGCGCGCTCCAGTGTCACAACTCCTGGAATCGTCTGCTCTGAAGAGAACAGAGACCATCCGAGACATCGAAGAATTTCCGGATTATTCGGCTCTAACTTATTTGCAATCTTCAGGTAATCCACAGATGTTTCCCACTCTTCACGCACCGATGCAATGAAACCGAGAACGTAATGGGCATCGAAACTGCCAGCGTTGAGGGCAAGAGCGCGTTTTGCAGCAGTTTCAGCTCGATCATACTGCTCCATGCTCAGCTCATTATCAGCAACTTCCTCCAATGCTGTAATGTTCTCAGGATCTTTTGCCAAAATTTGCTCCAAAATAATGAGAGCCTCTTGATGGTGCGCGTCAAGCTTCAGCTGTTCTGCTTGATCGAGAAGATGTCCTGTGATGTCGTCGTGAGGAGTGGGCATGGGGGTATGAAGTGTAGCACCAAATCAAGCACCTGCGATAAAGAACACCGCAGTAGAAAGAATCAGCCACGATGCAAGAATAATCGCAAGCCCGATGAGCGATGCTTTCATAATTTTTTTGCCATTACTCAGTGTTGCATCATTGCCTCCAGAACCTACCATGAGAATGCAACCAAGCAGAAAAAGAGCGGTGGCAACAAGTGTGCTCCATTTCAAAAGAAGATCAACAATACCATTGAAGATGCTTGGGACAGTACTCGTGACACCTGTATCAATAGTAAGCGGCGCGGCGTTCACCGCGTCTGCGCACGCCAGAATAATGAGTGAGAATGCCGCAATGCGCAGAGAAAACTTCATCAGGTCATTGTACCATATCCCGAACAAAATCTGAAGAGGATTCGGACGGTCGTATTGAGTCTATTTGAAGCTCGCTCTACACTATGGAGTCCATGAACGATTTTGGTTTTCAAAGGCGTAATATCAGCGAAGATTCCGCACGTCACAGAACCACCGTGATTCATAAAAAAAAGATACGCAAAACTACTTCCGCACATCACTCAGTCGGTCGGATCCGCAGCTTCTTGCAGAGTATCGTCGGATTCATTATGAGAAAGCGAACTGGGACGGAGTTACGATCGCTGGGTTTAAAGATTATTCTTGGGTGTACCGGAATCGGATTCATGATCCTCGTCGTGCTATGGTTCACGCTTCCAAACATCGATGATCCCATGACAATGTTCCCATCGCAGAGCACTGTGATTCTGGATAGAAATGACGTCGAGCTCTACAGACTTTTTTCGGAACAAGACCGGACATATGTCCAGAGTGCAAACATCAGTCCGTTCGTAAAACAAGCGACGATTGCAATCGAAGATGAACGATTCCTTTCTCGTAGCGCATGCTTCGATGTCACTGGCTTTCTCCGTGCAGCCTTAAGCCAAATCGCCCCTCGTTACTTCGTGCGCTCAGGAGGATCCACTCTCACGCAGCAATTTGCAGGAAATGCTCTGGTAGGCAGAGAGCGTTCGATTACGCGCAAGATTCGAGAGCTGATGCTCGCATGCGAATTGGAACGAAAATATAATAAAGACGAACTGCTTGAACTCTATTTGAACTGGATTCCGTACGGTCACAATGCGTACGGCATCGAACAAGCATCAAAGAACTATTTTAGCATGAGCGCGAGAGACCTTTCGCTCGCACAATCTGCGATATTAGCATCACTGCCACAGCGCCCCTCGTACTTCAATCCGTACGGCTCTCATCTGCGCACAACAGTGTCAGATCAGATAAAGCAGAGCATCCTTGCTGGAACCATCACGTCTGCTGCAGACATACCTGACAGCGCGATCCGCATTGGGCTGATTGGCACAAGGGTCGGCTCTGGTACGACGAGTGTCTACATCGGCGGCCGTACTGATCAGGTCATTCGTAATCTTGTAGACCAAAAAAAGATCACCGCTGATGATCAGGTAAAAGCACTCGAGGAACTACAAAAAATAACATTCTCGGCAGAGCGTCAGAATATTCGTGCGCCACACTTCGTTCTTCAGGTGCAACAAGAAGCGCAAAAACTTCTTGGTATTGATGAAGCAATTTTGGAACAAGGTGGCTTCCGTATTACAACAACGCTGGACTGGAATTTGCAACAAGCTGCAGAGAATGCGGTGAAGAAGCACAGAGATGACATTCTGAAACGCTTCGGTGCACATAACATCGCACTCGTCTCGATTGCGCCAAAGACGCGCGAGATCCTTGCGTACGTTGGCAATGCGGATTTTAGTGACAACGACAATCAGGGGAAAATTGACATGGCTCGCGCAGCGCGTCAGCCAGGATCGAGTTTTAAACCATTTGCGTACCTGACAGCATTCGAGGCAGGGTATGGACCTGGTTCTGTCGTGTACGATGTACCCACAAAGTTCGGTACAGATCAGCCAGCAAACTATGACGGTACTTTCTGGGGGCTGACGAGCATGCGATTTGCCCTCGCGGGCTCCAGAAATATTCCTGCGATTAAAGCCTTTTTTCTTGGTGGTGGCGAAGAAGCTCTGCTTTCTCTCGCAAGTCGTATGGGGGTATCTTCTCCTGCCCAGCAAAAAGAGCAGCTGAGAAAAACGCAGCCAAATTTTGATTACGGCTGGCCTCTCGCCATCGGAGCGGCAGAGGTGCCGCTCTTTGAAATGGTGCAAGGCTACGCAACCATCGCCGATGGTGGAAACTTCCTCCCAGCAAAAGAAATCCTCAAAATTACGGACAAAGACGGCAATATCCGTTATTTGCCCAAGAACGACATTGCCCACCAAGTCATCGATGAACGATACACCGCGCAGGTTATTTCGATTTTAAGCGATGTGTCCGCACGTCCAAACGAATACTGGCAGAGCGTTCTCTCTGTCCCCGGTTACGAAGCAGCGGCCAAAACAGGGACAAGCAATAAGTGTTTAGAACGCGATACGAAAAATAACTGCACACTACGTAGACCCGAAAGTACGTGGACAATTGGCTTCACACCAAATCTCATTACGGGTGTGTGGGCCGGAAATGCTACGAGCCAATCCTTGTTCGACAAGGCCGACGGTCTCACGACCGCAGCACCTGTGTGGCATGACTATATGACCGATGCTCAAAAAAATATCGACAACAAGTTGACTGCTTTTAGCCTTCCCACACGCATGTCGTATCCGCAAATTTCACGGCTATCGGGAAAACTTGCCTCTGAATGCACCCCCGTCAACCTGAGAAGTACCGATCTCTTTCTCGATGAACATGTACCATCCGAAGAAGATACATCATGCGTACTACTTCGCATCGATAAAGTCACTGGCCTACTCTCCTCACCAAGTTGTCCACCGGATGCAGTAGAAGAGCGTGCATTCTTTATACCAAAAAGTGAGCTTCCGACGAGGTGGCCTCTTTGGGAAGAAGGTGTACAGGCATGGGCTACAAAACAGATGGAGGCATGGAACGCAAATGAAACGCATTCAGGCTCCCAATTATCGTTACCTGTTGCACCAACGAAAGAATGCGATCCGTCTCTGACGCCAGGTCGCGGCATCAAGCCAGAGGTCAGCATCACGTCTCCTCGCCCAAGCGAAGAAGTATCGTACCCAGCGTTCCAAGTAGACCTCGCACTGAGCTCTGGATCGGCATTCAGTGAAATACAATACAACATCGACGGTAAGGCAACGTTTCCTTTTACCGATCCGCCGTGGAACAGGCGCACGATTCGTATTCCTCGCACGATAGATCGTGAAGGCACGCACACGCTCACGGTCACCGTGACGGATAAGTATTTCAATACGGCCACCGCATCAACCACGTTCCGATTCGCAACAGAGTAAATCCGTTACGACACCGTCTTGCGTTCTCTCGCCCAGAGGTCGTGTAACACACCCCCTTCTCTCAAGAGTTCCTGCGGTGTTCCATGCGCGACGACTGCGCCATTATTGAAGACGTACGCCTCGTCGAACATCGGTAGTAGATATAATTTATGCAGTGACGATACAACGCACCGATCCTGAAATCTCTGGAAAAGATTTTCGTAAATGTGACGCTCGTTTGCAGGGTCAACCGAGCTTGTTGGCTCATCGAGTAAAATAATGCCGCTATCTTTAGCTGCAAAAAATCCGCGAGCAAGTGCAAGCCGTTGCTTCTCTCCACCGCTTAAATTCACGCCTTTTTCCGCAGTGTTCGTCTGCAAGCCTTTCGGTAGCTTTTCGAGTACCCCGTCAAACCGAGCAAGCTTCACATCGTCAATAATTTCCTCTTCGGTGTGTTCCGTACCAAGCGTGATGTTATATTCGATCGTATTCTCGAAGATCTCCGGCTCCTGCGGAATGAGAGTCACGGTGCAACCGACATCTTTCAAGCCATGCGGAAGCTGCACTCCATCACAGAGAACCGTGCCAGAGTCTGCAATCTGCAGGCCACGAAGAAGAACCATAAGTGTCGATTTTCCACTACCGCTCTCGCCAATAAACGCAATTTTTCGGCCTTTGCTGAGTGTGAGTGAAACATCTTTCAAATGATGCGCACGAAGCTCCTCGTCACTGTACGTAAAATTCAGATGCTGGATCTCAATGGTGGTCCAACTCTCTGGTAGCCGACACTCATGAAGCTCAGGCCTGTCTGCCTCTAAGATCGGCTGCACAGTTTTCAGGTCAGCATACTGTTCAATCATCTGTCCGTACTTCCATGCAAACGTATAAAAAGCGCCGCCGATTTTCTGCAGATAGTCGTAGAGCATGAAAAATGTTCCGGCGAGCAGAATATCTCCAGCACGAAGTGTGGTGAGCGCGTACCATCCCATGACGAGTGCCGTCGTGATCGAAATTGCCATTGTCGCGAGAAACCATTTGATTTCATTGAGTCGTACTTCTCGCTGGTAGATCGGCATGTAACGAGTCATGCGACGCAAGAGCTCGGACTGTGTGAGTTGTTCGAGCCGTAACGTAATGACCGTCGCAATGTTAGAGATATAATCATGCAACGCCGAAGCAACAGTGTGTTCCTGTTCATTGATCTGCCCATAGAGCGGCAGGAGCACACGATCAAACAAGAAGACGAGAATGCACGACCCAAGCATTGCGCACACTGTCAGAAGAGTCGCCATCGGTAAAATAAGTGTCAGAGCGACAAGCGCACCGATGGGACGAACAACCATCTCGATCAATTGAAAGCTATTCTCACTAAAATCGTAGAGCGATTTCGTCGCCTTTGAAATGCGATTGATGGTTTGCCCGGAGTGATGCGTTTTCTGCCACTGGAGTGGCAGGTGTGTGACGGTACTAAAAAGATGCTGCTTCAGTGCAACGCGAATCTCGAAGGCAGTCATGCGCTCAAGGTATCTGGCAGGTCCGTGCAGAAACCAAAAACCACACGAGAGAAAAACGATGAGCACGAGATACATGACGATATCTCGGAGTGATGCACCGGACACTGCCGCGGTTTGTAGTTCGTTAAGAAGTTTTCCGATCAGGTACGGCTCGAATAGCCAAATAATATTGGCTGTGATGAACATAGCCGTGTAGGCAACAACGACAGGACGCCGCGGACCAGCGTAACGCCATAGAGCCGATGCAAGAGCAAGGAAACCGCGCATGAGCGCACAGTTTATACCTCAACTATATTATCGTCCAGACCACCCTCAAGCGATAATGGCATTCGTATGAACCTCTGACACATCATCATCCACTTCAAGTGCATCAATGATTGCGTGAATTTTCTCCAATGTGGCCGCATCAACCGGCGCTGTCTGTTTCGCAATAAACTGAAGCCCTGCAGACTCGACTTCAAAATTCTGGGACGTCAAAAAATCCCGAACACCTGACCATTTGGCAGCATCTGTCACCACCTGCAGCCGCTCTCCATCCACGCTGAAATCATCAGCACCAAGATCAATCAATGACAGTTCCAGCTCATCTAACTTTTCACTGTCAGTTTTCAACTGTTCACTTCGTGCCGTAACCACGCCGGCACGGGTAAACATCCACATCACAGATCCGCTCTCGGCAAAACGTCCGCCAGTCTTGCTTAAGATAAGTTTCACATTTGAGAGTGTCCTATTTTTATTGTCCGTCAAACACTCAATGATAAACGCGGCACCAGCAGGACCGTAGGCTTCATACGTCACCTCCTGCATCGCCTCCCCTTTTAGCTCCCCCGTACCTTTCTTGATCGCTCGATCAATATTGGCGTTCGGAACGCTTTCAGCTTTAGCAGCATCAATGAGTGACCGGAGTCGCACATTTGCAGCTGGATCACCACCGCCTTCCCTGGACGCAATCTCGATGAGCCGCGCGTACTTAGTGTACGCTTTGCCCTTCTTGGCATCAGACGCCATCTTTCTCACCTTAATGTTATGCCATTTGGAGTGACCGGACATGAAAGAAGTATAAACGAAATCAGAAAAGCGGGTAGCGAGTAGAAGGTAGCGGATGGAAAAAGAGCACGAAAAAAGACACCCGCTACACGCTACTTTCTCTTCGCTTATTTCCTATACGCCAGCATGCCAAGAAACCTTGCTCGCTCCACAGCGTTCTTCAGCATCTTCTGGTGCTTGAGACAGAGGCCAGAGTAATAACGCTTACGGATATTGCCGAAGTAGTCGATGTACGGCTTGAGCGTTGGATAATCTTTGTAGTCCATATACTGGAAGCCTTCGCGATCAAACGGGCAGGCCTTTTTTTCAACCCGCTTAGACTTCGTCTGGCTGAATGATTTATTGTTGGGTGGCATAGGCATGGGTGCGTGGGGAATGGAGGAAAAGTACATCTGTCTACCGACAGAAAACTAGAGCTTCAAGTCGTCATCGGAAATAAGTTTGTCGAGCTGCTCAGTAAGTTCGCCGATCTCAAGAGGCTTCAGTACTTCTTTTGGCTTATTTTCGATGCGCTTCGCCGCGCGCTTTGCTTGGTCAGTCACAGCTTGCTTCACTCTCTCCTCGCGCTTGTTCTGTTTCTGCTCAGCAAGTGTGACACGGTTCTTAAGCCAATCCTGATATCTGGATTCGTAACTGACTGCCTCGTATCCCTTCGGAGGAATGATGATGAGATGACGCAGTACTCCCTTTGTGAGCCGAAGTTGCTTATCAAGTTCGCGGACAACTGCAGGGTCGATCTCAAGGTAGTAGATCACAAACTTCGCCTCCGAAAAACCACCGATCTTGTACGCAAGACCACGCTTCGTCCAAGGATCCTTGAAGAGTGTTTGCGCTTTTGCATCGGTGAAGTGGTCCTCCACTTCCGTGAGAAGATTGCTTTCTGCTTTCTGATCAAGGTCTGGCTGGAGCATGACGGCGATCTCATAGACACGCACGTCTTCACTGCTCGGGTTGAGCGTAGGCATACAATTCTTGGGTAAAACCTGTCTCCGAAGGGAGAGAGGGAAAGTTGCGGACAGACTGTAGTGGCTCCCATAAGAAGGAGTCAAGAAAAGAAGGTATAAAAAAAAGTATATCTCGTACTTGACGCGATATCAGACGGCTCCTAAGATGCCTCAGCTGTGAGTAAGCCAATGTATTCGTAATGGCTTGTTTGTCTCCCTTTCAAAAAGGAGCTCCCGCCTCACACGCGCCAAAGCTCCTTCACAGCATCGTGTAGTAGAGAAAAATAGGTCCAATTTATTTCCTTTGGAATTAAACAAAGGGTGTACCACCTTTGGAAAA
>CAZFCB010000028.1:0-18065 GCA_964517585.1 uncultured Candidatus Peribacteria bacterium | reverse complement strand
GTTACGGACACTTCAAAAACTTTGAAGACCGTGGAGAACAGTTCAGAAGCCTTGTGAAAAAGTAGCCTTACATAGTGTTTCTCGATCATTTCTGCCTTCTTCATGATTGAGCCTGATCGCCTCCAACCTTCACCTTGGCTGGCCGAATCACTTTTCCGTGTAATTCGTAACCATCTTCCAGTACTTCCATGACCGTTCCTGCCTCACCCGGCACCTGCATGAGGACCTCATGACGTTCAGCATCGAGTGGTTGTCCCATGGACTCAAAACGCTTGAGACCCATGTTACCAACCTCTTTCAGAAACTGCTGCTCAAGAGCGATGATGCCTTTTACCCAACTGTTCTCCTCTAGATCTTTCGGTAGCAATTTGAGTGCTCGCTGTAGATTATCAATAGTAGGAAGTAACTTGAGAAGCACGGCCTCGGATGCGAACTTACGAATGTCGTTGCCCTCGCGATCCAAGCGAATTTTGACGTTCTGCAGCTCTGCCTGCGACCGCGAAGCGATATCTGAGGACTTCTTCAGTTGCTCTTCGAGCTCAGCGATTTTTTTTATCAATTCCGCATGTTCCTGATCCGTAGTGCTGGCAGCCTTCATCTTTGCTGTCTGATCTTCATCCTGTGGCGGAGGTGGAGGTGAATCTTTCTTCGTCATACAGAAAGCATAGCAGATGATGCACATGTTGGCCGTATTTTTCCAGCAATTTACCCCAGACTCTTTCTGATCACACCAGCTTCTACTATTTCACGACTGATACTCTCTTTAGAAAGATCCGACGAAAGCAAACGCTGATAAATAGATGATGTGAGGTTTCTGTGAATGAGATGATGTGGCTTTTCGGGTCCTAGAGTAATCTCAAGAATTTTCTCCAGTGCATCAATTCCTCGCTCTATATCCTTAAAGACAGTTTTTTTCTTCGCCATCATCGCAAGGTTTTCGCGATTCAAATACTTTCCTGCATGTTTAAGATCTTCTCGCAACGCTGGATAGTACTGTTCGACTGTATCAAGCAAACCAGCTTCCGCAGCTGCCGTGAGGCCTCTGCCAGTTGCAATAAGCTCAGGAGGAACCCCAACGGAGTACAGAGCTGCAGTGAAACCGATAGCACGAGGCAGACGAACTTTCCCAATGCCACGGCTGTATCCAAAGAGTCCGATGTGCTGGAGTCTCTCACGTCGCTTCGGCATGTATGAAGCAACCTCATTAATGAGTGGCGCGATCGTTTCAATCGTCGGCTGCCACAGAGAAGAGAACATGCCGCAGAGTTTCATAATTTTTTTCTTGTCTACATCTGGTATAGAAACGATACGACGACGTGGCACTTCTTTTTTCATTTTCAGAAGTGCTTTTCTGACTTCATCTTTCGGATAGTCATACCGAAACGCTGACTGAATAGAATATGTCCGGACACCCGAGTATTGTTCCAGGAATGTATCGACGTAGTCCGGATTCACGCTACCGCGAAACGGCAGTGATCCCGTCCCAAGAACTGGATAGACGTCCATATCAAGGTCGTCTGCAGTTTCTTTGGCAATACTCAAGGCAACTTTGACCGCAAGAACCGCGGGAACAAGCCCTGCATTCATCGCTGGATCCGAACGCGCAAGGAAAAGTCTTTGGCCTCTCGCCTTGGCATCTGGATTTTCTTTCACAAGTTTGGACCAGTACGGACGGAGGATTTTATCGATAGAAAGTAAAGAGGGAACGTCTTCAACGAGAGGCGTGACATCGAAAAGTTTCATGAGTTCTGCGTCGACTTTCTTACCACCGTGAAATACAGATCGATGGTAACCGGCGATCTCATTGAACGCTTCTCGAACGCGAATCGGTTGACTAGCACTCGTTGTCAGCGGCAGGTACATCTCAGTCACAGGAGGACGGTTCACGCCGATATCCCGCGCAAGATCCGAAAGCGCCAGAACGTTCATGAACGCCCTCGCCATACGGTGCATCTTTTCACCATCGAATGCTGGAATGCGGTATGTCAGGTGAAGATCTGTACCGAACGGATGTTTTCGAAAGAGTTTCTCGCCTCTCGAAAAAAGTTTCTCCCCAACGGCTTCATCGACATACTTGCCCTCCCAGTCCCACATATACTCGTCAATCGGAAGCTCTTTGAAAAGGATCATCACTTCTTCTATTTCATCCTGTGTCGTCACGAAGGCACCATCCTTCCACCACGGACTCCCGGCATTGTCCGGGTGTTGTGTTGCCATTGTCACAGGAACTGAACGTCGCATTGGCGGTACGGTACCACACCGGATGCGACTGGTCTAAGGGACCAAAACAAGAGTATAATGTGTGCAATGACGCCAAAGAAAAAACATGGTCGAAAGATGAAAGAATGTTCCTGCACGACGCAGGCCGTTCCTCAAACAACGCGCTTTGCAGAAGCAGGCGTGATGCTCATTGTTTTGGTTGCGCTCTATCAAGCGAGTAAAAATCTTCAACTCTTTTCATTCGCCTCGGATACGGAAAACGTCATAGGACTCGGCACAGTTTTTCTCATCGGCCTCACTGCTTCCACTTCCAGTTGTCTCGCCATGGTCGGTGGATTACTGCTCTCTGTCTCTTCATCATGGGCGAAGGCGCATCCAAAAGCGTCTAGCTGGGACAAATTTGAACCACAGCTCCACTTCAATATCGGTCGTTTGCTCGGATACTTCTTTTTTGGAGGTCTGACAGGAATGCTAGGCCAACAACTATTACTGTCTGTCCATGGAACAGGAGGCCTGAAGGTAGCGCTATCCATCATCATGATCGTGCTTGGTCTCAATATTCTCGGATTCATTCCGAAGAAATACTGTCGGATTCCACTACCGAATGTACTACTGAAAAAAATCCGTGGCATGAGTACCTCTGACGGCATGCTGGCTCCACTGACGATCGGCTCCCTGACTTATTTCGTTCCGTGCGGCTTTACGCAATCCATGCAACTTTTGGCACTTGGATCAGGAAGTTTCATTGCTGGAAGCACCATCATGTTCATTTTTGCGCTTGGCACACTCCCCTCACTTCTTGGTATCAGTACCATTGGCTCACTTGCACACGGAAGATTCGGACGACTCTTTGGCACATTTGCGGGCACTGTTTCACTTCTTCTCGGTGTCAGTAATTTGCAACAAGGACTCCTTCTTTCTGGTGTCAATCTGTCTCTCCCCCAGTTATCGATTGCCGTAGAAGCGAGTCAGGATCCGAGCGTCACCATCGATAACGCAGGGCAGCAAATTATTAGCGTTGGCGTGGAGGAAGGGGGGTACAGTCGGGATTCATTTACCATCGAGGCAGGAAAACCAACATGGATTTATGCAACTGTGTCTGAGCCACTCACCGGCTGCATTAGTAGCATGACAATCCCCGACTTCAACATTAGCAAACCTATTGGCAAGGGGGAAAACTGGATCGGTCCGATCACTCCAAAGAAAGATTTTGCTTTCATGTGCTCCATGGGAATGTTTAAGGCAGATGTACATGTGAAGTCATGACGAGCTGAAAGTGGGTAGCGGGTAGCGGATCGAAACGTTGCTCTACCTACTACCAGCTACCTGCCACCTGCTAACTTCTACCGAACAACGCACGGTACCTCCGGATCTGCGATGCAGTTTTCCGTCGGAGGTTCGCCACGCTCGGGGCATGTGCGAGAGTACAAGCATGCATCGTCAGTCATCATGCGAATTTCTTTCCGAAGCTCCATCGGGTCCGTTGCATCAGTGATGAGCACTTTGTCATTATCGGTAAAGACATACGCTGAACCTTGTGGCACTTCATTGCCATTCACATAGAGTTTCACTGCATACGATCCCGCTGCATGTTGGCACGTCATACAATCCAAAAATTTAAACATATTTCCTTCATATCGCATGCCTGCCATCGACGAAAAGAAATCAGTAAGCGCAAGCCCTGGCTTGTGGCGGTGAATGACATGTCCGTTGCCATCGTGCAGATGTAAATAATCGTGAAGATGATCAGCCAGCTGATCCGCGTGCTTCCCTTCTGTAAGACTATCTGACATGTACTGCGGAAGAGAGAAATCTAGCTGCTTTCCTTCAATCCACACGGCAAAATTTACGTGTGTATGATTTGGATCAGGATTACGTGCAGGCTCTTTTGCAGTGCATCCCCCAAGAATCAGCAAGCCTGCAATGAATAGCATGTTGTAACGCATATCAGGAAATAGTGATCGTACCAACCATGCTCTTATGACCCGAACCACAAGGAATCATGCAGCGAAAAGTAAATGTCCCTGTCGTGTCCGTTGGCAAATCAATATCAACTGTTTCACCTGGATTCACTTTCACATTCAATCCTAAGTCCGCGACTCCAAAACTATGGAGACCCGAAACACCTTTGATGCGAATGGTCACTTTCTCACCTTTTCTGACATTGATGACGGAAGGAACGAAAGCAAAATTCTCGACAGTCATGTCGATCAGACGACTCTGCGTCTGACTTACAGACTTATTCATGGATGACGAAGGGGCTGAAAATGATGCCGAGGTCCTTGAGGCGCTTGAAGGTGCCATCGCAGAGCTCACCGATGAGGTAGCATTCTTCATAGCAGAAGAAGAGCGACCAGAGATTTCACTCTGCTGCGAACCCTGCTGACTGCAAGCGGCAAGAACGAAAACTGATGCGGAAACGAGTGCAAGATTTTTCATAGAGGAAAGTAGAAAAGAGAAGTGTAGAATAGCAGCATGTCACCCATGACAACAGCGCGCTGGACCCTGATCTGCGGAGTAGCGTATGTTTTCCTCTACTTTGGAATCGATAAATTTATTCATCCTCTCGTCTGGATAGGCTGGATTCCGACGTGGATGAATGGGCTTTTCACTATCGACAAATCTCTGTGGCTCCAGATCATTGGAAGTACCGAGATCGCGGTAGGTATTGCGGTACTCATTCCCGTGCGCATTGTCCAGAAAGTAGCAACGCTGGTCGCTACTATTCATCTTGCTGGCATCCTGACGCAAATAGGATGGAATGACATTTCTGTCCGTGACACTGGGCTCCTGTGTATGACGGTGGCACTCTGGTATTTGCTGTAGGGCAGCTAAATGTAACTTATTCGATCAAACTCCTCGTACGAATGCGGGAGTGCAGTATCTGACTCGTAAGAATCGCACAGCAAAGAATGAGCAGGTAGCCAAGCATAATGTGAAGTACGTGTGTACCGCTCGGTAAATAGGATTTGAGCATCGCTATGAAAAATACTGAATACCACGACGTAAACGATATTGCGCCCATGCCAAAAGCAATGGCACGCATTCTATGGATAGCCTGCTTTGCTTTCATCGGATGATGCATAAATGAAAATTTCACCATATGCGGAGCAATAAATTTATGCATCGCTACACCGTTTATGGTAATAATCACCACGATGATGGTCTTCGCAATAAATGCAGACGACTGACTGAATGCATCCGGATCGGAAAGGAAGAGTGCAATTCCGGATATGTAGATGACGCCTAATGCACCCATAATGATATTCGACATCACATGCATCACTTCTGCCTCTTTTTTTGAAATACGAAAATCTCGTAAAAAGTTAAAGAAAAGAATATCAGTAATGGTCGCACCGCCCATACCAAGAATAACGCCTACGATATGCATCGTGAGAAAGATGCGCTTATGTGCCAAGAAAAAATCGATGACCGTCTCTTCCATCCACTGCATGATAGCAAAAATTTGTGATCGTGGATCCTGCAAGCAAATGATCACGAAGGACACGACGGATTCCACCTACTGCGGTGGAAGGTCGGCATTACCTCTGTGAAAGGATCAACTGCGCTCCATCACTCGATTATGGAAACTTTATTTTTTTCCATGATGGAGTGACGATGACGTGATCTTCGTGCTCCTGTTCCCACTCCTCGAAAATCTTCTCTGCATCCGCGCTACGTGATGCGCGGACACCCGTGGTATCTCGCGGTACCACCAATGTGAGGTTAGGAATCTCATTACGGATTTGCTCCTTGGATTTGGCAATACAAGAAGTGAGCGTCATGCCAGTAAGTACCGCAAAACGTGCCGCTTCGAGAATGTCACGAATTTCGTTGTCGTCTGTGACGAGAATGGAGTTGTGACGCTTCTCAAATTCACCTTTGAACCAATTTTCATGCATCGGGCAATCTCGCCCCCATGGATTACTCTCTACGCAGAGTTGCTCAAGACCAGATACACCAAATTGATTTTCATCGTACAGCGAACGGCAGAGAATAAGCCTAGCCTTATTCTGCCATGCATGCGCCATTTTTTTTAGGACAGGCAGGAGATCACGAACGGGCCTGGTGTCTTCCGAGCCGTACGCCTGAGCAAAAACTCCTTCCTCTTCCACGAAATCATTCAGCGGATCTACTAAAATAACTGGCGTGTCCCTTGGAAGTTTCAGTGGGGTAAGAGATGGCTTCATGAGGTCGCGCATTGTCACGTAAAAATAGAGAATCTGCAACAAATATCCCGCTTGCCCATACCCCGACTTCCGCTCTCCTTTCTTTTCCTGCATAATCGCGGCGCGTTTGACTCTGTCACGGTAACTTCAGCCTTCGCACTTCGTGGCTTCGGCCGACAAGAGTTGCCTAGCCTGCGGAGCAGGCGTAAGAAATAAAAGTTGCTCGATCCTTCTTCTTATCATCGTAAACGCCAACATATGTCACGGTAGCTCAGTTGGTAGAGCACGGGACTCATAAGCCCGGGGTCGCCGGTTCAATCCCGGCCCGTGACACCATATGCGTTACAGAAGTGCATATCTCTTCTGTATCAGATAGAATTGGTGTCATGAGAGTATTTCTTGTCCTTCTCACAGGATTGCTACTTGTCTCCTGTTCACAGCAACCACGTTTACAAGAATCTGGTATCGCAAATAAATTACCATCATCAAGCGTGTCTTCATCCGTTATGGAAGATACGGCAAAATGGACGACAACGCTGCGATCCGAAGGGCTGCTTATCGCTCGCGATGGGCGTGAAGATGTCATTCGAAGAATTATCAGCAATGACAGCTTCAGCTATCTCATTGGTGACTTTGCCGTTTATGTGGGCTCCGTTTACTTCGGAAATTCTATTGTGAAAAACATCAGTCCTGACACATTTACTTTGCTTGCAAATGGGTACATGAAAGACAGTGACACCGTTATTTTTGCCGGTGCGCTGAAAACTCAGCATCCTATTCTCCATGAGTCAGTCAGTGGCGCAGACGCTGCGACCTTTGTCGTTATACAAAAAAAGCCATATACGGCGGAAGATTCGCGGCATAGATATTTCTATACTTCACAGTACATCGAAGGGGTTGATAATGCGGATTACTATCTCGAAGGTAGTCACATTCCGGGGAGCGACCCGCTCAGCTTCGTCTCAATTGGCTGGGGATATACCAAAGACAAAAATCGCGTCTACTGCAATCGCGAAGTCCTACTAGGTGCTGATCCTGCCACATTCACTTCGTTTGAGACCCCAAGTTTCTGGAAGGACCGGAATAACATCTATGCGGGTTGCGGGGTACTTGCAGGTCTCGATCCTCAAACGACGGTTTATTTCGTGCCTGATATCTATCTCAAGGACAAGAATGGAATCTACGACGTAGAAAAGAAAGCTCACGTGCGAGAGCAGGACATATCCTGTGATACCATTCATCCGAATGATCGGACAAAATTCCGACACTGTGAACGCTGACTTCTATCAAATTGGACCTACTTACGAAATGCACATCATGAAGATTGTCTGATTGAACCTATTATCTATTCGACTATCAAAAGACATGATCCTTGTTGCAACATCCCATCAAACAAAATTATACACTCGTCCTAAATAACGATAGATAATCTCAGGACAACTTTTATATCTCAGTTATTAATAAACACATCGTTACAGTGCCTCGATACGTTTATCCTTATGTATCTACGTAGATTATTGCTTCCTCGTCAGCAAATACATGCCCACCGCAATCGGTGGCAAGCTGAGTAACTGCAACCACTCCGGTGCTTGATGCAAGACAATGTACGCAAAGAACATCGTAAAGAGCGGCTGAATACTCGCAACCGAGATCGTCTGCGTAATCGGCAGCCGATGAATAGCCTCAATCCACAAAATTTTACTCACTCCCATGAGGAGAATACCTCCGAGGACAATTGCGGGAAGTGCTGGAATGATCGCTGCCACCGTCGGTGTGCCTTCAAAGATCAATGCCAAAATTCCGAGGCTTACGGTGGCCGTCAGTGAGCGAAAGAACATGATGTACGCAGCACTTACTTCTTTGCGCGCTCGCTGCATCGCAAGGTTACCGAGCGGCGGAATCATGCCTCCGATGAGCAGAATAAAATCACCAAGCTGCAGCTCCCGAGCAGACGGGACCAAAACAAACAACACTCCCGTCACCATGAGAATGGCACCGAACACGTGCGCAGGTATGAGCGGCTCATGTTTTCCGATGACGCTGATGAACAAGTACGAAAAGAAGATCTCCATCAACATGACGATCGCTGCATTGCCCGGAGTCGTAAGACTGATGCCAACGTACGTGAAAATGTAGTACGCAACACCAAGCGTGACGCAGGCAAACGCAATATTGCGAACGCAACTTTTGGAAAGTTTTTGCTTTTGCGGTGTAAGGACAAGAAGAAAAAGGAAGAACAGTGTCGAACAAAATGTTGTGAGTGCAGCGGCTGTAAACACAGGAAGCGTCTTGAGGGCCACAATCGTAAGAACTGGGAATGATGCCCACAGCACCGAGGCAACGAGGATATAGGGCATGCCACCGGAGAAACTGAATGACTTCATTGTGCAGAGTGAACTATAGGCAATGCGATGAATCAAGCCGCGCCAAAAAAGATTGCATTGTCAAGAATCGCAGAAGTATGCCACACTGTGGCCATGACACAGCCAGAAACAGCGGGGTTCGCCGCACTCAACATAGCTCCCGACATCCTCGGGATTCTTGACCAGCGTGGGATTAAAACCCCAACACCCATCCAACATCAGGCTATTCCTCCGGCACTCGAAGGCAAGGATTTGATCGGTATTGCCCAAACAGGCACAGGGAAAACGTTTGCCTTCGGCATTCCCCTCCTCCAGCGGCTCGTGCAATTCGGTGGCAGAGCTCTGATCATTTTGCCAACACGCGAACTTGCAACACAGGTAGAGGAGTCACTTTTACCCATCGCATCAAAACTGAAGATCGGCATGGCCGTCTTTATCGGAGGTGCGTCCATGCATCACCAGCGCATGATGCTAAAGAGAAACCCGCGCGTTCTCATCGCAACACCTGGTCGCCTCATTGATCACCTAGAACACCGCACGGTAACACTCCGTGAAGTGAAAATCCTCGTTCTCGATGAAGCAGACCGCATGCTCGACATGGGCTTTGCGCCACAAATCCAGAAAATCTTAAAAACCGTTCCACCAGAGCGTCAGACGCTTCTCTTTTCGGCAACTATGCCGCACGAGATCAGTAAGATTGCCGCGACACACATGAAACTGCCACTCAGAATAGAGGTCGCAACTGCAGGAACTGCAGCAGCAGGTGTTGAGCAACACGTCATCGTCGCTCGTAAAGAGGACAAAACCGGACTTCTCGATAGTCTTCTCAAAGAATCTCCTGGAAATGCACTCGTCTTTGTACGCACGAAACACGGCGCCAAGAAACTCACGATGTCTCTTCAGGCTCTCGGTCACAAAACCGGAGAAATTCATTCAAATAAGTCACTACCGCAACGTCGCGAAGCGCTTGCAGGATTCAAGTCAGGTAAATATCGCCTTCTTGTCGCAACCGACATTGCAGCCCGCGGCATCGATGTCATCGACCTTGCAATGGTCGTAAACTATGACCTTCCGGATAATCCTGATGACTACGTTCATCGCATCGGCAGGACGGGTCGCGCTGGCAAAACCGGTCAGGCCATCTCGTTTGCTACGCCAGATCAGCGCGGTGACATCCGAACAATCGAGCGTCTCATTCGCACTCCCCTATCAGTCTCGGAGCTTCCCGGTATTCCAAAGGGATCCTTCGATGTAGCGCCTTCTCCACGTCCGCAGTATCGCGGAGGCGGAAGAGGAGGAAGAGGTGGACGTTCGAGCGGTGGAAATCGATACGGCGGAAGTGGTGGCAATAGGAGTGGAGGCAGTTACCGTCGTTAAAGTGTTATGATAGTGATGTATGAAACCATCTCTAGTGTGTTTACATGGTTGGGGAGGAACAAAAGAGTCGTTTACGGAACTGAGAAATGCACTAGATGCTAGTGGTCTCAGTCTCCTTACTCCAGATTTGCCAGGCTTCGGTGCTGAACACGAGCCAAAGAAACCGTGGAATACTGATGACTTTGCAGATTGGGTAGAAACGTATATGAAAAAAAATGTGAACGGTCCATGTCATCTACTGGGGCACTCGCACGGAGGCCGTATTGCCCTCAAGTTAGCTGCACGAAAGTCGCTTCCCATCGAACATCTCTATCTCTGCGCTGCGGCAGGCATTCGGCACCCCCGACATTTCAAACGCATGCTCGGTCTCACACTCGCAAAGTCTGGAAAAGCGCTGCTAACAGTTCCGCTTCTTAAAAACCTGCAACCTCTTGGAAAAAAACTGCTCTACAAGCTCGTTCGTGTGCACGACTATGAACAAGCGAGTGACATCATGCGTCAGACATTGATCAATGTCAGTCGAGAAGATTTGCGACCGATTCTCTCAAAAATTCACATAGCTACCGACATCTTCTGGGGAAGAGATGACGGCATGACGCCATTTTCCGATGCACTGATCATGAATGCAGGCATCGAGCAGAGCGTGCTCCATGCGTACGATGGAATACGTCACCGCGTACATCGTGACAAAGCATCTGAGATCGCAACGGTAATTCGGAGTAGAATGGGCATCGTATGATTCTCTCGTACGCAATCTTCTTTTCGGTTCTGACTGTTTTCGCGTCCTTGTCGCCACTTTTGACATTCTCAAGACTGTGGCAGATCAAAGAATGGAGACTGGATAGACTGCGCGAACATCTGCGGGAAAACGGATGGTTTCGGCAACTCCTTGGAACTATCCGACCACTACTCACCGCGATACTGATCGTACTAAGTGGGGTGAAGATTCTGTGGGCAATGGACAGTGCGATCGTGTCTCTTTTTGCATTGGCCGTACTGAGCTTGTTCCAGATGCTTCTTCGACATCAACGTCCTGTCTGGACCATGAAAGCAAAAACATTATTTTTCTCTTCAGTACTATCCATCATCATTGCAACGTTCTTGCTCACGGTGGGGGTGGATACAGTCGCTCCTGAGTGGAATGAAGCTGCATCCATCGTACTCATCACGCTTCCACTTCTTTCTCCGTTCTTCATCATGCTGAGCTGGGCACTCCTCATGCCGATCGATGCATATCTGAAGTATCACGTGCTGCAGCGCGCTCTCAAGCTGCGCCAAGCTCATCCGAATCTTCGCGTCATCGGTATCACAGGAAGTGTTGGAAAGACGACTGTGAAAGAAATGCTGTCACATGTGCTGAAAAAATCTGGTGCACTCACGACCCCCGAACGTGTCAATACCGACATGGGTGTTGCTGCATGGATGACAAAAATACTGAAGAATGAACCCGTGAATTCTGATCGCATTCTCATCGTGGAAATGGGTGCGTATAGGATCGGGGAGATTGCACTACTTTGTCGCATATCAAAGCCAAATTTCGGTATTATTACCTACATTGGAAATCAGCATCTTTCACTCTTCGGAAGTCGAGAAGCGATCATCGCAGCAAAGGGTGAACTCTTCGCTTCATTACCAGAAACGGGGCACGCATTTGGGAACAAAGATAATGATGCCTACGAGGTACTGAAGAAAAAATGCGTGTGTCCTATCACGTCCGTCGGCACAGACCGTCACGCTGATGTACAAGCTCTCGACATCGAAGAAACTGCAACTGGTATGCGTTTCAAAGTACGTGATACAGAATTCAACGTGCCTGTTGCAGGTACGCACAACGTATCCAGTGCTCTGCTCGCGATTGCAGCTGCACAAAAATTCGGAATGACGCTGCAGGATATTGCACAAACGCTTCGATCATTGCAGCAGCTACACAGAACATTTGAACTGAAAACCGTTGGAGATGTGACGGTGCTTGATGATACGTATAACTCGAGTCCGGATAGCGTGCAAGCCGCCATCGAATGGGCACGAAAACAGCCCCAGCAGAAAAAAATCTTGGTGCTTGAAGGTATCATTGAACTCGGTGACGCTGAAGGACGTATTCATACTGAGCTCGCTGAGCTTGCGGCACCAGTCTTTACGGAAGCGTACGCTGCACACTCAAGGTTCCTTACGTACCTTCGTGATGGTGGTTTTGGTGAACGAGTATCTTTAGCCGAAGAAAGGCTTCTGAAAGCTGAAAAAGGGTCACTGGTTGTCATGGTTGGTCGCTTATCCCCTTCCATCATGGCACGATTCATCTGACATGCCTGCTCCTGTTCATCACACCTTCGGCCCCCACATTGATAGAACATACCTACGGAAAGTCTTGATGCTGTCATATGTTCCATGGAAATACGTTCATGGTACTGCGCCGCTACGCCTGAAAAATGCACTACGCGAAAAATTCAATGCAGAACCCATACTCTTTGGTACCGGCCGAGAATCACTCTATGCACTTCTAAAGGCAATCGGAATCAAGTCAGGCGAAGAAATAATAGTGCAGGGGTACACGTGCGTCGTCGTGCCAAATGCCATTCACGCGGCTGGCGGCGTTCCTGTGTATGCCGATATCGACCCACAGACGCTGAATCTGACATCAGATACTGTGAAACCTCTGATCACACCGCGAACACGCGTCGTGATGTGTCAGCACACTTTTGGTATTCCCGCTGATCTCAAGCAACTGAAAAAGCTCTGCGATGAGAAAAGCATTATATTGATCGAAGATATGGCGCACGTTCTTCCGGAGAAGAAGGGGCAAGCCATCGGAATGTCTGGCGACTATCTCATCCTTAGTTTTGGACGTGACAAAGCCATTTCTGGCATCTCGGGTGGCGCTGTACTCTCACGTCATCCGCGTACGACTGCGGCTCTACTCGAACTGGAACGAACAGCAGTTCATGAGTCTTGGTGGAACGCAGCACGACTACTGGAGTATGCAACTCGCATGCACTCACTTGTTCGTCCGCTGACAGGCACACTCTTCTTGAAGCCAGTTGTGTGGACGCTCCACAAACTTCGCATGATTGTTCCTGTCGTGACACGGGAAGAAAAAAACGGGCAGATGTCACACGTGCTCAAAAAAATCCCAAATGTCTGCGCAGAGCTTGCGCTACACTCACTCGGAAAACTCTCAACCCTCAACGAACGTCGTCGCACGCTGACGGCGTTCTTCGAGCGTCATGGACGAGATCACAACTGGCCGATGCTTTCAGGTGCTCTACCGAATCTGCCACTGCAAAAATTTCCTCTCTTTGTTCTCAATGCGAAAGCAAAAAGAGCATTACTGAAGCAAGAAAATATCCATCTCGATGACGGCTGGACAGGCTGCGTCATTTGCCCAGAAGACATTGAGCTCACGGAAACCGGATATGAACAAGGCATGGACCCTGCGGCGGAGCGAGTGTGTCGACAGATTTTGTCTCTTCCAACTCATCCAACGATGACCCTGATCCAGGCCGAGAGACTTGCACGCCGCATCGACATGCTCCTTGCAGAAAAGAAGTAGAGACGCGCGGTGCACGCGTCTCATGCATGAATTGCGGTGTAAAGACGCAAAATTTAGCGTCTCTACTCCATCGCACGCTAAAATCCTAGTAACACCTCATCGGGTCGTCTCTACAGAGTGCACGAAGTACGATAGTATTCAACCGATGGAAATCGCCCTGACACATGATGCAGAAGGATGGGACGCATTTATTGCCGCACAACCGTGGAGGCCGTTTCTTCAAAGTTGGACGATGGGTGAGGTGTATGGAGATATTGGTCAAAAACCAATTCGCATGACAGTCACAGAAAGCGGAAAAATCCTCTGTGTGTGTTTTGGATCGATCGTAAAGGCACGAAGAGGTACATATATCTCAGTACCGTATGGACCACTGATCGATGAAAGCATCAGCCAAGCAGAAGTGACTCGCATCACGACAGCTCTGATCCTGAAACTAAAGACTGAGGCAAAAAAGCAGGGATGCAGTTTCATACGCTTCAGTCCATTCTGGCCTCAAGGAAGGCATCAGGAAGCCTACAAAACGCTCGGCAGTATTCAATCACCTCTTCACATGCTTGCGGAGCATGTGTGGTACCTACCGCTGGAAGAATCTTCTGGAAAAAGACGAACGGAAGATGAACTGCAGGCCGACATGAGAAAAACGACGCGAAATCTCATTCGTCGCGCGGAGAAGGACGGCGTGACGATTGAGAAATCTCCAGATCCTGTAGAAGATCTACCGGAATTCATTGCGCTGCATGATGAAACACGTAAACGTCACGGTTTTACGGCGTACACACATGCATTTTTTCAGTCTCAGGTGCGACGTTTTTCCGAGCGCAAAGAATGCAGTGTGTATCTTGCAAAATTTCAGGGAAAAACTATCGCTGCGTCCATTCATATGCACGCATTCGGCGAGACAAGCTATCACCACGGCGCGAGCTCAAGTGAATACCAGAAAATTCCAGCGAGCTATCTGCTTCAGTGGACCGCAATCCGTGATGCGATGAAACGCGGTGATCGCATATATAACTTCTGGGGAATAGCACCTATGAGCGATCAGCGAATAGCGGAAAGCGGTGAGCAACATGCAAAGAATGAATCTTTTCGCTACCCACTACCCACTACCCGCTCGCATCCCTTCGCCGGCGTCACTCTCTTTAAGACTGGTTTCGGTGGACATGTGCTAAACCTCGTACACTGTAAAGATGAACCAGTGACACAGGCATACTGGCTCACATACGCATTCGAGCGGTACCGTAAATGGAAACGAGGATTCTAACAACTTTCTACTTTCTACTTTCCACTTTCTTTCTTACACTTCATCTATGCTCAAAACTGAACCCGCCGAGGAGACATCCGTTGAAGCTAAGATGGAAGAAATTCTTGTGCACCTGCGTCGCATGGACTCGAGAGACAGGCTCCGTACATGGGGAGGATTCGTCCGTGGCATCATCGCCCTTATCCCGCTTATTCTCCTCCTCTGGAGCGCTTGGTACTTTGTCGAACACGGAGCAGAACTCATGAAGATGATTGCAGATACAGCAGCCTCATCGGCAGCGGAATACACGAAATCCCAAGGTTCAGGTATGTACGAACAGTTTTTGAACCAGTACTCAAAACCGCCTCCAACGAAGTAATTTGTAAAAAGCTGGCGAAGCGCTGGTCTCCCGCGCTGGAGCCACACCTCTTAGGGAAAGGGGTTTCTCCAAGGGGCAAACCTACGGTTTTCCCCTTGGACATTGCAAAAGAGCGGAAGACCCCCATCTCCCGCTCTTAGTTGTTACGATGGTAAACACACGCATTATTTCACAAGCTTCACGACGTCTTCCGATGACATACCAGAACTGACAAGTAATGTTGGAAGCCTCAGAAACTGACTACGGCTAAAGTGGCTATCTGGTGACTGACTAATGCCAAAGAGATAACCGAGTTCAGCAGCCTGCTTCATAATCCGATCATTCACGCCTCCTTTAGGATACGATATTGCGAATACTTCCCGACGCGTTATGTCTTGAATGAGTTTCTTGCTTTGCCCGAGTTCCAAAAGCACTTGTGAATCAGTCATGGACCTAAGGTCATCTCCTGAATGGCCAGCAGATTGCAAATCATGACCATTCGCCATGAGTGTCAGTACTGACTTTTCTGTAATACCTGTCAGTCCAATATCTTTACTCTGAATGAAGAGAGTCGCTCCCACACCCCCTGCTTCGAGCGCTTCGGTGACCGTGCGAATATTCTTCGCATTCACCCCAGAAATTGTAAGAACGACGGTATCCGGACTCACGCGTGCATCTCTCGTCTCTTGAGCGAGAACGGTGTCATACAATGTTTTCAGTGTCACAATCTTCTTGCCAGCGGCTTTCAGTGCGGCCATTTGCTTCTGCAATGACCCAATGCTTGCAGCATCGTCCGCAAAATACTGCAATATTGGGAGCGTGTATTCGTCCATGCGGACAAGGAACACAGGGAGGAATGGCTTGAGGTATTGCGCGGAGACGTATCCCTCCTTACCGTTGTACGCCACGCGTGCCCATTCACCATTCATAGAAATAGGATGAATGATGGCCTGACCTGGAAGTTCACCAATTTTTTCTGACTGTGTTGATGGATCTTTGCGAATGTTGAGAAATTGAAAATCTACATAGAATTTCCCTTCAAACTGCTTCTTTTCCTGTGGAAGTTTCGCTTCTGTCGTAAGTTTCGCAAGGTATCTGAATGCTACAAATCCTTCAGAGCCATCACCAAGCATGACCTTTGCCCATTCTGCGCTTGGAGTCTCCAGCACTTTTACAATATCACCTTGATTAAGCCGTACGACGAGAGACGAACTGACGTCCATTTCTTTGCGAACATTGAGAAAGGGATTATTGACACGATAAATATTGCCCCCATCATCGACGACGACCGTTCGCAGAGCGTCGTATTGAGCCTGCTTCGCGCGATCCGGTGTGATCTGTGACAGATCAGTCAACACTGTTGCTGCAGTGCCAGAAACACTCAAAATTGAAGGATTCGTGTAATCGTTTTCATTCTCACGTGAACCCGTAGAGGTCAATGTTGACGATGTATCTCCAGCCAAATCGTGCACTGTTGCTAGATCTGTATCGCTGAAGGTAAATTCATCAAAGCTTTTGTCCGGCTCTGCCTTACCGCAACCTGCGAAGAGTATGCCGAACGAGGCAATGAGTAGAAAGAAAGTGAGAGTGGAGCGAGACATGAAAAGGGTAGAGAAAGAGACAATTACATGCGGTCAGGAACACGGAGAGTAAGAAGCTCGGCGCCTGTTTTCAGGACGTCGGCCGTTAGTTTGGTTATGAAAAGTCTAAAATCACGGTTCAAAGTTGGCGCAGTAAGAATCTCGTCCGAGTTGTAGAAAGAGTTGAATGCCTGACACAGTGCATAGAGATAGTTCGTCAGTTTGTGTGGTAGATGTTCAGCGCGTGCACTTTCCACAGTTTCACCAAACAGAAGAATAAGCTTGATGAGAGAACGCTCTTTCTGGGTCAAGTCTTGAATATCCGACATTGCACCATCAGATCCGGCTTTTCGCAGTACAGAGCGCGCTCTGGCGTGTGTGTACTGCAAATACGGCGCACTATTTCCTTCAAATGTCAGCATGGTGTCCCAGTCAAAGACCATGTCCATTTTGCGGTTCTGACTGAGAATGCCATACACGAGCGCACCGGTGCCCATCATCTCAGCAAGTCCCATTGGATCTTCCGTGTGAATTTTCTCTCCCCTTTCCTCAATAAGTTTCTCTGCTCGGGACACTGCCTCGTCGAGTGCATCCTCCAACTTCAAGATATTTCCTGTGCGCGTACTCATACTACGATCCGCAAAACGCATGCGTCCGAAGAGCACATTCTCAAAAGGAGGAAGCTCCCATCCGAGTTGAGCGCACGTTGCGGCAAGTTGTTCAAAATGCAGTTTCTGAGCGATGTCCGTAAAAATGAGGATTTTCTGTGGCTGGTACGTATCCATGCGATAACGCATCTGGGCGATGTCGCGTGTGGAGTAGAGGGTTCCACCATCTCCTTTCTGCACCAAATACGGAGGAAGACCAGACTCTTCAGGGAATTCCACGATAAGTGACCCCTCCTTTCCAGCCCTAAACACACCCTTCTTCTTCCCAGCGGTTAACACTGGTTCCATTTTGTCTTCGTAAAAACTCTCGCCGAGGTCGAGATCAAACTGCACATGGAGGCGTCGATACAGATCAGCAAGCGATGCTTTCGTAACGGTAACGACGTCTTGCCAGAATGTCCGGAGTTCCGTATCCCCTTTCTCCAATTTCAGGAACGCAGCACGACCCTGATCTTCCAGCGTCGCATCCTTGAGAGCCTCTTCGTGGAATTTCACGTACAAATCGAGTAAATCGGAAATGCTCATGTCGATCGTCTTTCTCTT
>CAZFCB010000027.1:0-18879 GCA_964517585.1 uncultured Candidatus Peribacteria bacterium | reverse complement strand
AACAGTAGCCATTTATCCTACCAAGTGTCGCATCTTAAGTGGAAATTTTGCGGGCTTTTCCAGTTCTGAATGCAGCAGTTCGGCTAGAGACTTGAGCAATCAAGTACTTCCATACGCATTTCCCTCATACGCCCGGTTTTCGTTCCCATCTTAAACCGATACAAACCCGTGATACTCGGTTCCATCTCGAAGGTTTCACCTGCTGTCACCCATGTCTGAACCCCCGTGTGTGTACCATCTGGATAGATCACGTCTCGTACGACGAATGGGCTCTCTGAGCTCAGGCGAAGTAAGGAGCCCAATGGAAAATTATGCGGAATGCCAGGGTTAAGGATCACGTCTTTGACAATTCTGCGTTGGAAACGGTCATCGTGACACCGTAGTACCTGATGTGCGTCCCCGAGACGTTCGAACGTTGTCATGATCTTCCCTTTGCTTCTCTCGGCAATCGTCGTAAAAGCACCAAGACTTAAGTCCATATCACGACCCTGCACGTATGGTCCGCGGTCGTTGATGCGTACGGTCACGGTCTTTCCGTTCTCTATATTTGTTACTTTCACGAGCGTATTTCCGGGAAATGTCCTGTGAGCTGCCGTCATCGCATACATGTCGAATGTCTCGCCAAAGGCAGTGCCTTTACCGTGAAATTTTTCTGAGTACAGACTGACCTCATGCTCCTCAGATTCAAGCTTGTCATCGATCAGTCGCATGAATTTTAACAGTTCTTCGCGTGTGATAGATGCTGCTTCGGTATCATATGAAATACCGTAATGCGCCGCGAGTGATGGAACCTGCGTAGCGTCTGGGAGTTTCGAGAGCATACGATCTCCGTTCAAATCCAGTGGCTCCACACTTCTTGTACGGAAAATCCAACGCAAGGCATCGGAAGGCGTCATCGGAGCATCTGGGTAAAATCGCTCCTGACTATCATCCAGGAGTCCACGAGCCTTGGCGTATGTAATTTCTGCAAATCCCGCGTGTGACTTCGGCACATCAGCGTATGGTTTTTCATGTGTCTTTTCCGCAGGTCTACTCGTACTACGCCAAATCAAGACAAATCCGTCTGCGCGACTGACTGCGTCCAGAGCAAGTGCGTGTGCTGGAAACAAGCTCACAAGAAAAGCGATGACGATGAATGCAGGGGGCAGTCTTTTCACCACATGAGTATACCTCGAAAAAAAATCTTTCGACTTGCGAAACGTTTCAGCGGATGTCTTCAAATGTCTGTGGCTTATCGGGGGGGCTATAGAGCGAACCTCTTGAGAGCATTCTGAGTTTGCGACATGTTTCATGCATTACTTTGCTAGCCGTATCAAATCTTCGGCCGTCCGTTACAACAGAAATCTCTGGAGAAGGATCGAAAAGCACCGTACCAATTCTCTGTAACTTCATGCTGATGATGAGATCTTCTGCCTGATCTCTTCCCGGATCGTATCCTCCGACATCACGTACTGTGCGTGTGCGGTACGAAGTGTTGCACCCTGACCAGTGCCCTTTTGGTCCTTGGCTTGTCAAGCTTGCAAGTTTCTGGACTGCTCTTGCGCACGCCTTATAAAATACAAGCAATGAATGTGCGCCTTCAAAACGATGCCCTCCTACAACGCCAACAATGTTTCCGTCAGCATAATGTCTTTCATGACAACGAATCCATTGTGGCCCCACCCTTGTATCTGCATCTGTGCTCAAGATAATGTCTCCCGCTGCGTTCTGAATTCCCGCCTCACGAGCGTATGATAAACCTTTCTTCTTTTCGTGAACTATGCGTGCTCCAAGTCTTTCGGCTATTTCGGCAGTTTCGTCAGTTGACGCATTATCAATCACCAGAAGTTCTGTTTTGGTTCCACCGACAAATACTGCTTTAGCCATTGCTCGAATTGTCGATGCTAAGACTTTCGATTCGTTGTACGCAGGTACAACGATACTAGTTTCAGGTTGTTTCGACCATACTGAGCTGATCTGATCCATCTCGCCCGAAGTTAGTGGAGGTGCATTCAAAAGGAACCGATAATACTCCTGTTTATTTACGCTCCGCTAGTTTAATGTCCACTCCGCACCTCCTGCCACTTCAGAGCAACAAGATCCTTCGAAACTATCATGCGAGTAGAAGGACCAAAGACGCCTGCGCCTTTTGCGGTGCTCGAATTAACGATCTTCCGATCAAGTTGATATGTGACCAGTGCAGCAGTGGTGCGTCCACCAAACGTTCCGGTTGCTCCTGCATCATCAAGGTACCCTGCATCGATGAGAAATGACTGGAGAAGTTTTACCTCTTTTCCTTTGTCACCCTTGGAAAGGACTTTTTTCGGCAAGTCTTCGGACTTCACTTTGTCCGAGAGATCCATCTTCCGAGCAAGAGATTTTGTCTTCGTCTCGACTATGTTCACTTTCCATTCCTTCAAGATGGCTGCACGCGTTCCAGGTCCAATGTAACCTGCAAAAGGATCAGTCGCCTGTTGGATGAGGCCAGCCGAGATCTGCAAAGCTATGACAGCTTCCTTGAGTGATTGATCAAATACACCATCCGTGCGTCCACGATAGTACCCGATGTACCGAAGAAGTTTTTGAGCCTGACGAACGTCAGGGCCGGTTGCTCCTTTTTCTAAGCCAATTTGTAGCTCAGGAAGATTATTATCTTTGATGCCCGAGACAGCAGCAAGTGCAGCCGCAGTTTCAAGTGACACTTTCGTTCCGTCACCAACGATGCCGTATTCTTCCTGAAATTTGCGTAGTGCAGATTGCGTCACAGGGCCAAATTGTCCTGTGGGTACTTCTGCAAAATACCCAAGATCTTTCAAGTTCGATTGAAGAATTCTGACAGAGTACTCATTGTCTCCGTATTCAGCATAGCGAACGAGTTCGGTTGGATCAGACTTCGGAAGGCCTGCGAGAATTTTCGAATCTGCATCGAAGTTTTCGAGAACAAATTTTTCTGCTGGAGCATTCGTCGCGCCAACCGGATACACTGTTCCCTTTACATGACGCACTCCCCATGCCATGGCGCGAGCAAGGCCTTCCTCTCCGTAACCCATCCACAAGTCAATACGATGAATGTCCTCTCCCCACTCGATAATTCGTCCTCCACGGTCATGTACCGTTCCAACGCCAATTCCCGGAAGTTCAATGACCGTTCCAAACGCATATGTATCGGGTCCGGCAATCATACCAGGGTAGACTCCCGTACCATCGGCACCAGCAACCCCTTTTCCATTGAAAGCAATTTCTTCTTCATAGTTACCTCGGTAGTAACAGCACTGATTCGGTAGTGGCGAGTAATATGCAGTGACGACAAATTGCTGCAGCTGCGGTTTCTCAAATGCATACACCGGCGAGAATACTGAACTCACCATAGATGTCATCACAATGGCAGCCGGATAGACACGCACTTTGAGGAATTCGATATACATATGAGTGTGGGTTTTTTTGCAAGTATCAAGACATTATAGCAGAAGTAGCATGCATTTTCACGCATACACACAACAAAAAGTCAGTGTTGTCTTGTATGAGATACTTTACAAGATAATCGTGCGCAATACGTAACAATGAGAAAAATATTTACGATGTTATTAGTTGACCAAAAGTACGAAAAAGGCCTATTCTTCCTTGTTTCCACCCCCACCGTTCGATGTATCTCACCTGGGTCATCATGTTCATTCTCATCATCAGCATTGAATGTGCGATCTGGTTGATTTTTAGGCAAAAGCTCAAGGGGCTGTGTTTCCCGGTAGAATCAGATGAATCATTCTTTCGCTTTTTCACGAGGACTCGACTCAAACTCATCACCATCGCACTCGGCGTGTTTCTCATGGGAAGTTATATGATTGCTACGTACTTCTTATGGTGAATATTTCACCGCCAATGAAAGATCACACGTTCCAGGGGCAGGACGCTCACGAGGTGCTGCAATTTTACTTTCGCCAACACTGGTTTAGGTTGCTCGTTCCGTTTCTTACGATGATCTTCTGGATGGTGGCTGTGATCGTAGCAGGATACGCTGCATTCTTTTTGATCGGCGTACCTGACGCATTTATTCGTCACGGTATTCTCATCGGATTATTTCTGATCTTCGCATTCGTACAATTGAAATTTCTCTTACGTTTCTATGCCTACGCACTGTATGTCATCGTTGTGACCGATAGAAAAGTTCATCGCATCAAGAAAACTCTCCTGACGTATAACGATCATCAAACCATCGACATTTGGATGCTACAAGATATCCATGCCTCTCAGCATGGCATCATTCAGTATATGTTCAATTATGGAACGATCACTTTAGAGTCCCAAGAAACAAAGCTACGACTCCACTATATTCCAAGAGTGGACAAGATTTATCATCTTCTCTCGAATGTCAGGGAAGTCGCGAGAGAGCACGGCATGAAAACTCCCGTGAAATAATATAGGTATTTGCATCAGAGGAACTCCATCGCTACCATGCCGTGGACATGAGCGCCGTTGAACTCACTGGCACTCCCGTGCCCCATCAGGGCGGGGAGGACAGTTTTCCAAATCTGGAAGCGCTACAAGACATAAAGACTATCGTACTTCTGGGCTCTGGCGCGCTGAAAATTGGTGAAGCAGGTGAATTCGATTACTCAGGAAGCCAAGCAATTAAAGCTTTTAAGGAAGAGGGAAAACGCGTCATTCTCATCAATCCGAATATTGCGACGAATCAGACGAGCTGGGGGCTTGCTGACCGAGTCTACTTCCTACCCGTGAAACCCGAATTTGTAGAAAAAGTTATCGCAGAAGAAAAGCCAGAAGCAATTGCACTTAGCTTTGGCGGCCAAACAGCACTGAATTGCGGTGTTGCGCTGGAAGATTCTGGTATTCTGAAAAAATATGGCGTTCGCGTACTCGGCACTTCTGTCGAAGCAATTAAGAAAACAGAGGATCGTGCACTGTTTAACGCAGAGTTGAATTCCATTGGCGTCTCTGTTCCTCGTTCGGTCGCATGTGAATCCCTCGAAGAAGCAAAAAAGGCACTGGAAACTATCGGGCTACCGGTCATGATTCGTGCTGCATTCGCGCTCGGGGGAAAAGGGAGCGGGCGGGCAAATACTCTCGAGAAAGCAGAAGAAATTTTGAAGGTCGCTTTCGTCGAATCGCATCAGGTATTGGTCGAGGAAGATCTCACGGGTTGGAAAGAAATTGAATACGAAGTTGTGCGCGACGCATACGACAACTGCATCACGGTGTGTAACATGGAGAACATTGATCCACTCGGTATCCACACTGGTGAATCCATCGTCGTTGCACCGAGTCAGACGCTCGATAATGATGACTATCAGATGCTTCGGAGCATCGCACTCAAAGTGATTCGACACTTGGGCATCATCGGAGAGTGCAATATTCAGTACGCTCTTCACCCAAAAAGTCGTACGTATCGTGTCATCGAAGTAAATGCCAGACTGAGTAGAAGCTCTGCCTTGGCATCCAAGGCTACGGGTTATCCACTGGCATTCGTTGCTGCAAAACTTGCACTCGGTGCTGCGCTTCCCGAGATCAAGAACTCAATTACAAAAGTCACGTGTGCAGACTTTGAGCCATCACTCGACTACGTTGCGGTAAAAGTACCACGATGGGATCTGTCTAAATTCAATTTCGTTTCGACTGAAATTTCCACGGAGATGAAATCCGTGGGCGAAGTGATGGCACTCGGACGATCTATGGAAGAAGCTTTGCAAAAAGCGATGCGCATGCTGAATAACGGATCACAAGGCCTACTTCCGGTACCGATGAAGTTCGCGAAGAAAGACCTCAAAAGCGAGATCAAAGTTCCAAGTCCACGCCGCATCTTTGCCGTTGCTGAAGGACTGTGCGGAGAATTTAGTGTTGAAGAAATCAATATTATGACAGGCATCGATACGTGGTTCCTTGAGCGCATCAAACGCTGCGCTGACCTAAGGCACGAACTCTTTCAAACGAAATCAGCTGCACTGAACCCTGCACTTCTCGCTACATGCAAAGAGCGTGGATTTTCCGATAAAGGCATCGCGATGATCCGTGACGAAAAGGAAGAAGAGGTGACGTCTGTACGAATCAACGCAGGCATCGTCCCAGTGATCAAACAAATTGATACACTCGCAGGAGAATTCCCAGCCAAAACAAACTATATGTTCCTGACGTACAGCGGGTCGGTGGCAGATGTGCATTTTGACGAAAAGTCAGTTGGCAGTTGGCAGTTGGCAAGAAATGGCGTGATCACCACAAACAGTGAACCAATTCCCACGAGCCAATTGCCATTAGCCGATGGCACAAAGCCTCGTGTCATCGTACTTGGTGGCGGCCCATACTCCATTGGTTCATCAGTAGAATTTGACTGGTGCTGCGTACAATCCGTTCGAGAACTGATGAAACAAGGATACGAAGTGACAATGATCAATAGTAACCCCGAAACAGTCAGTACGGATTACGACGAGTGCGATCAACTATTTTTCGATGAGCTCTCCCTTGAGCGTGTGATGGACATAGTACGACTGTTGAAACCAATAGGCGTTGTCGTTTCTATGGGCGGCCAAATTCCGAATTCACTTGCACTCAAACTTGCAAAAGCAGGAGTGCACATTCTTGGTACCGATTCCTCTAATATTGACCGCGCTGAGGATAGACATAAGTTTGGCAAGCTCATGGACGAGCTAAAAGTTGATCAACCAGAGTGGAAGGAGTTTGCCGATCTTGCATCTGCAAAACAGTTTGCGAAAGCAGCGGGTTACCCTGTCATCGTCCGTCCGAGCTACGTACTTTCCGGCGCTGCAATGACTGTTGTCATGAGCGAAGATGATTTGAAGGAATTTGTGGAAGAAGCCACAAGCGTCAGTAAAGAAGCGCCTGTTGTGATCTCAAAATTCGAGACAAATGCGAAAGAAATCGACTTCGACGGAGTCGCTCAGAACGGCAAGCTTCTGCTCTACGCTATTAGCGAACATGTTGAAAATGCTGGAGTCCATTCCGGCGATGCAACGATCGTTCTTCCGCCGCAACGCGTCAATATTGAGACGTTTCGAAAGATTAAAGCTATCGCGAAGAAAATATCGCAGGGACTCCAGATTTCAGGACCGTTTAATATCCAATTCCTGGCGAAGAATAATCGGCTCAAGGTCATCGAATGTAATCTCCGTGCTAGTCGCAGTTTTCCATTTGTGAGCAAAGTCACGGGGATTAACTTCGCAGAACTTGCAACGCAGGCATTACTCCACCGTGCCCCCGAGAATGTCCGATACCAAACCATGGATCTTGACCACGTCGGCGTGAAGGCTGCGCAGTTCAGCTTCAGCCGACTGAAAGGCGCGGATCCGAGACTAGGAGTTGAGATGGCTTCTACGGGAGAAGTTGGATGTTTCGGCCATAGCATGGAACAGGCGCTCTTGCTCTCACTCAAAGCAATTGGTTTCGTTGCCCCCAGAAAAAATATTCTGCTCACAATCGGAAATCTCGAAGATAAAATTGAGCTCTTATCAACCATTAGTTCATTGCAACGACTTGGTTTTGCCTTTTATGCAACTGCCCGAACACATGAATTTCTTTCCTCACGCAATATACCAAGCGCACTGCTGCACAAGATTTCAGAACCTCGCAGCCCGAACATCAAGGAATATCTTGAAAACAAACGCATCGATCTTGTCATCAATATTCCAAAACACAGTTCATCTGCAGAAAAAACTGATGGCTACTTTATTCGACGTATTGCGACTGATCGAGGCATTCCGCTTATTACGAACGTACAGCTAGCAAAACGCATCGTGGAAGCATTGGAGCTCGAAACGGAAAGTGACGACTCGCCTCTCATTCCGTGGCCAGACTTGCTGGTGCATAAATCCTGACGAATCCTCATACGCTCAGCTACTGACGTGCACGTGAGGAAATAGACTCAAAAGAGGCTTGCATCAGCCTATCTTCTCCCTTACTATGCTCCGGCTTTATGGCTGTTCACGCGATCAAACGAGGCGACGAATCGAACGAAAGGCTCCAGAGCCGCTTTAAAAAGCAGGTGCAAGAGGCTCGTTTCATCAAGCTCCTTCGCGACCGCAGGACGCACAAACGAAAGACCACACGACGACTCCGACGCATCCGAGCCCTCAAGCGTGAAGGTTTCCGTGCTGCTAATGTCAAAAACCAGTTTTACTCAAACATGTAAATGATGTCGTACAAACGAGAGTCTTTTTTGGCGTGTTCCTATAACATCACGTCATGATCCAGAGAATGCGCGCAAAGAACTGTGTTTGTATGTTCATCACAATGAATACGTGGCACCGACGACAAGTCTTCGTTCATCCAAATTTTGCCGCCAAGGCAATCGACTATCTCTTCACGCTTCAAAAGAAGCATGATGTTGTCGTCTATGGTTTTGTCATCATGCCCGATCACATTCATCTGCTCCTGAAGATTCAGGCACCGTACACAGTGGATGCATTCGTCAATGATTATCGAACTGGTCTCTCCTTCGAGCTTGGAACTGGTGCATTTTTTGAGGAATACTATGATCTACGGCTGCCGCAGAAACCAGAAGAAAAACTTGAATACATGCATGAGAAGCCTTTCATATTACATCTCTGCGATAACCCGAAAAACTACCCGTGGTCATCTGCAACTGGAACATGGAAGGTAACACAGATAGCATAAAATACTGTATCTATTTTCTTCCCGCAGCTGCGACGCTGCGTCGCAGATAATCCGGCATATTGAGCCTACGACTACCGGAACGCCGCGCCTGCCTGCCGGTAGGCAGGTCCCGGCTGCGGCGTTATACATACACTGAGAAACCTGCCATTTCCAACAGTTGTCCGAGTACATACACAGGTAGTCCGACAATCCCCGACCAGTCCCCTTCTATGTGTTCAATCATAAGTTGGCCAGGTCCATCGATCTGAAATGAACCAGATCTTCCACGCCACAGACCAGTATCTATCCACCAGCGTATGTCTTTTGGTGTGAGTTTCTTGAAACGAACAGACGACGTAGACACATCTTCATGCTTGTTACCTGTTGCATCGATCACACACAGTGCTGAAAATACCTGAGATATCGCTCCGCTTTGCGCCTCAAGCATGCGACGAGCATCACGCTCATCATTCGGCTTCTCTAAAAGTTCTCCGGTGTGCGACACCACGAGCGTGTCGCAACCAATGACGATAGATCCAGGGTTCTTCGCAGCTATTTCCTCCGCTTTAAGCCTCGCGAGAATAACTGACCTCTCACAGGGACTTTTCTCGGGATGAGCATCTTCATCGACGGTACTGGGAATAATATCGAATGCTACTCCAAGACCCTCTAAGAGCGTCTTTCTTTGTGGACTAGCCGATGCAAGGATGAGGCGAGGCATCAGGAGTGTTGAGTGATGAGAAGCTAGTGGTGAGAAGAAAATTTTTACTACCCGCTAACCACTACCCACTTTATCGCAAAATATCGAGCGCCTTTCTCATTTGATCATCTCGATCCACTGACTCTACGACAACATCAGGAAGCACCCCAATTTTATCAATGTGCCGACCGAGTGGCGTCAGCCATTCTGCAATCGTAAGTTTTAGAGCTTCGCCTGAACGGAACCCGATAACTTCTTGCACTGTTCCCTTTCCGAAGGTCACGGTACCGACAATAGTTGCACGTTTCAGATCCTGAAGAGCTCCAGCGACAATTTCAGACGCGCTCGCCGAACCTTTATTCACAAGCACGACAACTTTTGTGGAAGGACTGACCGTTGGTTCATCCTCCGTTTTCTCTGTTGTAGTACTCGATCGGCTCTTCACCTGAGCCACGACCGTACCACGAGGAACGAAATTACTCATGACGATGTCAGCTGCAGTCAGGAGGCCTCCGCCGTTATTTCGAAGATCTAGCACGATGCCGCGAGGGTTCTTCTCTTGAATATCAGTGAAAACAGAACGAATACGCTTCACTGTCGTTTCACCGAACTGTACGAGTTGCACAACGGCAATGTCACCTTGCCACGACACTTGGACCTCTGGAATAGAGATTGTATCTCGTGTCACGGTAACAATCATTTCGGTACCGTTACGTCGTAACTTCAGGATGACAGTTGTGCCTCGTTCACCACGAATATAGGTGACTGCCTTTTCAACACCAATGCCTTTCAATACAACTCCTCCTGCTTCCAAAATCTCGTCACCTGCCTGGATACCAGCTTTAAAGGCTGGTGAACCAGGAAGTGGTGAAACAACAGTGATGATGCCGCCCTTATCTTCAACATGTGCGCCGATGCCAGATAGCTCGCCTTTAATTTGTGACTGAAAATCATCCGCTACTGCAGGACGAAAGAATGTACTGTACGGATCATTGAGAGAGTTCACCATACCTTCAATTGCCTTGTAGGCAGCCTCATTGCCATCAATGGTGTCTGCGTGAATGTAATCACGCATCATGATGTCCCAGATTGCGCCCAAAATATCCTGATGTGGGAGCGTACTTTCACGGGTAAGATTGACTGGAATTGTGATCGTATGAGTTGTGGTCGTACGCTGCCCTCCAACAGCCTGCAAAAGTGAAAGAGTTTCAATGCCTGTCAGTGGCTGCATAAGGCCAAAGAGTGCAGAACTCTGTGGCACCATCCATTTGAGTGCCATTGCATTTCTCACCGCCTGAATCTGTGCATCTGTTTTTACATCTTTAAATCCTGAGACATCGAAGACTTCTTGCTTTTCAGTCAGAGCAGTAAGTACCAATAACGCCTCGCCGCGAGTAATAGGTCGATTCAGCGTGTACTGCGCCGTCGCCCCAAAAATAGAGAGAGCACCCATCGTCTGCGCACTACAGAGAGTTTGCTTCAAGCCTCGTGGAGAACGCGTGTACGGTAGCTGACATTTACCATCTTCTTTCTTAAGATCAAGAGCGATGAAAGACCACGAGAGAAAGTTTGCTCGCGTGACTGTCTTCGCTGATGTATCAACAATCGTGATGACCGATTTCGCAGCGGCGAAATTAGGCGCAACCAAGATGAGGAAAGCGAATACGGAAACGAGACGACGACGAAATACCATACGCTAAGGGGTGAAATGTTGCGTCATGGTACGCCTCTTTATAGTGTCGAAACAACCGACTGTGTCTCGACGATGTTTCCGAATTCTTTCATATCCTCTTCACGCTCAAATAAAACTGACAAAAGCCAGAAGCCACCGACGACGTACAGAAGTGCTGGAACAAGGGTTATGCCGATGCTACTGAGAACATGCTGATCCCCCATACCAAGAAGCGCCCCAATAGTATTTGGATTACCTGGCAAGACCTCTGGAAGTGAAACGACCATATTAAATACTCCATGTAATACGATTGCAAAGAAGAGTCCTTTCGCCATTTGGACGCGCGCAAAGAGCGTATCACTGCGAAGATTGAGCATGCGATGCATCGCAAAAACAATAGGGTGTGTTCTTCCTGCCTCAAATTGTTTTCTCATGAGCGGCGAAGCGAAAAACGCAAGACCGAAGTAATACCCAAGCACACCAGTCGAAAGAATGTGGACCATCATTGTTAAAATTCCACGACCAAAGATTCCACCGAGAAGTGGTCCCCACTGCGGAGATGGTGACTCAAGAAGGTAATTTTTCACGAATCCGACAAAGTACGTCGGGTTTGCTAAGTTTTCTGCAAATGCAAAGCCAAGAGCAACGATGATGGCAAGCTGAAGCGTGTCATCAATAGAACGGAAAAATTCCTTGCTGCTGTGCCGGAGAACCCAGTACTTACTGAGCTCCTCGATGACACCGACGATGAGATATGTGACGAGAGTTGTGAGGACTATCGCCTTTGTACCGGTGGCCCCGCTAAAGATACTATCGGAAACAAACTGCTTCGATGATCCTCCAAAGCTGATAGGCACGACACGGAACAGAAAGAAGTTCAGCTCAATACCACGCACCATGAGTTCGTTGTAGAAAAGAATTGGTACCGTGGAAAGCATGCCCGCAAAGAACGCAAGCAGGACAATAGAAAATCGTTCTTTGTGGTATCCGAGGAAAAGCCTGCACCAGATAATCACTGGCAGAAATGCGATGACAGCTGCAATGCCTGTAGCCAGTAGCTCAGTTTTTGTTTGGTACCGAAGAATTGCGTACGTCACCCAAAAGAGAAATGTTCCAAGTACAGTCGCTTTGATCGATGCACTCCATGGACCAAAAAGAAATTTCCAACCGATGATGACACACGTGATGCCGAGCGCCATAAGGAACGGATCTTGTCCGATTCCCGTCTCAAAGAATGCTCGCTTGAAAGCAATGAGAATCCACGTCACAAGTGTTCCGAGGACGAAAGCGTAGAAATATTTGTATCTGTCTTTGTCGCCATGCCACCGAAGTTGATCAAAAATACCGAGAGCTGAAATGGCAATAAACACGAAGATTGTCCTGTAGAACGCTGTAGAACCAGTGAGAGAGCGAAGTGATGTGTTCTTGCCGTATGTCAGAGAAAGCCAGAAGAGTAGGCCTGCAATGACCACAGAAACTGCGATTGCACCCATCTTCGGTAGATACGGATGACGCTTCTCCACACTCGCAAGCGATTCATGATCGATTGCTTTCACGTTCATTGCGCCAATCCAAATTCTCACGAGGAGAAACCCCGCAATGATTGCGCCAATAATTGAGATCAATTGAATCATGAGATAGAATCTGTTTATTATACCATTTTCTTGGCTTAAAGAAAACATCGGTTTAGATAATTGTTCACTGACCCTACATCGAAAAACTCATTATTCTTCCATAGGAGCGGGTTTCCTACCCGCGTTCGACCAGCGTTGATGATCACAGACTAACGCAGGTAGAAACCTGCTCCCATAAGTGGAAATTACTTCTTTAGTCGAAAGAAGTTATATTGCAAAGTCAGTGACGAGCTACCGGTTTAGCAGAAGAACATAGCGAGGGATCGACCCAGTAGGCTCCACAAAAAGAGTGTGAACGTGTAGCGTATAGATAAGGCAAAGTATTTTAGTCCTCCAAACTACCCACTAACCACTACCCGCTCTCATGCCATCCCCCTCGCTCAACGCCCTCGTCTCCCTCTGCAAGCGCCGCGGATTCATTTTCCCCGGCTCAGAAATTTATGGAGGTCTTGCAAACACTTGGGACTACGGTCCACTCGGCGTAGAGCTGAAGAATCGCATAAAAAAGGAATGGTGGAAGACATTTGTCCATAAGCGACTGGATATGGTTGGGCTCGATGCCAGCATCCTGATGAACCCGAAAGTGTGGGAGGCCAGCGGACACGTAGGCTCATTCGCCGATCGAATGATGAGTTGCAAGTTCTGCAAGAAAATGGTTCGTGATGACCACTGGGATGGCTTGGTCCAGCAGAGTCCTTGGTTTATCTCACTGAATGAGCTTTATAAGACTAAGAAAGAAGTCACACTGAAAGACTTGAAAGAATGGGGTGAATCAACAGCAGTGACATTAGCACCGAATTTGGCGATTGTGCGCAATCCGTCAGTGACAATATCTTGGCTTGCAGAATTCCTCGAGAAAGCATCGATAGCAGTGCAGGACAGCAAAGAAGACATGTACATTCAAAGTTCTATGAAACAACTCATCCAATATCTTGGAACGGAACAATTGAATACAGAGGGCTTGCAAACGCCCTGTCCGTATTGCGGAGGCGTCCTGTCAGAACCACGTCAATTCAACCTGATGTTCAAAACGCATCAAGGTGTCATCGAAGAAGATGCTGCGCTTGTGTATCTTCGTCCAGAAACAGCTCAGGGCATATTTGTAAACTTCAAGAACGTTCAAAATACCACACGTCTCAGACTGCCTTTCGGCATCGCTCAGATCGGTAAAGCGTTTCGAAATGAAATCACACCAGGCAACTTCACCTTTCGTACCCGTGAATTTGAACAAATGGAGATTGAGTACTTCTTTGATCCTGAACGAAGCAAATGGGAGGATGTTTTCGCAGAATGGAAGAAAGACAGCTGGGACTTTATTACAAAAACTCTCGGCGTGACGGAAACGAATCTCCGTCTACGTGACCATGAGAAAGACGAGCTTTCTCACTACTCGCGTGGCACCACGGACATCGAGTACAAATTTCCATGGGGATTCGGCGAACTCTGCGCCGCAGCAGCCTATCGCACAAATTACGACCTCACTCAGCACGAGAAAATCAGCGGACAAGATCTCCACTACACTGATCCCGAGGATCCACAACGTAAGTTACTACCCCATGTCATGGAACCGTCATTTGGTAGTGATCGCATCACGCTTGCAGTACTTTTGGATGCGTATACGGAGGAAAAAGTGGGGGATGATACCCGTATCGTTATGAAATTTGATCCAAAAATTGCTCCCATTGACCTCGCCATCCTTCCTCTCTCAAAGAAAGAACACCTGAGTAGATATGCAGAAAAACTGTATACAAAAATTGTTCAAGAAACTGGCCTCGTCGTCGACTACGACATCACAGGTTCCATCGGGAAACGGTATCGTAGGCAAGATGAAATAGGTACGCCAAAGTGCATTACCGTGGACTTTGGCACAATTGGAGAAGATGCAGCACAGGGCGAAAAGGACACGGTGACGATCCGAGATCGGGATACCCAGAAACAGGACCGTCTGACCATCTCAGCACTCATTGAGAGGCTCAAATAGACCAGAAAAAGAATACCGAATGTGGAATGTCGAATATCGTCGTCGATAATCAGCATTCGACATTCCACATTCGAATTTGGCTAGGGCTGCCAAACGCAGAAGTATTTGACTTTTAGTATGTTTTAGTGTATTTTACTACTTGCTAAAGCCGCATGGAAAAACGCTGCTTCGGCACGTTCATTCACACCCATCGGCTACTAGAAAATTTAATTTCTGTTTCACACCCAGTTTTAGGAGTCCAACATGTTTAGAATCAAGAAGAAGTCTGCTCGTCGCAGAACCACGCGTCATCTCGTTTTCGAAACCCTATTTGATCGGCGCCTTCTCTGCGCCACACCACTTCCTGAGGGCTACGACAATTTGGACGTCAACCGAGATGGTTATATTTCTCCGATCGACGCGCTGCTCGTCATTAACTACCTGAACGCAAACGGCTCAGGTCCGGTGCAGACGCCGGTGACGAATCTCGCGCCAATTGGGCGCGACATGAACTTAACGGTCCTCGAAGGTTCGACGATATTTATCTCTGCTCCGTTCTTCGATCCTGAAGGAGGTGCGTTGGATATTGTCGTCGGATCAAACCAGGTAGACGGCAACCTGATTCGGCAAGCCGACGGAACGACCTTTTCGTACCAGTCAGGATCGTTTCGACAGGACGTGTTTTCACTTCTTGCGGTGGATGACCACGGTCTCGCGACCGAGGTTACCATCACGGTGAACGTGACACTCCTGCCAGGACCACACGCGCCGTTCGCACGAACCGACATCGTGCAGGTCGGGATGAACACGCCGAGTCCAGAATTCAACGTTCTGGAAAACGACACTGATGCAGACGGAGATACTTTCGTTTTTGTTTCGCATCAACAGCCACAGAATGGCGTGCTCACAGATCACGGCAACGGGGTCTTTGTCTACACGCCAAACGTGAATTTTACTGGAGCCGACGCCTTCCAATATACGATCCGTGATAGCACGGGTCTGGAAGGCAGCGGGTTCGTCCTACTGCTAGTGCGTGACAACAACGCGCCAGTAGTACTGTCTCCGGTGATTCAGGTCGTCGAAGACACGCCATCGCCGACATTCGGCGTGGCGCAACTCGGCACGGATGCCGAAGCGGATCCATTGACCGTAACGTTCGGAAATCCTGCTAACGGTTTCATCGAGCCTGTCGCGGGCGGATACCGGTACATTCCGAACGTGGATTTCACGGGAACGGATCCTGCGACGTTCACCATCTCGGATGGATTTTCGACGACGACAGGGCTTATCACCTTCGTCATTTCCCCTGCTCGTTTTACCGGCCCGAATGTCAGTCGGGCAGAAGCGGTCTATGTCGTCGTTGAAGTGAATGGTGGGGTGCTGAATTCACATCCTGTCCAGACATACCAAGACGTCAGCAGAACCAACTGGGCGTTTCCATTTGTAGAGGAAGCGGCAAGTGAAAACTGGATTCAAGGCGGCTTTGCGGTCGGGAGTAATTTCTATCCTGACCGTTCAGTTACATTGGGAGAAATCGCGTACCTGGTAGACCGGGCTTTCGGGCTGCCAGGTGAAGATTTCGTTTCGTCGGTCTTGAACGCCTGCGTTCTCACGCAGGCTCAGTCAAACCGACTAGCGGATCACGCTACGGAGCGTGAATACTGGGAGATACTTGCGAAAGTGGATTATGGCAATGCGTGTGCTCTCGATAACACGACCTTAGACACACTCGCACGCAATTTAGCCCAACAGTTTGGTACGACATACTAAAGGATACTTTTTCGCCCGGGGTGTTCCTGGGCAGTAGCCGATCAGAATGAACATCAACACCGCCGAGCCAAGCTCGGCGGTTTTACCATGCGTGCAGTCCCTTTAAGGTCCTCACCTCCCGACCTCCTCTCCTTAGAAGCAGGAGAGGAGGGGGCCCAAGTTATTAGATAAACAGAGCTCCCCTTCTCCATCCATGGAGAAGGGGTTGGGGGATGAGGACCATAGGTGCCTTGCACAGCGGCTCTAAGCCGTGTATAAAGTACCCACGTTCAGAAATCCTCCCCGACCGATCGCGCGGTCCTGATCCCTTCGTCGCTTTGCTCCTCAGGGCAAGCTCCAGGGAAATCCTCCGCACTTGAGCGAGAAGACGTCAGGGAGCAGACCCCAAGGATACGTTCATCACCATTTATTCCTTCCACGCCGATAGGCGTACTTTTCCCCCATCTGTATGGCGATTCCGTCAACGAAAGAACTCATCGCAACTGCGTGTCACTTCGGACATCGCAAAGAAAAATGGAACCCAAAAATGAAAGATGATTTATTCGGTATCCGCCGCGGAGTCCATATCTTCGATATCGAGAAGACAGAAGCTGCACTCAAGAAAACGTGTGATGAACTTCGATCTATGCAGAAATCTGGCAAGACAATCCTCTTCGTTTCTACAAAGCTCCAGGCTCTCCAGGCCATCGAGGAAACAAGTCGTGCTCTCGGTCAGCCCGTCGTCACAAAGAAGTGGGTTCCTGGCCTTCTCACCAACTGGTCTACGATCAAGAACCGTATTCGATACTACCTTGATCTCCAGTCATCATTCCGCACGGGCGATGTCGGTAAGTACACGAAGAAAGAACAGGTCGTCCTCCGAAAGGAACTCGCAAAACTCGATGCTGGTTTCTCCGGTGTATCTGCGATGAAAGGTCTGCCTGATGCACTCTTCGTCATCGATGCTGTTCGTGACCGCGTCGCGGTCTTGGAAGCCAGAAAATTAGGTATTCCTGTCTTTGGCATTTGTGACAGCAACGCAGATCCTGACGACTTCAAGATTTACATTCCAGCGAATGATGACGCAGTGAAGTCGATCCAAATGATTCTAAGCTGCGTCCAAAGCGAACTAGGTGATGCGAAGAAAAACGAGAATCAAGATGTAAGTAGTAAGAAGTAAGAAGTAAGATATAAGACCAATCGACGTCTCTTCTCTTGCTACTTGCTACTTACTTCTTACTACTTACTACGTACTACCTCCTACTTACTACCCCTCTCGCACATGTCCATTACTGCAGATCAAGTCGCAAAACTTCGCGCCCGAACAGGTAGCGGTATCCTCGATGCAAAAAACGCACTAGAGGAAGCGCAAGGTAATGAAGATCTCGCCATCGATATTCTACGAAAAAAAGGTAAAGCCCAAGCTGTCAAAAAAGGTGACCGCGTACAGAGTGAGGGAGCTATCTTCATCGCAACTGATGGAAAGAAAGCCGCACTCGTACAGGCAAAGTGTGAGACTGACTTCGTCGGTCGTTCCGATGTCTTTGTCAAATTCGGTCAGGATTTGGCTGACAAACTTCTCAAAGAAGGAAAGGGAGCGTTCGAGGCATTTGCAGCCGAGAAAGTTCCAGCTGCTGTTCTTGAGCTTGGTGAAAATATTTCACTCGGTGAGGTAAGAGAAGTTGCAGCCCCTGTTCTTGGAACGTACGTTCATAGCAATCGGAAAATTGGTGTCATCGTTGGACTTGAAGGAGGTACGAGTGAACAAGCCTCGGATGTCGCTATGCACGGCGCTGCCATGAATCCGTCCTACGTCCGTCCTTCCGATGTGTCACAAGAAGCGATTCTGAAAGAGAAAGAGATTTGGAAAGAGCAAATGAAAGATGACAAAAAGCCACCGGAGATTCTTGAAAAGATTATGCTTGGAAAAGAAAAGAAATTCCGTGAAGAGAATGCCCTCACGACGCAGGCCTTCGTGAAAGATCAGACTCAGACGGTTGAGAAGATGCTAGGAGACGCGAAAGTGACAGAATACGTACGCGTATCCTTTAACTAAGCCACTCCCATCTCTTGAAAGACGCCCGCAAGGGCGTTTTTCTTTGTCAAAACATTGATTCTACGACCGAGTTACGGTATAATGTATCTTATGGCGCTCTGCAAATTGCTCGTCGTGGAAGATGATACAGTCCTCAGAGATCTGTATCTGCGCAAGTTTGACCGAAACGTGTACGACGTCCGGACGGCTATCAACGGCCAAGAAGCCCTTGAGCTCATCGCCAAAGAAAAACCTGATCTCTTAATTTTGGATATCAACATGCCGGTCATGGACGGTTTTGGAGTTCTTGAGAAGCTTCCGAAAGCTGATCGCTCTTTTCCTGTCATCATTCTCTCAAATTTCGACGATCAAGCGAACCGCGAGCGCGGCAAGTCCTATGAAATTGATGATTATTTCGTAAAGAAAGATATGTCAATTAAGGCTCTTCTAGACATGGTGGAGCGGCTCACGAAGAAACCTTCAGTCTAGATTGCCGTAGAAGTGGAAACTCCCGCCGTTTGTGAGTGTTATCAG
>CAZFCB010000026.1:0-18904 GCA_964517585.1 uncultured Candidatus Peribacteria bacterium | reverse complement strand
TGTTGTGATTAGCGAGGCGTTGGAATCTTCTCTACTTTTAGAACTCTTCCCGATGCGTCAAAATCGGCCTCGGCAACTTTCCACTGCCCTACTGTCGGATGTTCATAATACAGTTCTACAGAGGATGTACCGTTCTTTGATTGCACCATCTTGATGCTTGGGTTTTTACCTTTAACTATATCCCCGCATTGAGTAGCTGCAACTACATGTGATAAAAGTACGTCTGAAGGTAGCTCTTCAATTTTTGGTGAAACGAGCCCAGAATCTAAGGAGCCTCCTGTTGTTCCAAAGATGCCAATTAGTTTCCCATCTTTTTTAGAGGCAATCTTCATTTCAACATAGTCTTTTTGACTTCTTAGTGTGATCGATACATCTTCACTTACATTCAAAATACGTTGAACCTCTTGCTTCATTTGAAGATATTGAGCATCTGGAATTCGCATGAATTCTTCTGTAGCATTTTTCCCTCCTGTCATACTTTTCTGTATAAATTTAGTCAGGCTAGCAACCTGCATTGCTCCAACTTTTTGCAAGTCATCCCTGTTAAATACTTTATCAGGATTACCATCATACATACGTTGTAATGCCTGAATAATCTCCCCCTGCCATCCAGGCTTATTTGTGGAGACTTGTACTTTCATCGCAGGATTATTTTTACTTGATATTGTATATACAATATTAAGGCCTCGACCTTGCATAACCGTCGATATATCAACATGTTTGCTTGCTGCTTGCACCAAATCTTCATGTCCGGGTAAGTATCTTTGTAATTGCTCAATCCCTGTTGGCGCAGCTTTTTGTGCTTCCTTGCCATCTACATTTTGCCGGGCAGGCAACTCTGTATTTTGACGAAACTCTGGTCCGTTTGAAAGTAGTCGCTTCTCAGAAATTGAGAACGGAGATAGGGGGGGGAGAAACTCATATATGTATATTGGTATTAGTTAATATTTATATTATATCACACATTTTGTCTCTTGCGCAATAGAAATTCAGGTAACTCGTCACTGACCCCTGCATCGAAAAACTCATTATTCTTCAACAGGAGCGGGTTTCCTACCCGCGTTCGACCAGCGTGGTGATCACAGACAAACGCAGGTAGAAACCTGCTCCCATAAGTGAAAGTGACTTCTTCAGTCGAAAGAGGCCATACTGCAAAGTCAGTGACCAGTTACAAATTCAGGTAACCGCTCACTACATATCTTCTCTCTCCCGCCTCATTCCGTCGCTGAGGCGCCACCTTTCTCCCGATGGGGGAGAAAGGAACCTTTAGAAAGATAGAACTTAGTTTGATGTTGATAAAAGCGGAGCTCCCCTCTCCCAAGGGAGAGGGGTTGGGGGTGATGCGGGGAAAGGGGAAACATACTTTTCTTTCGTTATTGGTAGTGAGCGGTTACAAATTCAGTTCGGGGCATTGTTTAGCCTTCCTCTCCCTACAAGGCTTCTGAACTGTTCTCCACGGTCTTCAAAGTTTTTGAAGTGTCCGTAACTCGGTGCAGCCGGTGAGAGGAGGACTATTGGGGTCACCCCTGGTTCTGGCTTAGGATCCAGCGCTGCTTCACGCGCTGTATCAATCGCTTTTTCAAGGGTGGTTGCCTCCGACAGGATGACGGACGCTCCAGCATGTTCGATGGCTTTACCGATCACCGTGCCGCTATCCGGCAGAAGAATGACCATGCGTAAAGAAGGGGAGTCTGCGATCTTCTGCGCAAGTGGCGCAAAATCATACCCACGGTCTTGGCCTCCAAGTATGATGATGCGAACCCTGTCACCCAGTGCATTGAGTGCAGCAACAGCTGTCTCTGGTGTTGTTGCAATGGAATCATTGACCCATTCGATGCCATCACGTATTGCGATAGATTCAAGTCGATGGGGGAGTCCTTCAAACTTCCGAATTGTTTCGAGAGCCACTTCTTTCGGGATGCCAAGGTGCATCGCGACACTCCATGCACCTGCGATGTTACCGAGATTATGTTCGCCTTTGAGAAGAACTTCATCCGAAGTGACTGGAGAATCTTTCAGAGAAAACGGAATTTTCTTCCCCTTGCTTTCATCGGCGATTTCTTTAGCTTCTGGGAAAGCAGCGTTGAAAAAGATAGCATCATTTTCTTTTTGAAATCGTGCAATGTGCTTCTTTGCTTCGAGATACGCTTCCAGTGATCCGTGATAATCCATGTGCTCCGGAAAAAACGAAGTCACGACTGCAATGTGAGGACTTACGGTTAGATCCATGAGTTGGTAACTACTCATCTCTTGAACAAAAATTGTATTCATCTTTGCGTCTTTTAGATGAGAAATTGCGGGTATGCCAATGTTGCCAACGAGGTGAATATCTTTGTGTGCATTTTTAAGAATCGCATGAATTAGGGTTGCAGTCGTACTTTTTCCCTTCGAGCCCGTGACGCCGATGACGACTGCTCCAGTATCGGCAATCGTGTCGAGAAAGATCTGTGTGGGAGTAGTAAGAAGTAAGGAGTAAGGAGTAAGGAGGTGCGGTGGAATGCCAGGTGATTTAATAATCAAGTCAAAATCATTGAGATGATTCAAGTATTTCTCCCCACTCCTTACTACATACGTCTTACTTCTTACTACTTCATCACGATCTGCAATCGTAATCCTGCATCCAGCTGCATATTTCTCCAGAGCATCTACCATCGCACGACCTTCCTTCCCGTAACCAAGAATGCATACATTTTTGCCGGCGAGGTCTTGGATGCGCATTGAGAGTGAAAAGTCCTGAAATTCTACCTGCTACCGCAGCTGCGACGCCGCGTCCCGGCTACGGGAAGTACAGAGTGATCGTAGTTTCATTGGAAGGAAAGGATGAATAATTCCAGAATTTTTGGAATGAAATGCTCTTTCGACGGAGCCAAGATTTCGTTGATCAGTCTATCGGGATCTTTGATCGTTTTCAGGATTTTTGACGCAAACATCTTCATGACCGGAGTGTCTTCGTGCTCCCCGCAGCGGTGCGCAAGGACGAAAGCTGCTTGCGTCTCTTCTGGCGTACCCACACATTCAAACGGTTTGAAGTTACGGATTCCAAGAAGTTCTTCGAAGAGCGGAACAAGCGCATCATCAGAAAAAAGATTTGCTCCAAACATTTGCTCTAATTCCGTTTTTTCGAGGAAAGCTGACATACACGCAAAGACAAAAGCACACTTCGGACATTTCTTACACCACTTACTGCTCTTCACAGTTTCCTTAGTGGAAGATCCGGAAATTTTCCAATTAGCGTTGCAACTTGTGACCCGCTCAAAGTACTCAGGGTACTTCGAAAATATCTGTGTAATCTTCAATTCTGAAAACGGTCGGAGTGCGCTGAAATATTCAGTATTCGTGCCAATTGCTTCACTGAGGAATTTTCGAAACATTCGTTCAAATTCCACAGATTTACTCCATTGGTGATTGATCTGCAGACCTTTGAATTCGACGTTTCCGACATTCGCACTGCTTTCATTACTCATCACAACCGCGTCAAAATCATAGAGGACGGCGAGTAGCGCGGAAAGGATTGAGAGGTAGGCAGTGATCGGGATGTGACCATTGAGAGCGCCTGCGTCATTGAGCTCGAACAGCGTAGAAGAAAGTTGGCGCTCTACCGTGAGCATTGGAAGCCCTGCAGCGTGCGACAATTCGTCGATAATCGGATGCGGCTCCAGACGCAGCAGCGTGATATCCGCACCGGTTTTTCGCAGAAGCTCGATCGTGACCATCGAATCTTTACCGCCACCGATGGGGACTAACATGCGTTTCAGCCGATTTTCGAGCGGCTTTGTGCGCATTGCCGGAAGCCTTGCAACTTTTTCTCGCTGTACCGGAAAATTGATGAGTCCTCGAAAATCAATATTGTTCTTATAAAAGAATTCACCGAGGCCTTTCTCGTAGACCGTGTTCCAGAATCTGGCTTCATGGAGATCTAGATCACCGGAATGAATGTTCATCGTGCGTGGCAGGAACGTTTTGAAGTAGCTAATCCCGCCGATGATGTGGAGCGCAAAGAGCAAGCGTTCAATCTCCCATTTTTTTGCTTCCAGATGCTCGTCCGAGATTGGTTCTGGCAGAAAGATGAGTTCTTCGAAAAAGTGCTCTTTATCGAGCGCATATTTGAGCGAAATTTTCCCAGCATGATGGTTCCAGGAGTACGAAGAGAAATGGAAGGTAGAGTAGGATTTCATGATGCCTGAATGATAGCACTTCTATCCGCAGCTGGGACTCCGCGTCCCAGTTACCGAGATCGGGAGTCATGACCATTGCCTCTTGTGACTATAACTGCTACAATTGTGTCATGAAACCTTCCACCACATTTCACGTCAGACTTCCGAAGAAGCTCAAGAAAGACGCACAGTCTGTCATTGAGAAGAATGGACTTGATATGCCTTCGGCCGTGCGCCTTTTTCTCTTTCATGTCGTTTCACTCGGTACCATACCCCTCAGTTGGATCTCCGTGAATGGTTTTACGCAGGAAGCGGAGAAAAACATTCTTGAGCAGATTAAGAAAGGAGACGTAGTAGCCAACCTAAAATCGGGTGAGGATATTTCTGCGTTTGTCGATGCGTTGTGAGTTGCGCCTCCATCGACAATTTGCGAAAGATCTTGAACGATTGAAGCGAGCAGGCTGGCCAATGGAGAGGATGAAAAAAGCTCTGCACGTCCTTGCTAGTGGCCCGCCATTTCCGAAACTCTGGAACATTCATGAGCTTCAAGGAGATCTGGCAGGAGTGTACGACATGCATGTTTCGCACAATTGGCTCATTCTTTTTCGTTATTCCGATAAGAACATCATTGAGCTTTTACGAACAGGAACACATGCGTCGATAAATCTTTCAAAGTGAGGGGTGTTTTCTGTTTCATATGGCGAAATTTCTAATGCTGTTTTTATCCGTAGCTGGGACGCCGCATCCCAGATTGCTTTCTTTTTGGGCAAAGACATTTAGAATGGCGTTCATAGGCCATGGTGGCGGAATGGTATACGCGCGCGACTCAAAATCGCGTTCTCGCAAGGGATTGAGGGTTCAAGTCCCTCCCATGGCACCACTACCGATGATTTCCCCCGACCTCGACTACCTTCGGCGCATCGCAGGTGCGACTCTTGCTGAGTTACTGCGTGAGCAGAAATTTCTCGACGCTCAGAAACTTTTTTTCTTGGTTGTGACATCACTTGGCGGTTCGGTCGATTTTGAGATCGCAGACATGCGTGAAGTTCACGCCGTTGCGGCACTCGGCGATGTGAAGCACTTGAAGGTTCTTGATGTTGGCTGCGGGTCGCTTGGGACGTACGTTCTTGAAGATACGTTCCGGGATCGTTACCCGCCGTTTTTTGCTGAAATGCTCGCAAGGCTTGGTGCAGATGTGACAGGTACAGATATTCGCCCGAACCCACGCGCGGGTTACAGACACCTCACGCTCGATTGCACGAAAGAGCATTGGATGAAGTCATTTCGTGCACCGTATGACGTCATCGCGTGCCTGAACATCTTCAATGCGCCAAAAAGCCCTTTCGAACATGATGCTACACTCTGTGATCGGCTTATGGATGACATGAGAAGCGTGCTTTCACCTCAGGGCATTCTGATTGTTACATTACGGGATGATCTCTTCACGAATGATACTGAGACGATGCAAGACGTAGAGGACTACGTTGCATCGAAGTGCTTCATGTTATTACACCTGGACGGAAACTGTGCTTGGCTTCAGCACGCTTCTATTATCTAAGCACTGTATGCGACAGTAGCTGCGAAAGACTTATACTATTTGTATTCGAGGCTTCTCATGCGCATTGCTTCTCTGTCACCCGCTGTCACAGAAATCCTCTTTGCACTTGAGCAACAGAGGCACATCGTGTGCACAGATAAATTTAGTGACTACCCAGAAGCTGCGAAAGCAATTCCCAAGCTTCCAGAGCATCAGAACATTGATCCAATGGATTTACGGTTCTTCAAGCCGGAGATAGTCTTTACGTCGACGTTGGTGCAAAAAAAACTTGCTGAACACCTCAAGAAAGAAGACTTCGCAGTCATCCATCAAGATCCGCGAAGCATTGGGGATCTTTACGAAAACATTCGTACCATCGGCATGCTTCTGGATTGTTCTCCTCGTGCACATGCACTCATAGAAACACTGCAACAAGGCTTCAGCGACACAAAGCGAAAGTCAGGCCTTCTGTCACGTAAGCCTCGTGTCTACGTCGAAGAATGGCATCATCCGCCGATGGTGAGTGGCAACTGGGTGCCAGAGCTCATCAAGCTTGCGGGTGGAATACCGTACGGAGTGGAAAGCGGAAAGTGGAAAGTGGAAAGTGACGGAAGTAATAGCCCAAGTTATGAGGTGAGCTTGGAAGATATTCAGGCGTTTGATCCTGATCTCATCGTCCTCAGTATTTGCGGTGCTGGTAGCATCGCAAGTAAAGAGCTTCTTACGAAACGTGCAGGATGGGCTGAGCTCCGTGCGGTGCAGGAGAATCATCTGTTCGTCATTGATGATTCACTTCTTAACCGTCCGGGGCCAAGGCTTACGGAGGGAGCAAAGAGGCTCTTTGGATGGATATTTCAGGTACTTCATTGAGACGAGCGAATAGTGGATAGTGAGTAGTACTGTTTTTCTCTGTGCTATCCGCTTATCGCTACCCGCTTTTTCATTTACATCTTTGCCGTCTCACGGCATTCTCTCCTCATGGAAGACGTCATCATCATCGGCCTTGGCTGTGCCGGATATACAGCGGCAGTCTATACGGCAAGATACAAACTCAAGACATTTCTTGTTGGCGCCGAAGCAGGTGGCATGGGAAATACAGCTGCAGAAGTAGGCAACTGGCCTGGAGAAATAGAGATTCGTGGTCCAGATCTTATGGAGAAGTTTAAGGCTCACGCTGTGAGTTTCGGTGATACGGTGACATTCAAGATTGCGACCGTGAAAGATATTCAGATCATCGATGGTGGATTTCGTGTGTCGCTTGAGGGCAATGAAACAGTGGATGGCAAAACAGTTATCTTCGCAACAGGCAGTAACAAGCGGCATCTCGGGGTTCCGGGCGAGACTGAGTTTTCAGGAAAAGGCGTGACGTACTGCGCAACGTGTGATGCCTTCTTCTATAAAAACAAGACGGTTGCTGTTATCGGAGGAGGGGATAGTGCCGTAGAGGGTGCTGCTATTGCGGCTCAGGTAGCGGCTAAAGTGTATCTTGTGCATCGGAAAGACTCGTTTCGAGCTGAGCCGTTTTGGGTGGATAAAGTGAAGGAGAAAAAGAATGTCGAGTTTGTCCTTGAGCGAAATCTTATAAAGATTCTCGGAGACAAAAAAGTGACAGGCATACAACTTGATAAGGCTTGGAATGGCTCGGACATGCTCACAGTTGACGGTGTCTTCATTGAAATCGGTTCGAATCCTGCTATCGAACTTCCAAAGAAACTCGGATGTGAGATTGATGACCTTGGATTTCTGAAGGTTGATCAAGCACAGCGTTCGTCCGTGCAGGGAGTCTTTGGCGCTGGAGATCTGACAAGTGGTAGCAATCATTTTGCTCAGTTCACAACCGCAGCAGGGGAGGCGACCGTTGCTGCGAATAGCGCATTTAATTTTCTGCAAAGCGGTCACTAAAAGAGAGCTTCGTGGTGTACGATTGCAATTATGTGGCTTTTATATGTTCTACTCAGCACGTTTTTGTGGGCACTGACGAATGTCCTCGATTCTTCACTGGTCCACAATTATGAAAAGAAACCGATGGCACTCATGTGGAGTCAGTCAATGTTTAGTATTCCGATTCTCGTTCTTCTCGCCTTTTTCTTGCCACTTGAGACTCCGTGGCTTTGGACACTCATTCTCTTTGGCATCATTGGTTACGCTGGTGACCTATGGTTTTTTCACGTTCTAGCACACATTGATGTGTCGATCACGAATATCGCATGGGCACTGCTTTCACTATTACTTGTCGCTTCTGGTTTTCTCTTCTTCGGGGAATCGTGGGGAGTGTTTCAGTCGGTCGGTGCTCTATTCATTGTTGGAGGTACGTTGACTCTGTCGCTCTTTCATCAGAAGGTAGATGTTCGACAGATGCTATGGTTTGTTATCGTACTCGCTGCATTTTTCTTGCCATTTTATCTGATGAAGAAATGGGCAATTCACGAAGGCCAAAATCCACTGACAGTTTTTTACTGGCTTGTGTGTGGACGTGAGGCATTCTCTTTTTTCTTTGGAAGTGTTTTTACTGAGGTTCGTCATACTGCTTTCCGTGCCATCCGAATGTCATGGCATTTTACTGCGATCAATGCATTCGTCATCGTCTGCTTCTTCTTAGCGGAATTCACAGGGACTCTTGCGGTTGCGAGTGGCCCACTCTCTCTGGTCTCTATCGTGTATAACATCCAACCTTTCATGGTGATGGGACTTGCTGGCGCACTTGTGATGTTCATTCCTTCTAAAGCTCCGAAAGAGCTTTTGACGCGTCAGTCAATCCAACTGAAAGTATTCTGCTTTTGTATCGTTTTCACTGGACTTGCGTTCCTCGCTTACAGCCAGTAAGCTGCCCCAGCTATGCCTAGAGGTAAGGCCACCGTTTACGCCGGCAACTGTGAAACGTGCAACACTCGCATTGGCACGTTTCGTGTCATGAAGTCTAAGAAAGCCGACTTTCGCAAGTTGAGGAAATTTTGTTGGGTCTGCACGACTCCAGGCAACGTCCATGGTTCGAGGCAGAATATTAAACTGAAGGAAGAAAAGCATTCAAGCTAAAGCCGTCTTGCTCTCGTGATGAAGGCTTTTTTGCGGTAATCTGACACTGATGAAAAAATATCGAAAAGCCGTCGCTGTTCTCGTTCTCAAGCCATCAAACGTCTGTGCGCCCGATGGTTGTACGGCATTACAGTCTATTTTGCTTGTGCACAAACCAAGGCGCAATGATGCTTGGCAGCTTCCGCAGGGCGGCATTGAGGCAGGTGAAACACCTGAGCAAGCGGGACTTCGTGAGCTTAAAGAAGAGGCAGGACTTGAGTACGACACAGTCGCGCATGCAAGTCCGTGCGTGTATTCGTACGATTTTCCTCCGGAATTTCTGCGACGTCATCATCCTGTGAATGCAGGGCAGGAACTGTGCTTCGTTGTGATCGAAGCTCATAAAGATGCAAAGGTGATGGTAGACGATAATGAAGTCGATGCGTACGTTTGGGTATTACCAGAACAGCTACCGCAGTACATCAAGCGAGACGCATATCTGAAGGTGATTCACGAGGTGATCGAAGATTACGAGAAAACCAATAGTGCCGAGTCTCGAAGCACACTGTAATCTCTGTCTGTGCGTATTTCATCTCTTTCTCTTCAGCATTTTCGTTCCTACGAAAAACTCGACATTCATTTCGACGGAAAAGGTCGTCAGTTTTTTTGCGGAGACAATGGCAGTGGTAAGACGAACATCGTCGAGGCAGTGTCACTGTTGTCACACGGAAGATCATGTCTGAAGGCAGATCTCTCGGACGTTGTGCGTTTTGGCGACATGTTCTTCAAGATTCGGGCAGATGTCACAGGCGATGATCAGCAGCCACTCTCTCTCGAATGCGTGTTTCAAACATCACCCCGTCGAGGTTCGGCGTACTTCATCAATGATGTCAAAACACCGCTGCTCTCTTTCATCGGCGTTCTTCCGACGATCATTTTTTTGCCGCAAGATCTTGATCTCTTCACCGGTTCTCCCTCTGGCAGGCGCAATTTTCTCGATTCGCTTCTTTCACAACTCAAGCCTGATTATGCCGCTCTGAGACTCGAATATGAACGAGTACTGAAGCAGAGAAATGCTCTTCTGAAGCGAATTTCTCAGGGCGAATCCAAGGAGAATGAGCTCGATGTTTGGGACACTGAACTTGCTAACGCTGGATCACGAATCGTGAGTCGCAGGCACGATGCACTCATGGTCATCAATGAACTTTTACCTGCGGAACTTGAGCGACTTGCGGAAGCACGTGCTGATGTACATGTCATCTCTGCCAGTACGGCCTCGTCCGATGATCCTGTGACCTCACTTCTTGCTGCACTCCAGAAATATCGGTCTCGCGATATTATTCTTCAGACGACCACCACGGGCCCGCACCGCGATGATTGGCGGATAGAAGATGGTGGTCGCGATATTGCCGTCACTGCGTCTCGTGGTCAGCAACGTTCTATTCTCCTTGGACTACTTTTTGTGAATGCAGGACTTTTTCACACACTCCGATCCGAGCGTCCGATTATTCTTCTCGATGATGTGCTCTCAGAGCTTGATCAACATCATCAAGAGGCCCTTCTTTTTCACCTTCAGGATCATCAAGTCATCATTACTTCTACGCATCCCGTCTCTCAAACCAAGGATCTTTCCGTGTGGAATGTGTTACGAGGAGGGGAAGTCACGCCCGCTTGAGATCCGCGCAACGTGAAGGCACCATACAGAGCAAGTGCGAGTGCATCAGCAGCATCAGCCGGTTCCGGTATTTCGTCGAGTTTCAGCGTCCGCTTCACCATCGCTTGCATCTGTTTCTTGTCTGCTTGTCCGTCACCGGTGATTGCAGTTTTGAGCTGAAGCGGCGTTGCACTCATCACGGGTATACCTGACTTTTTGAGCGTAAAAAGAATCACGCCTCGGGCTTGGGAGACATCCATAGCTGTTCGCTTATTCGTCGAGAAAAATAATTCTTCCACGACAGCCAAATCTGGCTTCGCTTCCTTCAGAAATTCTTCCAAATCAGTCCCAAGCTCTAGTAATCGGTCGGGGAGTGACAGAGTCGGCAAAGTCTTGATCACAAGCCAGTCTAAGGCTTTCAGTGTTCCTTTGCCGTCAGATTCAATTAGCCCTAACCCAGCGGTAGAAAGGCCGGGATCGACGCCAAGAATACGCATGATGTGATCGTACTGCATCCTGAAAGTCTGCACACTTCAAAAAAGTAGGTTTTTCTGCTAGAATAGAAGGATTTCATGCACACAAAAACACATCGTCATTTCGTGGCATTTCCCATAGCAGTTCTCCTGATGCTGTCGCTGTCGGTCGTGCAGGCAGTGTTGCCGGCAGGGGCTACGGAAGGCCATGTTGGATCAACGGCATTGTTTAGAGCCACAAAGACACCTGTAGATTTTCATGTGGGATGGATGCTCAGAGGAACGCTCGAACCTGACTCAGCTCTTCGCACGGACAAAACTGGCGAGCATTCCGAACTTCTGCGTGGAGAGGTATTGCTTCTCTCTCGGGGCATGTCTCAGCTCACGCTTGGCACTGTCACAGTCCATGCACTGAATTCTCCATACGTTGCACTTCGTCAGGCTACGACGCTGACCGTCGTACCGCTGACATACTCCGTCATTGTGACACATGGCGATCAACACATCATTGTCATTCCCGGCATGCAACTGACGGTGGATGCAGCGGGAACACCGACAGTGTCCACGGTTCCAACTGATTGGTACGCACATCGTTTACAGGCCGCAAAATTACTACCAGAATCTAGTCTGCCTGCATCATTAGAATCGATGAATGATCGCGAGAATATGCAAGTATCACTCGCACATCTTTTGACGGGTTCTCGTATGACAGCGCCAACTTTCTTGCAGGCTATTCACATCACGAATGCTCTTGATCCAACCGGGGAATCTCAAAGACTGTTGTTCCTTCGGCTTGTGCAGGAAGAAAGCAAGGCAGACGCGGAAGCAACTCAGGCGCTATCAGAGAAAGTTTCGGATGATCCATTGCTCATGAAAGAACTGATGTCGGCACTTCCTTTCATGGCGATGTTTCGCATGAGACCGATTGCTGAAATTCATGTGCGTCAGTGGGAAAAAAGTGTGCTCTCTCTCGGTCTCAGAGATACCGATTCTGCTATCTCTCTCCTGCAACAGTATGCAGCTTTACCCCACCTTTTGACACGCGCAGGATATCCTAAGCAATCCTTACTGTGGCAGAGCGCTCTTCGCTCTGTCGCTATCAATCTTCGTGCAACCGTATCAGGTCAGGATCGTACCGATATTGATGACGTCCTGGCTATCATCGCTCAGGGTGATATGCCAAAAGAGCAGGTTACTCTGACTAAAGAACCAGTGCCGGAAGAAGCGATGACACATTGGTCGGAAAAACAGCTCATTGCCATCGTTTCATCAATGTTACTTTCGCACGATGTTTTGATGGCAGTGACGACAGTTCTCGCTCCAGATACACCGACGCAGACAGTTCGAGTTACAGGCGTCTTCATTGCGGAACATGGAGCCGATATTCCTTATGCGTTTTCCGTTGATGTTACACGCGGCCTCATTACAAATATTATCCGTGATGGAAAAAAACTTCCGAACGCTGTGCCCATCGATGTGTTTTTCCCTTAAGAAAAAAGACCCCGCTTGGAGGTCTTTCTTCGTATGCTTTCCGTATTACATAGCCTTTGGAGTGCTGCCGCAGCAGCTGCCTCCTGCGCAACCTTTGCTGCACATAACTAGCTTGTAGACGCCTGCAAGACCGACGAGAACGTAGACAACAGCCTCGACCTTCATCCAGGAACCGAGGAGCATGTGGACAACGTTCCAGTCTGCACCGCCAAAGAGCCAACCTAAGCCAATGAGGCCCCAGTTAAGCGCTCCGACAGTGACGAGTACGCAGGCAACTGTGCCTAAACATTTTTTCTGACACATAACAAGAGTAGGGAAAGAATAAGAACATACTCGTTATAGGATTTTGGCAAGTTCTGTGCAACTTTTTCCCTTGTACAAGCTGAAAGATTTATGACGAAATCAATATAGCAAAGACATGGTACAAACTACGTTATCTGAGGAGCTATTGTCGATTCCTTTGCATGTAGTATAAACATCTTTACACTTATGCTACATGGATCAGAGTGAGACTCATCTCGTCTTTCCCTCGCACATTCCTGAGTTGCACCAATCTAGCATGCTCGGGGTTGCCATTGAATCAAGCGGCCATGTAGTTTAACGATTACTGGGCAGCAGCCTGGTAAACAGTATTTTATTTCTGGCCAGAGCATGAGAACTACTGATACGTTTCCAAATAAGCCTGGAGGAGGGACCCGGATGGTAGCGTAGGTGCGTGCAAACATCGTGTTTCAGTTCAATCCTGACAGGCTCCAAGAAGTCCCCTATAAAGGGGAGAACACACTCTGCTCTACACGGAGCCAAGAAGTCTGTATCGAAGAAGAAAGATGATGTGGATGGTGGGCGACGGCAGACGTGAACGTACGACCTCGATGTTACAGTGTCGCGCTCTAAGAAAATTGGTGGGCGACGGCAGACGTGAACGTATGACCTCGATGTTACAGTGTCGCGCTCTAAGAAAATTGGTGGGCGACGGCAGACTTGAACTGCCGACCTCGACATTATCAGTGTCGCGCTCTAACCAGCTGAGCTAGTCGCCCACGTTAGTGGAATGTAACGGTATTTTTAGGGATCGCACAGCTCCTTTTTGATTGCGGCTCGTTACCGAGCCTAGGCCAGCTGCCTGCCCGCCGAAGCTCCGAAGAGCGCAGGTGGGAGCTAGTCGCCCACGGAAATACCGGCGATAGAAGAAAGAACAACGATTCTGTGACCAAGTGTCTCAGTAGCCCGTCAAGGGTACGAACTTGCGGCGCATCGGTCAATACGAAAGAGGGGAGATCCACTCCTGCTTCATGGCGGCTAGTTTTTATAGATCTCTGTCACGCTCGTACCACTCTCAACGTGTCTGATGACTTCAGCGAGCATGGGGGCAATGGTGAGGACTGTGAGACCCGGGAAAGCATGTTCTTTCACTGGCATACTGTCTGTGACGACTACTTCTTTGAAAGCTGCAATTTTCAAGTTTTCATGAGCCTTGCCTGAAAACACTGGATGCGTCACAGCTGCATACACATCCTCGGAAGCACCTCGCTTCAAGAGAGCCTTTTTGGCCGGAATCATCGAGCTTCCGGTATCGATCATATCGTCAAAAATTATGCATGTTTTTCCTTCGATGTCTCCGACAACTTCTACGATTTCTGCTTCGTGATGGGCTGTGCGGTTTTTGTGCATGACCGCAAGATTTGCACCAAGTAGATCCGCAAATTTCTTCGCGCGTTTTGCACCACCCGCGTCAGGTGCGACGATCACCATATTCTTCAGATTTTTTTTGAGGAAATAATCACTGAAGATCATCCGGGCATCCAGTGCATCAACTGGTACGGAGAAAAATCCTTGAATCTGATCTGAGTGCAGATCGAGCGTGATGACGTGATCTGCTCCAGATGCTTCCAGAAGATGCGCCATGAGCTTCGCAGATATTGGCTCTCGGGGCAGAGCGACGCGGTCCTGACGCGCGTACGGAAAGTGGGGAATGATGACGTGAACAGCACTTGCAAAACTAAGCTTGGCAGCTTGGCACATGAGGAAAAGTTCCATCAGGTCTTCATTAGGATTGAGAGTGCCAGTCTGAAGAATATAGACTTCCTTGCCGCGGATACTTTCATCGTACTTTACGTAGCGCTCGCCGCAGCTGAAGGGCTTCAATGTCATATTCCCTACATCAACCTTCAGTTCCTTTGCTAGTGCAGCTGCCAGTGTAGGATGTGATGATCCAGTGAAGAGGTGCATCGTGTCTATTATAGCACAAATTGAGCGATACGTTTTTGTAATCACATCTACGGGTATACTCTGTCTGTGCCTCAAAATTCATCGTTACATTTTTTTGGTAAAACTTTCCTCGATGCCCTGCTACTTGCATGGGTACTCATTACCATAGGCGGCATCTACATGACGTTTTTCCACAGAACGTCGGTCTTTTTACCGTCACTTGTTTCGATTAGTTATGGGATGCTCGCTCCATACCAATCGGACAGCAGTAGCAATGTAGAGCCTATTCTTGTAGCGTGGGAGGCTTCCGGTGCCAGTAAGCCACTGTCGATGGAAAAGTATTTCCCCGGAGTTCGAGGAGAGCGCAATTCGCGCATGAGACTGGAAAAGTTTCATCAAGATCCCATGTACCTTGCTCGCGGATATGAATCTTTTCTTGCGCAGATTTTGCAGCATGAACGTATGCTCGGACATGAATATGTTCGTCTTGATCTTTATTGGGAGGAGTGGCCGAGGTCGCCACTCGGGTATCAGGCATTGCGGATGCAATCTGAACGTTTTTTTATTACCCAAGTTCGATGATTGCTGCACTCCTTCTTTCGTACGATAACTTTTTCCATCGGCAAGTTCCGCCGCATCTCATTGCCATAGTTCGTATTGCACTTGGGGCTTTTGTCCTTCTGTATTGGTTGACGGAATGGTCAGATGCACGTCTTTTTTCGGCTGAAGGCCTACTGTTTCCTTTGCAAAATTTTAATGGAACTCTTGGCTACGCCATTTTTCATCCGCCTCTTTGGTTTGTGTATGTTTTTTTTGCCACGACATTTCTCTTACTTCTCTTTTTTACGGCAGGATTCTTCACGCGCACGAGTGCATTCCTCATCCTCATGGCTTTCGCATATTTTCATTATCTTTCCCAGTGGCAGTTTACCGCGTCGTTTTATCGGCTATTCTCTTTTGGCTTTTTGGTGTTTCTTCTTCCAGGCAGTGATCGCGCTTTTTCCGCTGCTATGCTGCTAAAACACGGATCACTTTTTGCATGGGAACCTGTGTCAATTTTTTCTCAACGTGTATTTTCGTTGCAGGTAACTGCGACGTACTTCTGCGTCAGCTGGCAAAAGCTCTTTATGCCTCAGTGGTACAGTGGCACGATTCTCCTCCAAGGATTTACCGGACGGTGGGCAACACCGTTTGGGTTTTGGCTTGCTCGGTCACTACCGCGTCCTGTTATCGATCTCATGCTTCTTGGAACTGTTGCTGCGGAATGTCTTATGCCATTTGGCCTCTGGATACGAAGAGCACAGCCCTTTTTCTTTGTCTTTGGTTTCCTCTTTCATACGATGATAACTCTCACGATGAATATCTGGTGGTTCCAGTTTCTCATTCCACTGTACATCGTATTTCTTGATCCTAATGATGTGTTCCACTATGTACGGAAGCGGAGCAGGGGACTGATTGAAAGTACTCCATTTACTCAGCACAGTAGAGTATAGTTTTTCACATGCACTTACGTTCTTCCCAGAGTAGAGGGATACACATTGTCGACGATGGTACACAGCAAACAGTCGGTTTGCTGACACGTCCACTTATTGATCCTGACACAGGAAGAGTTCTTGGGTTTTTTGTATTCTCTACTCAAATGGGAGCGAGTGAACTGTTTCTTCAAAGTGCTGATATTGTTGCGTGGGGTACACGAGTGCATATTCGAAGTGAGGATTGCCTTTCTCCGCCTGACGAACTCATTCGGATGAAGAAAGCACTGGAGGACCCACGACCCGTCATCGGACAGCCTATTCGAATTATGACCACAAAACGTTATATCGGTCTTTGCGGGGATATCCAATTTAGTACACGACATTTCATGACGGAGTGGATCTTTCCGCGTCGATTCTTTTTTGCACGTCAGCCTCTTCCGATGACGGATGTAATCGAAATAACTCCAGAAGCCATTTGGATTCGTGATCCTCTCAGGCCAAGCAATGTCGAGGTATTGAAAGCAAAAGATGAACGAGCGGTGAGTGCAGTACTGACTGATGTTGCGTCTGTGGTGCGCACTATCCACAAGTCTTGATCAACAAAAACCCTCCACTGTGGAGGGTTTAGAAAGCGAGAATGCTCTTCGACTTATTTGCTGAAGAGGTCGTTGACGAGACTGACGATGACGCGAGCGAAGAGAACGACAATGATACCGATGATCACATAGATGATCGTCTGCTTTGCCTTGTCTTTCTGCGCCTCGTCTCCACCGGAGACGATGAGGCGGATACCTGCGACGATCACGAACACGACTGCGATCAAAAGGACGAAGTCGAGGATGACTTTGATGACTGCAACAATGGTGTCTTTAATGCCAGCAACATCTGTTTCACCCTGAAGGCCGGGAATAGCTGTCGGATCTGGAAGCTGTGCGTACGCCGTGCCGACTGCGAACTGCATTGCTGCAAAGGCGCCGGATACTTGAGCAAGGAGCTGCTTCATAAAGAGGTGGGTGAGAGGAAACGTTGGTTATTATCTAGGGCTAAGCTTTTCTTCGCAAGTGCATTTTTCTACGCACAAAATGGCCTTCCTACGAGGTCTTACTTTTCATCTAACGTAATTCTCGCGGTGAGGTGGATAGAACATTACCTCCGTTTACTTTTTTTATTCCAAATTTGTACCAATGATCCTAGTCGTTGTGCACGAAACCTAGGGCAATGATGAGAAATGCAGGAAGTGTGTACCACAAGTCCTGATTTAAGATCATAAGCTGCATTAGCGTGGAACCTACGAGGAGTGGGCTAAGAGTACCGTTTGCCATGAGAGAGCTGTCCAAAATCCCGCTCCCAGATGCATAGGTCAAAATGGTTGAGACTATGAGTCCGGCAGTTGAGAATCCAAAGAGCCCAGTGTAGACCATCGTTAGAACTTTGCCAGATTCTTTATCGTATGAAACATCGATACCGGATCTCAGAACAAACAGGATGATGCAGAGTGCAAAGAGGAAAATCTTCGCGAGTGCCATCATCGTGACGTCGACGGGAATGCCTATTGTTTCCATCGTGAGACCAGAATTCACCAGAATGCGAGTGAGTACATTGCCCATGCCTTGCACTGCGATGATGGAGATGTACGAAGCAATGATGATTTTCATCGACTGCTGCTTGCCGACGATGAAGCTATAACTCATCACGATCGCGAAGAAGACAACGATGAATAAATCCCAGCTGAGCGATATCTGCGTCATGACTTGATTGTAGAAGTGGAAAGTGCAAAGTTGAAAGTGGAAAGTGTGCACGCCTTGACCTATGGTGTTGTTACGCAACTTTCTCTTCATCGTTTTCTACTTCTTTGTGCGTCACGGATTCCTCCTCATCAATAAACCTCGCGGCCCTACCAGTCACGATGTCGTTGCAATTGTTCGTAAGTCTTTCGGTGAGGGAAAGATTGGTCATCTTGGTACGCTTGACCCTTTGGCCGATGGTCTGATGGTTTTGGCCGTTGGATCAAAAGCCCTCAAAGTTGTGGAGCTTTTTGGCAAACTCGGGAAAACATACATAGCTGAACTGACACTTGGAGCAACAAGTACAACGTACGATGCTGAGGGAATGATCACTGCCACCACACTGAAAGCAGGGTGGCAAGCTCCAGATGATGCATCACGTATTCAGGCGCTCATCGATGACCGATTTCTTGGAAAGATTTCTCAGGTACCACCGGCTTACTCAGCTCTGCACGTTGGTGGAGAGCGTGCATATCGGAAGGCGATGCGAGGAGAACACGTCGAGATGAAGGCTCGTGAGACTACGATAGGTGCATGCAAAGTACTTGAGTACAAGTATCCACTTTTGAAACTTTCGGTTGATTGCAGTTCCGGTACGTACATTCGATCACTCGCTCATGATCTCGGAGAGAGCATGCGCTGCGGTGCGTATCTCTCGGCGCTTCGTCGTACGAAGGTAGGGGAGTGGGACATTTCGAAAGCACATACACCGAGTGCGGCAATGTGGGCGGATGTCATTCCACTCAAGGAAGTTCTCGCCCCTTTTGGTGGCATTGAGATTGATGAAACAGCGTATGCAGAGTTGAAATTTGGTCGTTCTATTCGGGGCACAATGAGCACTGCTGGCACTATTATTGCTTGGCATCAGGATCTTCCTGTTGTGATGCTTGAAAACGATGCAAAACGCGACGGCATGCTGAAACCTCGGAAGGTACTGTGAATGTAAGGCACGCGTCATTTGGAAGTTTTGCAGCAGCCCGATAGAATAACGCGGCTCTGTCTCTGGATCGGTAGCTTCAGCCTTCGCTCTCGAAGAGCTTCGCCTGCCTGCCGGTAGGCAGGGCCGACAGGCAGTTTGCAACTTCGCTTACATGTATATTCGATCCGTTCGTTCTT
>CAZFCB010000025.1:3508-19426 GCA_964517585.1 uncultured Candidatus Peribacteria bacterium | reverse complement strand
AGAAAAACGGAGTGTGGGAAGAGAAAAGATGGCCAGAATAATGGTGTGATAACACATAAGTTCCCATATTTTGGACATAATTTCATCCAAGGTGATCAAAAGTTAAGATATTGGAATCCGCGCCTGATATGTTCGCTAAAGTGCTCCACGTAATGGCGTTCTTTAGTGCAATTGGTAGCGATCTATTGAAGTAAGCTGATCGAGTATTATGCTCCAGTGTCTGATTCTGGTGCTACCACCTTTTCAAGTAATCCCTCAATCTTCTGAGGATCAAACCCTTCAAACACGATCGGTTGTTCGCCGTACTCCATATATACAGATCCAATGACGCGAGTCAGACTCTGTAGCATCCAATGAATTGCCTTATTTTTTGCTGTATCAATATTTATTTGATCATCCTCTGGCGGACTTATAATAGCTCTTCCTTGTACCCCTGCGAGTAAAAGATCGGTATTCGCGACTATGAAGTGAGGTGCATTTTCATGAATGTCAAAAGTGACACTGAGCGGTCGTGTCAATTTAAACATTGCTCCTGGTAGTCCGCCGCATAGCGTTCCAGCAGGTATTTCTTCTGTCCACCGTTGATCTTTAGAATCAGGTAATGCTTCAAGGCACTGCATACGAGAAATTCCAAGAACATCCTGCAACACATGATGTATAAATTGTCTCCCATGGGCTCTCACGCTAGCTACGAGTTCGCCTACAGTCATGGATGCTCCGCTTGATTCTATCGCAGCACATAAGTCATTCACTTCGTCTGGCTTAAGTGTCCTAAGAGAGTCCCACTGAATTCCCGACCTCATTTCTAGCAATTGACAAACATCGGATACAAAATTATGTCTTGGAGTTTCTACATTTGGGTCAGATATAGACAAACCGCGTACTTCAGATTCTAGTGCCTCAAGTGTTGGAGGAATGCTTTGATCTTCGAGTGTTCCGTATTTCGTCATTGTGGGGGGGGGGAATGGAAAAATAGAAAGATGGCTTTACTTTTCGCTCGTAGCATCAGTGATTCCACTCATTTTTACGTACTCAATTTGAGCCCACAATCTGTTGTAAGCTTCCTGCATCGCGAGCAAATTCGATGCATCAACACCGCCTGCAACGCCAATTCCTTGCGCTGTAAATTCTCCACATTTCAATACGATGGTCCCAATGGCATCGGAATGCGAACCTTTTGCAGGTTCTGCCATGACGTTTGAGTAGCTATGGATTTCAACTCCCGGCACATCAGATTCCATAGCTACTTTTGCAGCATCAATGAGTTCACCACCATCTTTCCCCGATTCGCCAAATTCGACCCTTGAATTACTCTTACCAATTGAAAGAGTGATTATGACATGTTTTTTTGATAACAATTCATGAGCAGGAAGATTTATGTCTGCGGCTGCCATGGACGCAGCTTGTGTGTAGTCCGCAATTCCACTCATTCTTGGATTCCCTCCATTCGTTCTGCTGATAATGAATGGGAAATATATGTCATCCCTCAAGCATGCGTCATCGATGTATTTCTTGTTATCAGGCAGGGCGTCTGCGTATCTGGTAAATGCTTTCATAAAACTTGTGGCGTCAGCATCAACCCAAGGCAGACCTAATTCTGTGATGTGATTCCTTACTGCAGCTGTTCCACTATGCTTACCCAAGACTAATGAGCTATCCTCCCATCCAACGTCTTGTGGTCTCATGATTTCGTACGTCTTGCGATTTTTCAACATGCCATCCTGATGAATCCCTGCTTCATGGGAAAAAGCATTCTGTCCCACGATTGCTTTATTTCGCGGCACCTTCCACGTCGCATTTTGGACCATGAGACTCATGGCTAGTAGGCGTTGAGTCTGGATCCCAGTCGTCACTCCACCAAAACGTTCGGGGCGCGTACCAAGAGCCATCACGACTTCTTCAAGAGACGCATTCCCAGCTCGTTCGCCAATACCATTGATCGTGCACTCGACTTGTCGTGCACCCGCCTGCACGGCCGCTAAAGCGTTTGCTGTAGCCATCCCCAAATCATCGTGGGTGTGTGCGCTCACAATGACGCGATCTATGCCTGGCACCCTATTTTGTAGATACGTGAAGATGGTCGCATATTCTTCTGGCGTACAGTATCCAACAGTATCGGGAATGTTGATGGTCGTAGCACCTGCTCTGATCGCTTCAGTAACAAGTTGCACGAGAAAGTCTAGTTCCGTTCGGCCAGCATCCTCAGGCGAGAACTGCACATCATTCACAGACTGTTTTGCAAGCTCAATTGCGGCACAGGCTCTATCGATCACTTGTTGTTTGTTCATATGTAATTTATTTCGATGAGTCGGACTACTGCCGATGAATGTATGAATACGAGGGCTCGCTGCATGCTCCAAAGCTCTTCTTGCACTGTCAATATCTTTCACAGTCGCACGTGCAAGTGCAGCGATGGTTACACCCCTTACTTTCTCTGCAATTCGTGCAACACCTTCAAAATCACCTTCACTAGCAATCGGGAAACCCGCTTCAATGACGTCAACGCCAAGATCTTGAAGCCCATGTGCAATTTCGAGCTTCGTCTGTGGCTTCATGCTCGCACCTGGCGATTGTTCGCCATCGCGCAGAGTTGTGTCAAAGATTCTAACAATATCGGAGGAGTTCATAGTTGAGGGAAAAAGAAAAATAAAAATGAGTGTAAAATTATGAAACTAGAGTCGTAAAAATCGCGCGCGCCTTCTCCACATCATCAACCATCACGTATACCATCGCCTCTTTCTTTCCATACGTCGTTGCATACATTCCACGGATATTTACATTACCCCCCGCGCAGGCTCGTGCAATTTGCGAGATAGCACCAGGCTTGTTGACCTCCTGGAAAGCCAACACTGGTTCGCGTGTTACAGAGCCAATTTTTTGCAAAAGAATCACCGCTGAGTCAATATCATCAAGAATCAGGTGAATGGAAGACGCTTCACCACGATCCATACAACAGATAGCCTCGATATTAATCTCAGCAGAGCGCAGGGCATCGCTCACTCGTGCCAACATGCCGGGTATATTCGGTACGTGTAGATTGATTTGCTCGATCGTGGAAACGTCTGAGAACATAGGAATTGTGGAAAGAAAATATGGAAGAAAACCCGCTCGTTTGCGGGAAGGAGTGAGTAGGCGATTAACAGTCAGTTATCGCCGGACCACCTTCCCGTACGGGAGGCTAAGAAGGAGTCCGAGGAGGAGTGACGAGGTCAACATGACGAATGTAGTATCGCGATAGTCAAGCGTATTACAACAAAATTAGATGCAAAAAAGTTCATTTTGGCTTCATAGAGAGGAAAATTCGACTATAAAATGGTTCGGATGAGAAGAAAAGTGCTATATATATGACATGACGAATCTCAAAGACTGATAATTTCGAAAACGAGGAAAGATTTATGCTCGGCAAAAGCATGCTGACGTTTTCTTGACCATTGTGATGTCATCGATCACTATGCCGCTCGCATTTTCCCCTTCACTCTTTGAAAACCGCAGTTCAGATCAACATTGGTTTACCAAATTCCCCTGGTTCACTTGCGCGCATGACAGACGTCCTGCGATCAGCAGACGTCAACGTCGAAGCACTCTTCTGTACGGCCGGAGAGAAGGAGACTGTTGTCCATGTCATCGTTGATGACACGGAAACAGCAAAGATGGTACTACCTGACATCGGCACACTGACAACGACGGAAGTTCTTGCAATTCAAATTAAGAATACGCCAGGGGCAATAGCAAAGATCGCACGCATGTGCGCCGGTGGAGGCATTAACATCCGACACGTTTATGCGACATCGCTCGGGAAAGAGGCTATGTGTTATTTGGCAGTTGATGACTTGGAGGCTGCGAAGAAGATTTTGAAGTAAGCGGATAGAAGGTAGCTAATAGCGGGTAGTCTATTTTTTTGACAACAAAACTAACCGCTATCCTCTACTCGCTTTTTACCGCTGCAAACACCCTCCCAAATTCCTCCGCCGCATCAGGTCCATTTCCGGTCACGATCAATCCGTCCGTGACAACAGGTGCATCCACGAACTCAGCCCCACAGCGCTCCAAAAGATCAATGGGGTCACCCGGTACAGGAGCTTGCCTTGAGCGAAGCGAAGGATCCCAGACGGTCGCCTTCTTTCCCTTGAGCACTCCCCCTTTGGCGAGAATGGTTGGCGCAATACAGATGGCTCCCAGTGGTTTTCCAGACATCACCACCGAACGAGCAAGATGCTGCGCCCTCGCATCAGCAGCAAGCGTTTCTGCTCCGGGTCCACCGATGAACGCAAGACGATCAACATTCCCGAGATCAATGTCTTCAAATCCGAGCACGGCCTCTTCGGTGGAACCAAACTTTCCTGTGCACATACCTTTTTCACTACTCGCAAGTTCTACGATGAATCCTGCGTCACGCAAAGCATCACGCACACTCTTAAGTTCTACGTCTTGAAAGCCGGTTTTGGCAATGATGAGAAGAGCTTTCGTAGGAGTGAGTAGTGAGTAGAAAAGCTACGCAAGACAAAGACGGGCAAAACCTCAACTACGCACTACCACCTACAACCTACTCACTAACCTCGTGGCCCCTGCCCCATCTCCTTGATATCCTTTTCGGTCGCCGTCACTTCTTTGATAGGAAGAATAGGACCTTCTGGAATGTGAATTCCAAGTTCTGCAGCGGACTTACTCGCAACACCAACTGCAGCAGGAGTTGCGCCTGCAGGAGCTTTGTCTGATACTCGTGCGATACGCGTATCACGTAGTTTCGAGAGTGCCTTCATGGCAGCCTGCGCATTCACGAGTTTGTTGCCTGTACCAAAACGCTTCGCAAGAACATCTTTAATGCCTGCAAGATCAAGAACAATACGAAGTGGTCCTCCGGAAATGTTACCGGTTCCTTTGCTTGCTGGCATGAGTCGAAGACGTGCGGCTTTGTGCTTCACATTCACTTCGTGCGGGATTGTATCGCCTTTCATGGGGATAATGATCATCCCGCGCTTTGCATCACGCTGCGCCTTCTGTACTGCTGTCTGTACTTCTGTTGCCTTGCCAGTACCGAGTCCTACTTTACCTTTACGGTTTCCAAGAACAACGACTGCGCGGAAGCGCATGCGGCGACCACCTTTGACAACGCGTGTGACGCGGTCGATACCGATGGTGACATCTTCGTATTCGCTGGGTTCACGACGGTCATTACGACGGTCATTTCTCTTGCGATCTGGGCGGGTTGTCTTGGCAGTCATGAATCAGAGGAAAAAAACGCGAACTAGAATGTCAGACCTGCTTCACGGGCGGCGTCGGCCAAAGCCTTCACGCGACCATGATATTTGCGGCCATTTCTATCGAAAACAATAGTGGAGATGTTAAGATCCTTCGCTTTCTTGGCGATCTCTGCGCCTACTTTCGTTGCAGCTGCAATGTTCTTGCTCTTGGTAGAAACAGCATGAGCGAGTGTCTTGCCTGCAGTGTCATCAATGAGTTGTACAGAAACACGCATCAGTGAGCATGTCACGGTGAGACGTGGCCTCACAGCCGTACCACTGACTTTTGCGCGAATGCGGCGCTTGCGACTTGCCCGTAATGATAGTTTCGTAGGACGCATGAGAGAGTGCAGAAAAGATTATGCGGCTGCGCCTTTGGCGGCGGCTGCCTTACCTGGCTTACGACGGACAAATTCGTCGGTGTAGCGGATGCCTTTGCCCTTGTATGGCTCAGGTGGACGGAGTGAGCGAAGGTCTGCAGCAACTTGTCCGACAAGTTGCTTATCGATACCTTTGATCGTCAAAAGGTTCTTATTCTTTTCGTCTTGGAGAACTTCGATTCCTTCCGGAAGTGCGAAATCCACAGGGTGAGAAAATCCGAGACTGAGGTTGAGAATTTTTCCTTTCGGTAACGCCTTGTAACCAACGCCAACAATTTCAAGTTTGCGCTCATGACCCGAATCAACGCCTTTGATCATATTCACAAGCAGAGCGCGGGCGAGTCCATGGCGTGCCTTCGATTCACCGTTTTCACGAATGCGCTTTACGCGAAGAACAGAGTCTTCGATCTCGATACCGATCTCAGGCAGAAGGGTGTAGCTCAGAGTCCCTTTTGGTCCCTTTACATGCACAACCGATCCTTTCACCTCAACGGTGATTCCTTGTGGGATGGCGATGACTTTAGCTCCGATTCGTGACATGGGATAGAAAGGATGAACTTAGGAAATAGTACAAAGGAATTCGCCACCAAGATTTTTTTCACGAGCTTCTTTGTCCGTGAGAAGACCATTGCTCGTTGAGATAATACCCATCGCACTCCCGTGAAGGAATTTTCGGATATCACCTGCACTGACATAGGTGCGACCTCCTGGAGTGGACACACGAGCCAATTCGAGAGGGAGACGATCTGTCAGAAACGTAACAACAACTGACTTCTCGATCCCTTCGCCTTCCGTCGTAACGCCAGCAACGTAACCTTGAGTCTTGAGAAGCTGACAAATTGATTCCTTCATCTTCGACCATGGCGCACGACATTCCGTACGACGTCCGTGCTGCGCGTTTCGAATGCGGGTGAGAAGATCGCCGATGGGATCAGAGACTGGCATGGACGAAGTGAAAAGTAGAAAGTGGAAAGTTGAAAGTTACAGTGAACAGTAGAAAATTACCACGAAGATTTTTTCACACCGGGAATTGCGCCTTCGCAGGCAAGCTCTCGGAAGCAGATGCGGCAGGTACCAAAGAAACGCATGTAACCACCTTTGCGACTGCAGAGCTTACAACGGTTGTACGCACGCGTTGAAAACGTTACTTTCTTTCCTGCAGCGCGAGCCTTTTTATGGGCTGTCTGTCTCTTCTGCCAACTGACGACGAGTGCTTCGCGAGCCATTAACGTGCGGGGTGAAAAGTGGAAAGAAAAGTCATGGGTAGGGTAAGGGAGTATCGCAAGTTTATGACTCAGATGCAACGTCTCCGGTCTTCTTTTGTGGACGACGGAATGGAACACCGATCTGTTTCAAGAGTGCGAGTCCTCGTTCATCTGTACCAGCGTTTGTCGTAATCTGCACCTGCATACCAAAAATCTTATTCGCTTCTGGTGGTGGAAGTTCTGGGAAAATAGATTGATCGACAATGCCAATTGCATAATTTCCACGACCATCAAGTTGTGTCTTGAGTCCACGAAAGTCTCGAATACGAGGAAGAACATAATGCAGAAGACGGTCGAGAAAGTTGTACATCGCCTTACCGCGGAGTGTGACCATGGTGCCTACAACCATGTTCTCACGAATGTTAAAGTTACTGATAGAAAGACGTGATTTTCGGATGGAAGGCTTTTGACCTGTAATGATCGCAAGTTGCTCATTGATGAATGCCTGGAGATCTTTGCTTCCGTATTTTTTGGTGCTGAGCCCAACGTTGACGATCACTTTCGTGATGCGAGGGAGGGCATGCACATTTTTCTCCCCGAGCTCTTTTTTGAGAGCCTCTGCAATGTCTGTTCGGAGCCGTTTTTGGAGGGGGACGTACGTCATGGGTATGTTTGGGAACCGCGACCGCCGGAACGGTGAGTAGGAATAGCAATGGCTTGTCCATCAGTCTCAGTAACAGCTGTGTCAGCGCTTGCTGCAGCATCGGAACCGAAGCCGACTTTCTTCCAGAACGGGGACTTTTTGCTAGGTTGTCCGGATGTTGACGCACTCTTTTCGCTCATCTCCGGTGCCACTTTCGATCGCTCCAATGCGACACCGCTACCTTTTGCAAAACGCGTCTTCTTTCCTGTTGCTTTGTCGATTTTGTAGCCAACTCGAGTCGCTTTGCCAGATTTCGGGTCGATGATGGAGACGTTACTTGCGTGCAACGACACTTCATACTTGATCTTCTTACCGGCCTCCTGCGATGTCTTCTTCACGTGCTTCGTCACCATGTTGACACCACTCACAATGACACGATTTTGACTGGCGAGGACACGCATGATGGTGCCTTTCTTGCCTTTGTCCTTGCCGGCGGTGACGATGACGGAGTCGCCGTGAGATAATTTCATAGTGAGTTGTTGGAGACGAAAAGCAGTTGGCAGTTAGCAGTTGGCAGTTGGCAATGAGCAATTGGCTGTTGGCGATCTTGCTGCCAATTGCTACACGCTAAATGCCAATGGCGAAAAGAATTACAAGACATCAGGTGCTTGCGATAAAATTTTCTGGAAACCAGCAGCACGTAATTCGCGAGCAACAGGTCCGAAGATACGTGTTCCTTTTGGTTCTTTGTTCGCATCAATGATGACACATGCATTGTCATCAAAGCGGATACCGCTGCCGTCATTTCTTCGGGTCATAAATTTCGTACGGATGATAACAGCTCGCTCAACGGCGTGTTCTCGGACTGTGCCACGCGGCGCTGCTGACTTGATGGCGACAACAATAACGTCACCAACAGCGGCGTATCTGCGCTTAGAACCTCCAAGCACTTTGATGCACATGCAGGTTTTTGCACCTGTGTTATCTGCTACGGCGAGGACGGTCTGCTGCTGGATCATGATTTAGTTGGAACGGTCTTTTTCGTTTTCGTGGCAAGTGCATCGCGGTGATCGCGCTTCGTTGAGAGTTCGATCTCTTCCGTTTTAATGTGAGCCAATCGAGGAGCTGCTTTAAGAATTTCAGTAACACGGAAACACTTATTCTTGCTCAGAGGTCGGCACTCTGTAATCACCACTTCGTCACCGACGCCAAGATCAAATCCTGTTGAATCAGCCATAAATTTCTTGCTGACACGGAAACGCTTATCGTACATGGAATGCATCACTGACCTATGGACAGTCACAACAACTGTTTTTTGCATTTTGGCCGATGTGACAATTCCGATTTTCGTACGCATGGTTTCTAAGAAATAAATGAAATTATGAGGATTTCTTCTTTTTGGAGCCGGTATCTTTTACAGATTTTTTTGCCTTTTGTGAAGCCTTTTTTGGAGATTTCTGCACCGCATTTTTTACCTCAGGTACAGAAGTAGTAGGGTTCTTTGTCATCTCGTTTAGCACCATTGCCATGCGGGCAATATCACGTTTGTGCGCTCTGTATAGCCCTGAATTCTTCTCGCTCTGCATCGTGAGCCCGATACGCATCTTTGCAGCTTCGGCACGCTTGACCTGCAGATCCTTGCGGAGTTCCTGAGGAGTCATGCGCCGAATTTCGGTGACGGACGTTTTGTGCTTCATGATGCGTGCTTGTGAAGAGTCATGACAAATTTCGTGGTGACAGGAAGTTTGTGCGATGCCAAACGGAATGCCTCGCGTGCTAGCTCTTCTTTGATACCATCGAGTTCAAAGAGAATAGTGCCTGGCTTCACGACTGCACAGTAGAATTCTACAGCTCCTTTTCCAGATCCCATGGGCACCTCAGGAGATTTTCGTGTGATTGGCTTATGTGGAAAGATGCGAATCCAGATGGAGCCAGAGCGTCCTACTTCGTGTGTGATAGCGCGACGTGCTGCTTCAATCTGACGAGAGGTGATCTCCCCTGCCTCCTGAGCCTTGAGGGCGTACGAGCCGAATGCAATCGTAGCGCCACGGGTGGCTTTGCCACGAAACTGACCGCGGCCACGGTGGCTCTTCCGAAATTTGGTCTTAATAGGTTGTAGCATTTATGCTGAGAGGAATCGAAGTATGGGAGGGAGTCGTTACGCTTTCGGAAGTGAAGTGAGAGCAGCAGAAGTAGCTTCTTTAATTTTCTTGAACACCATGCCTTTGTAGACATACACCTGAATACCAATGGTGCCGTAGGGTGTCTTTGCGTGTCGCGTTGCAAACTGAATGTTTGCGCGGAGTGTCTGAAGAGGAACATTGCCTGACTTAAATGCATCGGCACGTGCGATTTCAGCACCGTTCAAGCGCCCGGAAATATTGACTTTGCATCCTATCGCACCGGCCTGAATAGCCTTTTCAAGAGCCATTTTGCAAGCCCTACGATAGGGCATACGACGCTCAATCTGGCCCTGAATGCTTTCTGCGATACAGACGGCATCCGCATCAGGAGTACGAATTTCGTGAACGTTAATTTCGAAAGATCCTCCGAATTTCTTTTCAAGTTCTTTGCGGAGATCTTCGATGGCAGCGCCTTGCTTTCCGATGATCACGCCAGGTTTGCTAGAATGGAGGATGACCGAAATTTTCTTTCCTCGCTCAATCTCGATAAGACTCAAACCGGCATCGGGATATTTTTTCTCGATGAAGCGGCGGATGCCAACGTCCATGAGGAACATGTCACGAAATTTGTCCTTGCGGGCAAACCACGTGGAGGACCATGAGTGTGTGATGCCAATACGGAAGCCGTTGGGGTTAACTTTCTGTCCCATTTACGTGGAGGAGGAAGATGTATCAGATTTTTTACGTGCCGGCCGTAGACCGCTCGCGGCGGATGAAGGCTGGGCTGCTGTTTTCTTTGGTGAAGATTTTGCAGTCTTTTTTACGACTGTCTTTGGTGCGTCTTTCTTTGCAAGCTGCCGATGAACCATCGGACCTGGCTTCACAATATCTCCGGGAAAACCTAATGTCAGGCTGATGTGGCAGAGAAATTTCTTGAGCGGTCGAACGCGACCACGAGCCATGGGAGTTCCACGACGATAGTGCGTACCTTGGTTTACAAACACAGTCTTGATGACCATGCTCTGCGCATCCTGCTTAAAGTTATGCTCAGCGTTTGCAATAGCAGAACGGAGCACATCTTCAAGGAGGCGAGCGCCTTTCTTGTGTGTCTTACGAAGGAGTTCCATCGCATCAGGCACAGTCATCCCACGAACCATCTGGGCAACAAGATTGGCCTTTTTAGGAGCGAGCCGGGCGGAGTAGTGGTGGGCTTCCATGAGAGTGGGAAATCAGAGGGGTTACTTAGCGGGTGGAGGAGCAGTCATGACGGACTTGGCAGCGGGAGCGGTCTCAGCCTTGCTCATTTTGCCTCCGTGGATGCGGAATTTGGTGGTCCAGGAGAATTCTCCAAGTTTGTGACCAACCATTTGTTCTGTGATGTAGACAGGAAGGAAGTCTTTTCCGTTGTGGACTGCGAAGGTGAATCCTACAAACTCTGGTGGAATGTCACAGTCCCGAGCCCATGTTTTGACAATCTTTTTCTCCTGCTTTGCGATCATAGCCATGATCTTCTTCAGAAGTTTTGGATCGACGTTCGGGCCTTTTTTGAGTGAGCGTGTCATGGTTGGGAGAGCGGGTCAACGGACCCGTGATGAAAGATTAGAGTGTGGGTCTACTGACCCGCGATTAGAGAGTGTGGGTCTGCTGACCCGCGATAAAAATTAGAGAGTTGTGGTGGTAAGAATGAAAGCAATTGCGATGAGTGGGATAATAATTTGGTACATCGTGTAAGGGGGGGGGGAGGTGGCCAATCTGAATGATTGGCTCAAGGAGTGTACATGAAAAGTTCTATTTCTTAGACTTCTTCTTTTGACGTCGGCGAACGATGAGATGATTGTTTGGTCGGTTGGGACGGCGAGTCTTCACGCCGAGAGCGTGTTTGCCCCAAGGAGTCTTTGGATACTTGAGACCAATGGGCGAGTGTCCTTCTCCTCCTCCATGTGGGTGATCCACAGCATTCATGGACTTTCCGAGTACTTGCGGCTTCTTACCGAGCCAACGGTTACGACCAGCTTTTCCGATCGTGATGAGGTGATGGTCTGGGTTACTGACGCTACCAATGGAGGCGTAACACTCATGACGAACTTTGCGCATTTCTCCGCTCGGGAGTTGGACAATGGCAAATGGTGCATCGAAACCAACGAGAACAGCGCTTGCTCCTGCGGAACGGACGATTTTTCCGCCGCGTCCAATCTGAAGCTCAATGTTGTAAATGCGGTAACCGATTGGCACGTGTTCTAGGCGCATGCGATTACCAGGCTTTACTTTTGTACGCTCTCCACACACCACTTCATCGTCTTCCTTCAGGCCATCTGGAGCAAGAATATAACGCTTATCACCGTCTGCGTAATGAACTAATGCGATGTATGCGGAGCGGTTTGGATCGTACTCGATCGCTGCAATTCTGCCCGTAACGCCTTCCTTGTCTGTCTGCTTGAAGTCAATTTCCCGGAGTAGGCGCTTATGGCCTCCTCCACGATGACGGACTGTGACTCGACCAAGGTTATTCCGACCAGAGATGCGCTTTTTGCCTTTTGTGAGAGTCCTCTCCGGTCGTTTCTTCGAAAGCATCGAGAAATCGGCGATACTCATCTGCCTTCTCGCATTGCTCGTTGGTTTCTGCTGGATGACGGGCATGATTAGGAAGTGCGGAAGGTACTGAGATCAAGAGCTTTACTCTTCTTCGTGAGGCGAACGATCATACGCTTGCTTCGGTGACGCTTCTCAATGAGTTTTCCCTGACCTACGAGACGTGTCTTTGGGCGAACGAGCATCACGTTGATGGACTCAACCTCAACGTCAAAGTACGTGCGGAGTGCATTTTTGACGTCAATTTTTGTGGCGTGACCCTGGACCTTGATGATGTGCACACCCTCGAGCTTCAGGCGCTCTGCCTTCTCCGTGACGACCGGGCCGATGATAAGAGTAGAGAGTTCCATAGGTTATGCGGCAGTTTTCGGAGATTTTTTCGTTGCAGGCTTCTTCGTGAGTGCTGCTTTTTTCTTCGGTTCTTTCTTCACTGTTGGTGGCGTCTTCACCTCTTTCTCTTTCAAGGCAGTCGCACGTGCTTCATCTTTCTTCGTACGTTTCTCAGTCACAGAGTCACCGTGTGCGAATGTATCCTCTGCAACTTTCACAGCATCTCCAAGGAAAATGATGTGCTTAGCATTCAGAATATCCTCTGGATTCAGGTACTGAGCAAAGATGGTTTTTACACGCGGAATATTGCGAGTAGCAAGATCCAGACCATGATGACGTCCTGCAGTAACAATCACGATTCTCCGACCAAATTCAACCGGAAGTTTTGCGAGGAGTCCGACAAAATTTTTCGTCTTCACGTCATCAGGATAATTTTCGAGTCCGATGATCGCGCCTTCTTTCGCGCGGAATGAAAGACAGGAGAAGAGTGCGGCACGGCGCATTTTCTTCGGCATATCTTTGACGAAGTTAGCTTCACTGCGAGGACCGAATGCCTTTCCTCCTCCGCGCATGAGAGGGCTACGGAGCGCACCGCGACGAGCCTGTCCTGTGTGCTTCTGCGCATATGCCTTCTTCGTGGTTCCCGCGATCTCACCACGGTGTTTGACATGTGCAACGGGGTGTCGGCGGTTACTGAGCTGACGAACAAGGGCAAGGTGCATGAGACCCTTATTGATCTTGGCCTCAAACAAGCGAGCTGGGAGCTCAAGTGAGCCCTTCTTGGTACCCGTTGATGTAAAGAGGTCGATGTTCATGGTTATTTCTTCGGGGAAACTTTTGCTGGTTCGAGGGTAAGGTACACGAGGGAACCGTTTCCGCCTGGAATCGGACCCTTGATACCGATAATTTTCTTCTCCGTATCGCAGACGAGTACAGCGCGGTGTTTCAACGTGATCGTTTCAGATCCCATGTGTCCTGGCATTTTCTTACCGGCATGGATGCGACCTGGCCATGTTCTCATGCCGACGGAACCCGGCTCGCGCTTAAAGTGAGAACCGTGTGAAGCAGGTCCTCCAGAGAAGTGATAACGCTTCATGACACCCTGGAAACCTTTTCCTTTACCGATGCCTTTAATAGTGACGAGTGCTTCTACCGGTAGCGTCTCCACTGTGAGTTTATTACCGATAGCGTGACCATCCAGGGAATCCACTGTGAATTCTTTCTGATCACTGTGTTTCGTGAGTTTATTGCCTTTGCGAGTCTTCTGAACGTACTCACCAACACCTAAAACAACTGCCTTGTAACCGTCTTTCTCCGTTGTTTTTGTCCGGACAACAGTATTGTCTTCCACCGTAAGATACGTGACAGGAACAGCTTCTCCAGTAGGGAGGAAGATGCGAGACATGCCGATCTTGCGGGCGATAAGGCCAAGGGCCATAAGAGTGCTTGGAGGTTCCCTGTCATCCGCTTACCCTGAGCTAGACCCTGAAAGGGTCGAGTCGAATGGGGGCGGATCAGAACGTAAGCGCACGTCACTGTGACGAAGCCGGAGCAATCTACAGACTGAAAGAAGGTGGGTCAAGCAAGATGAGAGAGAAAGTACGTACGTGACGAAATGTCATACGTGCGAAAGTAGAGACGCAAAATTTTGCGTCTCTACAAACAGGGACTTTGACGTCCCTGCTACGGGGAATATTTGGATGCGCAAAGAATTGCGCTCTCCATTTTTTACTCTTCACTTCTTCCTGCCTTTTCTGCCTTTTCTTTCTTTTCTGTCCTTTCTGCCCTTTCTTCCCTTTCTGCCTTCGTTCCCTGTCCTTCCTACCTTTTGTCCTCTCTTCACTTTTCAACTTCGTCACTTCGTACTTCTCTGGCACAATCACCGTACTCTATGGATGACACTCGCCACGCCAAAGCAGAGAAACTGCGCACACTGAAACGGCTGCCCTATGCTGCGCATTTCGCTCGATCACATACGCTGAAAGCAGCGCATGATGCAGGAGAAGGTACCGCAGTGACGGTTGCAGGTCGTATCATGCTTTTTCGAGACATGGGGAAGCTGACGTTTGCGCAGTTGCAAGATCACACGGGCAGACTGCAAATTGCTTTCCGAGAAGAGAACCTTGGAAAAGAAGAATACAAACTACTCCTCAAAATGATCGACCTCGGTGACATCGTTGGAATTTCGGGTGAACGTTTCACGACACAAAAAGGGGAACCAACGATCAATGTGAAAGAATGGGCCATGCTCACGAAGACACTCCGTCAGCCACCGGAAAAATGGCATGGAGTTTCTGATCGGGAAACTCTCTACCGGAAGAGATACCTCGATACGATGAGTAACCGCGAAACCTTCGACCGGTTCATGTTCCGCTCTGCCTTCATCAAGGCGATGCGCGAATTTTATTGGAGCCATGGATTTACAGAAGTCGATCTTCCGGTTCTTGTAAATTCTGCCTCTGGAGCACTTGCAACACCATTTACGACACATCACAACGCTCTGGATTTGGACGTATATTTGCGCATCGCACTCGAAACACACCAGAAAGAATGCCTCGTCGGAGGCTTTGATCGAACGTTTGCACTCGGGCCTGTGTTCCGTAACGAAGGGATGGATCCGTCGCACCTCCAAGAATTTACGATGTGCGAGCACTACGCAAGTTACTGGGACTACGAAGACAACATGCGTTTCACGGAAGAAATGCTTTCGACATTGCTGACAAAAACACTCGGCACCACGAAAGTAAACATCCCAGATCGTGATGGAAAACTCATCGAAGTGGAATTCGGTGGCAACTGGCCAAGACTGAGTATGCGTGATGTGATTTTGAAAGATTGCGGCATTGATTATGATGAAACGAAGACTGCGGATGCGCTTCGGGAAGCCATGAAAGCGAAAGGTATCCAGATCGATGTCGATATCAGTAAGCTCGGCCGTGGCAACTTGATCGATCAGCTCTACAAGAAAGTCAGTCGCCCAAAGATCGTCTCACCGGTCTTCATCACCAAGCACCCTCTTGATCTCTCGCCACTCGCTCGAAGGAACGATGAAAATCCGGATATCACGGACAGATTCCAGCTCGTCGTCGGTGGCTGGGAAATCGTGAATGCGTACTCCGAACTTATTGATCCTGTCGATCAAGCTCAGCGTTTCATTGCGCAGTCGGCAGCAAAAGCAGGGGGAGATGCGGACGCACACGGTACAGATGATGAATTCGTGGAAGCGTTGGAATACGGCTGTCCGCCGTGCTCCGGCTGGGGAATGGGGATTGATAGAATTGTTGCACTTTTGACCGCACAGGAGAACCTGAGAGATGTGGTGCTATTTCCGATGATGAAACCGGAACGAGCAGGTAGCGGGGAGAAAGTAGCGAGTAGTAACAATAACGAAGCTACCCGCTACCCGCT
>CAZFCB010000025.1:0-3408 GCA_964517585.1 uncultured Candidatus Peribacteria bacterium | reverse complement strand
GCTACCCGCTACCCGCTCCCAGCTCTTCGGAGAGCTTGCCCGATGAATCATCCAAGCGTTTCATCGCCATTCTGAATAAAAAGATCGAGCCTGGAAAGCTGATGAATGCGATGGGTCACATGACTGCTGGTTTAAGTGCACTCGCGGGAGAGTCTGACGATCTCTGTTTTCTGCAATACACAGACGGCTCTGGCAGCGTCCATCCGAAAATCTCACATTTTCCGTTTATCGTTCTTAAAGCAGATAACTCAAATAAGATTCGCACCGTTCGTACGGAAGCAATTAAGCGCGGTATTCCATGCACAGATTTTACAAGTACGATGACGATCGGAACATCACAGGCACAGCAAGATGCAACAATAAATGCGAGAGAAGAAGAGCTCGAGTATTTTGGCATCTGTCTCTTTGGTTCGGCGGATGAGCTGAAAGAGCTCACGAAGAAATTTTCTCTATACTCATAAAAACCTCGCACGAGGCGAGGTTTAAAGGAGAGCGGATCCGGAATCTCTTCCGGGCACTCACGGATTACCAACGTACACAGTATATCTGTTGCTCTTGTGTTTGTCAAAGAAATGGGTGTACGATTGTACACGCTGTTGGGGGTAGCTTGGTGTCACCCACGGATTACCAACCGACGAGTGGCGGGTTCGAATCCCGCTACCTCCACCAGTTTCAGAGCGTTATGAAAAATGTGTTATTCTTCTTCCATGCAATCTTCTCTCCCATCCTCTACTGCCCACCTCCTCCAACACGCCGACTACGGTCACCTACTGCCGGCTGCACATGGACTCATCGAAACGCACGCAGTACAAACCAAGGCTCATCTCATCGCAACCGGAGCTGCTATGGAAGCACTCGCCAAAAAATTTGGTGGTGATCCGGCAACGTGGAAAGTTGCAGGGATGCTCCATGACCTAGATTGGGATTCTCTTGAGAAGGATGCCGAAAAACACTGTGGTAGTACATTGGAACAGATGCTTGCGACGATCAAAGCACCGCAAGAATTGCTCGCAGATATCCGCGCGCACTACGCTCACAAATACGGCGCAGAATATCCGCTGAATACGCAGCTTCGGAAATGTTTGTACTGCGTGGATGAACTCACGGGTTTCATCATCGCAGTGACGTACGTACGGCCAAGTAAAAAGATTGCCGATGTGGAAGTATCCAGCGTGACAAAGAAGCTGAAGGACAAAGGCTTCGCTGCACAAGTAAGTCGGGAACAGATCAAAGAATGTGAAACGCTGCTCGGTATACCTTTGGCTGAAATGATCGGTATCACTCTGGATGCGATGAAAGGAGTAGCCGGTGAGCTTGGACTGTAGTGCTTGCGTTGTTTTCTAAAAGCATAGAAAATAAGTCACCGATATTTCATCAGACAGACCCTATGCCAGTACCGAAAAATACACTCGAAGGCGCCCAGCAACACATTGAGATGCTCCCAAGCAGAAGTCTATTACGTCTCGAATTAGAGCACACTATGGAGGGATTGAAAAAAAATACTGGTTTGAGAGCTAGGGTCGTACAACAGTATTGCGAAGAAATATGTCGAGCTGCTATTGAAGCTACACTAGCTTGTCGAGATCAAGGTATTGAAGCATCAAACATGCAACGAGCTATCCAAAGAAGATCAACAACAAAATGATGTTCCGCGCAGCAAACTGACGGGGTATCAACGGAGTTCATGGCTCTTTTCCCGCAGCCGAGACGCCGCGTCCCGGAATCATAGGTGCTTGTCTGCGACGCGGCGTCGCAGCTACGGATGTAAAAGAAGCGCAGAGCATTTCACGGAATCTACAAAGCTCCTTTAAGCGCTTCCGATGCTTGGGATCTGTAATTGTCATGGTAAGGAGTCCCGAAGGACGTCTCGAACCATGACTGTTACGCCAATACATACTCCTTCCCTCTTTCTGGCATTTCAACGTGAACCTTCATTGCAGCGGCTGTGCGCTCAGCGAGCGCAAACATACCACGTTCTTCACCGTGGACGAGGTAGAGCCCCTTGAGGCCTGGAGTAGCCTGAATAAGCTTATCGAGATCATGTTTGTCGGCGTGACCTGAGTACGCATTGATGTACTGAATCTCGGCCTTCTTGCGGATTACTTCATCGAAAATTTTCACGTCTTTATATTCAGGATCAATGAGACGCCGACCAAGTGTGTTTTCTGCCATGTAGCCAACGGCAAGCACGGTATTTCTTGGATCCTCGAGCTCGTTTTTTAGGTGATGACGTATACGACCTGCTTCGCACATGCCAGATCCAGCCATGATGACCATAGGTCCGCGAGCGCCATTGAGCTCTTTACTTTCATCCACGCTCTCGGTGTAGCGTACGAGTGAAAACTGGAAAGGATTATGGGCTTTCCTGAGGAAACGATCATACATATCTTGGTCGTAGCATTCTGGATGTTTTTGGAAAATATCCGTCACGCGAGAAGCAAGTGGCGAATCAATAATGATCGGGACTGCCGGAATCTCTTTTGCATCCCACAGAACATGAAGTTCATAGACTATTTCTTGCGTACGTTCCAGTGAGAAAGCAGGGATGAGTACTTTGCCACCACGCGCTGCTGTCTTGATGATCGCATCACGAAGTTTTTCTCTCGCGGTCAGAATGTTGTCATGCTCACGGTCACCGTACGTGCTCTCGCAGATGAGATAGTCAATCTGCGGCATGCTCTCTGGATCACGAATAATGGGAAGCGTAGAACGACCGACATCGCCGCTGAATCCGATGCGCATTTTCCTGCCGTCCTTCTCTATCTCGAGTAACATCATCGCTGAACCGAGAATGTGGCCAGCATCCATAAATGTGCAGCTAATGCCAGGAATGACTTGAAACCTCTCGTGATAGTTTTTGCCGACAAAGAGTTTCATGCACTCGCTTGCATCTTTCTGCGTGTAGAGCGGCCCTGTTGATGGGAGCATCGATTTCGCGAGGTGACGACGGTGAAATTCTTCATCTTTTTCCTGAATGTAGCCGCTGTCTTGGAGCATAACTTCTGTCAGGTCTTGCGTTGCATACGTACTGAAAATGGGACCGGAATAACCTTTTTTGTAGAGCAGAGGAATGCGGCCAGAGTGATCCATGTGTGCATGCGAGAGCACGAGAGCGTCTATTCCTTTTTTGGGTTCAAAGAGAAAACTTGCATTTTTGACCGCAGCTTCACTACGGCGACCTTGGAACATACCGCAATCAAGCAGTATAGACTTGTCACCAATGCGAAGTTCATGACACGTACCCGTGACTTCTCTGGCGGCTCCGTGGGAAATGAGTTTGATGTCCATAAGAAACGAATATCGAATATGGAATGTAGTATATCGAATATGTAGTCAATCCGACATTCGATATTTGTATGAGTCACATACATCGTGTGCACTTTTGAGTCAGTCGGATGGAGCTGGGCA
>CAZFCB010000024.1:0-20397 GCA_964517585.1 uncultured Candidatus Peribacteria bacterium | reverse complement strand
CTGAAGCCGCACAGTGTCGAAGATCTTACAAAGATTCTAGAACGTGCACTTGTGAGTCCTGATGGATACGCAGGAAAAATCCAGATGCATCCAGATGCGTTAAAAAAAATCGCCGAAAACGGCAATGGCGATGCTAGAATCGCGCTGAATCTTCTTGAGATGGCGGTACTCGTTCTAGGAACCAACATCAGTCGCGACGATGCAGAGAAGCTTCTTCGCCAGCGAAGCATGCGTTACGACAAGAAGGGCGAGGATCACTATGACACGGTTTCTGTGTTCATCAAATCCATGCGTGGTAGTGACATCGATGCGTCACTTCTCTGGATGTATAAGATGATCGCATCCGGAGAGGAGCCACGATTTTTGTTTCGTAGAATGTGCATCTTCGCTTCTGAGGACATCGGTAATGCTGACCCTCGTGCACTGCAGATCGTCGTCTCAGCATGGCAGGCATTTGAGATGGTTGGGATGCCGGAAGGAGATTTCTTTCTTGCGCACGCGTGTATTTATCTGGCGCAAGCGCCAAAGAGCAACGCCGTGTACACCGCAAAAGAAGCTGCAAAAACAGCGGTTGCAAACGCGCCGTCCCTGGAAGTGCCGCTACAGTTTCGAAATGCTCCCATGAAAGCGATGAAAAAGGAGCATGGTTACGGTGCTGGATATCAGTATCCACACAACGCTGAGAGCGCAGTTGTTTCCGCGGACTACTTTCCGATTGATTTTACGAGTGATCGTTCTTTTTATGAACCGTCAGAGAGGGGATTTGAGGCTGAGGTTCGGGAGCGAATGGAGCAAGCGAAGCTAATTTTGCGTCAAGGGCAAATAGCCAAAATAGTAATACCATGAAGGCCAGCGTCTATTGGCCGATACCGGAGCAATTCCGATAGTCACAGCAGTCAGTACTGCAGATATTCAGAGTGTTCTGAGTGATATTCAAGCCTCTATTTCGAGAGGTGTCACCTCGCAGGCGTTGACTGAGTATGTACAGCAGCAATTTGGAAAAATCTCTGGCTAAGTGAGTTAGGATTTTTTGCAATGCAGTTGCTGTGTTTAAGCTATGTGCTACGCTTTAGTGACTATACGCTTCTCTCTGTCATATCGAAGGATCATCGTCGGCCTCATTCTACTTCTTTTCGTGACCGTGTATGCGGGATCCAGATTTTTACGAGGTGATCTTCTGGGGCAGGATGATATCGCGCTCAACATGAAGGCGCTGGCTGATGTTAATAATGATGATCTCCTAACGACACGAGAAATACGAACGGCACTCGTGAAGGTGATACAGCGAGTAGTAGTTCGTGACCCTGCATTCGATATTAATGGTGATGGCACTGTCAATCAGACCGATATTTCAGTTGCAATTCGTGCTTTTCGGGCCCTGCTTCTTGCAATCTGCGGCAATGACGTAAGGGATGTCGGAGAACAGTGTGATGATGGGAACCTTACGAATGGTGATGGTTGTTCGGCATCGTGCAGAAATGAAAAGCCGCAGGTTACCCTCTTTGCAATGGATGGATGGCTGACTCAGTGGGAAAGTTCTTCGCCGCAATCAATTGCGCGACTGATAGGCGAAGGCGTGGATGTTGCAGTAACTCGCGGCATGATAAACGGAGGCTACATTCATACGCGAAATAGGCTGGTGACATCTGGGACGAGTCCTACGTCTGGTTATATTTCACTGTCGCGAACGCCTGCGAATCTTCGGAATGTAACGGGCATCAAGGTGCGTCTTGTCGGTGATCGCGGCATATACGAACAATGGGGTTTTGACTTTAAGGTTCGTCTCGTCACAGTAACGCAACAGGGGATTACTCCTCTAACGACGATGGTGTCTTTGCCTAGTTTCCCCAGCTTTTCCGATACGAACAAAATGATGGCAGTCGATCTCATCCCACTTCCTCATATTAGTGCTGCACAGTGGTCAGAAGCGAAACTAGAGATTTCGAATAATCTGTGGTGCTACAGTAATTGTAATTCGCTCCCTTCTTCAGAAGCATACATTTATGCTGCCGAAGTCAGTCTTGAGCTCGTCTGTGACGGGTCGTGCGATTCGGTGACACCTGCTTGCGGCAATGGCATTTTGGAGCAATATGCTAACGCAGATGAAGATTGCGATGATGGTGACGATGAAAATCTCAATTTTTGCAGTAACGCCTGCAAGGAAACTGGCAATTGGTGGATCGAAGAACTACGGACTGTTGGCCCCCGACAGTCTTTGGTTAATCGTATCGCCCCAGGCCCACTCCATATCGTATCTCCGGACGAAGGGTTTATTTTTTGGTATGACGACTACATCACGTATCAGGATGTCTATGACAGCTTGCTTGTGAGTTCATTTACTCGCGATCACGGTTGGAGCTTGCCGAAAAAACTCAATCCGAATAATACAAACATTTCCAATAGCAATAATCCTGAGTCTTTTAACGGTATAGCACAGACTCCAAGAGTTTTTGCAGATGACAGTGGACGCATTTCGCTTTTCTTCAAGTTGGTATATTTGAATAACTACTATCGCTCTGATTATGATCCAGCGACTCGTCAGTGGAAGCTTTCAGAGCCGTATCCTCATCCGACTTATTTTGAGACAGGCAGGATGGACGGCAATAAAGGACTTGTACTCCTGAATTTACCTTTACAAGGTTCGGACTGGACGACTCAGTATTTTCATCAGGGTCTTTATGCCATTCCCTACTCGGCAGGTGCATGGGGAGCTCCACGACTTCTCCTGAAATTTGAGGAGCTTCCGACAACCATTCAACGTATCAATGATGCCAAGCGTATTGTCGGCAGCAATCATGATAATGTCTTACGGCAACTAAATAATACTCAAGGACCTGCAACTCAGTCTGCAGAAATCACGGAACTCAATGGTGATACATATTCGGTTTCTTGGTATGGCGTGCAGACAAGTGTGAAGGTCGTACCGTAAGTGGTACTGCCAATCGGTTTGTACGTTTACGTCTTTACGAGTGGACCTGAGATGCTCAGAGTTGATAAACCTATCAAATATGCTATAATAGTCATAGCCAAACAAACATACATTTCATGACTGCTATTGTACATTCCATCAGAGGCTTTGCATACGAGCACGACGAAGTACCTGCTTTTCATGCAGCATTTCTTGTTGCGACCATTCTTTCCGCTGCTGTTTTCAACCTCGGATTTTTCGCCTTCTTGATTATTGGCCACATGACGCTCGATTTTGTGAAATACCGAGACCTTCATCGAATGAGCGTAGGGATGACTCTGAAGGCAATAGCCCTCGAGAGCATCGCTGACATTGCGCTGTTTCTTCTTGCCCTCACGTTCGCGGTGTACATCAACCACACGTACATGCTTTCGGCAGTGAGCGGCATGATGAGGTCCCAGCTCACTGTGCTCCGTGCACTCGGTACCCTGATCCCGAAAGTACGTATTATGGAAAACATGCTTTCGATTGTTCTTAACATGCATACCTACATGCATGTCACACATGCGGGCTTAGGCAGAAGGCTGAACCGTATCGAGAAGTGGTCTCTTCGTACGATTGCAGTCTGTGCGGGGTTACTCATTCTCGCCGCACTTATCTACCACAATCATGAGTGGGATCTTGTCCAGGTTCTCCGAAAAGAGCTCATTCCTGCGCTCTAGAACGGTACGCCCTCGGAAAAAAGGAATGACTCAATTCTCTTCATCTCGGTTCGCCACGCACGAGCGGCCTCACTTTCTGTGCCGCCTCCGTAGCGCATGACAAAGTCATCGAAACGTTCGTCGAGCGTTACCGCAGTATCGATGATCGCGCGTTTATCCGCGTAGGAGAGTGCATACTGCTCAATGGTTTCCGGTACCGAGTCCACTCCGTGCCCACGATGTGTGCGAACGATTCGTCCGATTTCGGAGTATCCGTGTTCGACGAGAAATTTTTCTGCCGCTTTCTCATGTGGTGTTCCATACGTTTTTTTACAGTGGATCCACATGTCCGTTTCTTTCGGGGTAGGAGAATACAGTTCATCACCTGTCATGGACGTAAAGTCGACGAAGCGCAAAAGATCATGTGACAGAGCTGCCGCTCTCAATTCAGTTTTCCGTACTGCACGACCTTGGACCATGAGAGAGTTGGCGACGGTACCGGAGATATCGGCGACTTTTCGTACGTGTCTACGAATATGCTGAGGTAGACTGACGTCTTCCATCCATCCTTCGATCTCACTTTCCGTCGGAGTTGGAATATCATAAAAAGTAATCATGATGTTTCGTCCATCACGTTCTTCCGTGATGTCGATTGCAATATCAGCTTCAATTTCGCTTGATCGATCACTCCACTCAATAATGCGAATACCAGAAAAAGGATCAAGGGTTCGCATGAATTCATTCGCTTGCACTGTGCTCAGCCGGTAGAGGTCAATGTGTGACAGAACGCTCTCGCCATAACGCTGTTCTAGAGCGTAAGTAGGGCTTGTTACTCTTTCTGTGATTCCTAGGCCATCAGCAAAACCCTGCACAAACGTTGTTTTCCCAGCACCTAGGTCACCACGAAGAACTATCGTTTTGGAAGGTGCATACAGCGTTTTAGCGAGAGAATAGCCGGATTTTCGCATCTTTACTTCATCTTTTGCCTGTAAAACACACAGAGAGCCCATTGACATTTGAAGTAAAATATAATATCATAGTAGTAACAACTCATATCAATCTCCCTCCCCCTGGGACAATGACTACGAAACGGACTGGATTCCGCATGCGGACAGTATACAAGGTTAGAAGTCCTCGTGTCCTTGCGATTGCACGACAGAAGCTGTCGTTCATGGTAGCGACGCTATCCATCTTCGCTTTTGTGACCGGAAACATGGTCGGTCAGCACGGGTGGTATGCATTCTGGAAAACAGTCTTCGGGGCTCAGGATGACGCAGCCATCATGTTCGTTGGTACGGTTTCACCCATTGCAAAGGTTCCCGATTACCAATTGTGGGCCAAGTATGGTGGCAGCAAGGAACTCCATACATATAATCAGGTGCCACAGGATGCGCTTCGTGATCTTCCTGTGTATAACACTGCATCTATTACAGGAAGTGAGCAGACACTTGCAAAACAGGCATACTCCACGATGTGGGCTGGTGGTTACAATACGGTACAGGGTAGCCATCCAGGCGTAGATATTGATGCACCACGCGGTACACCAGTTGTTTCCATTGCAAATGGCATTGTTGAAAAAGTCAGTCTGCAGTCGAATGGTTTTGGGAATCATGTCCTCATCCGTCACCCAAATGTCCCTGATGGGAATAGTACAACGACACTCTATTCCACGTACGCTCACTTGGACGTCATCACTGTGAGTGAAGGCATGATTGTCCACAAAGGCCAAAATATTGGAACTGTCGGCAATACAGGGCTTGTCTTTGGTCCTACGGGATATCATCTCTATTTCCAGATCAATACGGACGATGCTCCTTTCCAGCCGTACTGGCCCTTTACGAGTACTGAGATAGCATCCTCTGGCATGTCCTTCGTCCAAGCTGTGGATAGTACGGTCTATCAAGACAGGCTGTTTCGTTACACGCTCAGTCCAATGCTCTTCGTGCAAAAGTACGAAAACTATACAACACCGGTCATTGCGAACTCACCGAGCGTTAGTCAGAGTGCTCCTGCGCAGATTCAATATGTCGCAAACGTTTCAGCGTCAGAGAGACTCAGACTGTTTGCTGCTGCTCGTGGCAAACAACGAAGAGCAAAAGCAGGGATCACAACTGTCATAGCCTCGAGTGCGCCCACTCGCGCAGTCGTATCGGAAGCAGTGCCATCGTCTACAGTTCCTATCGTCACAGATACTACTTCAGTACCAGAAGCGCCGATCATTCAGCCTGATACCGTACAAGATATCGTCAAGACTGCATCGGTCGAACATACTCCAATGCTTTCAAGTGGCACAAAGACTGACGTTGATCACCTTATGATTCAGCATTCCGGAAAACTCAGTCGTACGTGGCAGAAAGTCACTATTCGCGCAGTGGACAAAGAGGGCGATACGGTGAGGTCACCTACGTTTGGTGGTCGTCTTTATATTATTGCTGAATTTGGTGATGCAGTGATTCGTCCTTCCGAGCTGAGTCCACTCGACTTTGTAAACGGCGAAGCCACGGTCAACGTTCTGTCACGTGGAAGCAAGACGCTCTTTATCTCGACACGTGGTGCCTTCACCACGATGAGTGCTCCGATGATTGTTGAGAGGTAATTTTTCTTCCAGTGTTTCTAGGATTTGCGAACAGCGTATCGTGTCAGTAATAACACTATGATGATGAGTACGACGAAGGCGATGCCTTTTTCGGTTGTATTGAGAAATAGTGCTGTCACTCCAAATGCAGTTCCAAGGACAGCAGTCAGCCCAATGATGTGTCTTTCACTCCATCCTTTTTCAAGGAGTAAATGATGAAGATGATCACGACCCCCTTTGAGAGGAGACTTTCCTCGAGCGATGCGCCTCATGATTACGAACGCCGCATCCAGAAGAGGAATGCCGAGCGCCAAAAAAACCGTAGCTACTTTTCCCCCGTGATACACACCAAGAAGCCCAAGCATGAGGCCAAAAAACATCGATCCTGTGTCTCCGAGAAGAAGTTTTCCGGGCGGAAAATCGAAGAAGATTCCAGCGCCTGCGATTGCTGCAAGTATGAATGCAATTTCAGCTGTATCACTTTCGCCATTGCGAAACAGAGCGAGTAATCCAAGCATTAGAAATCCTATCGTAGAAATGACGCTGACTTGACCAGATACACCGTCGAACCAGTTTAGTGCATTGATAGTCAGAAGCAGCCAACCTATTGTAAATGCTCCACTGAGAACAGGCAGCGTCCCAAGTGAGCCCGCGCTCACAACAATCGTGTCAAGCTTAAGGATGCCTCCAATGGGACTTGTGAGTGTATATATGCGTGACCCTGCAGCAAATACGAAGAATGCTGCACTGATTTGTACGAGAAGCCTCGTCCAGGAGGGGAGGGGAGTGCGGTCGTCGATGAAGCTTGTTATTCCAAGGATCAAAACAGCAATCATCACGCCGATTTCTTTCACTCCAATTGGCGTTGCGAGTGAAAATACGAGGAGAAAGATAGCCACAGTTACGATTCCGGCAGGGTAGGGGAGTCGCTTGCGCAGAAGACCGTAACGTTCCGGAAAATCGAGTAGTCCAAGCACGGGGAAGAGACGCGTACTCACTAGGTACGCACAGAACGTCGCAACGAACACCGTGAGAAGAAGAGGTAGCATGCGTGTAGAATTGTAGCATCATGGCGCATACATTTGTCTTCGGTTTGGTAGGCCCAACGTGCACAGCGCATGCTCGTGCAACATGGAATAGGCTTCTAAAGGAGCAGGGGATTGATGGTTTTTTTGATTTCTATCGTGCAAAAAATGAATGTGAGCTTGTGACAAGACTTTCGGAGATGTTTCTCCTCGAGAGGAGGGGATACCTCATCGATGCATCGTTGCAAGAAGCGGCAACTGCGCTGATGGACATACTCGACCCATCTGTAGAACAACATCGAGTCGACACAGTGCGAAACGAGAGGGGAGTCCTCACGGGGTATTATCTCGGTGTTGTACCTCCTGCGCAGATTCTGAAGATCTGGATGATTTGAACAGTTTCGATTGATTTTTTTACAGTCCATGAGCTCATTTCTTGTGCTTCGATATTCCATGCGTACACTGCAACTATGACATACCGACTTCTCTCCGAGGCACCTTTGAAAGGTAAACGAGTTCTCCTACGTGCAGGATTTGATCTTCCCATGGGTTCACATGGAGAAGTGGAAGACATCACTCGCGTTCAGGCAATCGAAAAGTCCATGACGCACATTCTTGAGGCAGGAGCAGTGCTGATTATCATGGCACACCAAGGAAGACCCAAGGAAGGTCCAGATCCGAAATACAGCCAAAAACCTATCGTGAACATTCTGGAAAAACTTCTCAAGAAAAAAGTTCACTTTGCCTCTGACTGCATTGGATCTGAGACTGAGGCGCTTGTTGCAGCAGCGAAGCCGGGTGAAGTTGTGCTTCTGGAAAATCTTCGTTTTCATCCTGAGGAAAAGAAGAATGATCCGGCGTTTTCCGAGGCTCTTGCGAAGCTCGCGGACATCTATGTCAATGATGCATTTCCCAATTGTCATCGGAACCACGCGAGTATGGTTGGGGTTGCAAGACTTCTGCCTGCGTACATGGGATTCAATTTGGCAGATGAAATACAGCACTTGTCGATGGCTCTGGTAAAGCCGCCGCGTCCACTTACACTCATTGTCGCAGGCTCAAAAATAGAAACGAAGGTTCCTGTGATCGAGCGTTTTCTCCAAAAAGGCGATCACATCCTCGTTGGTGGTTGTATCGCAAATACTCTTATTGCAGCTCGTGGATTTGATGTCGGTGCATCGAAATACGATGCAGAAGGTGTGGAGCTTGCGCAAACGCTCATGCTCGAAAGTGCAAAGGAAAACTGCGCGAAGATTCACGTTCCACGAGATGTGGTTGTTGCAAATGAACTCAGCGAAACAGCGGTCAAACTTGACCTGCCAGTGGAGGATGTTCTTGGTGATATGGCGATTTACGATATCGGAAAAATTACGATTGAGCGTTACATTGAAGCGATTGCTTCGTCTAAACTTATTATTTGGAATGGCCCACTTGGCGTCTATGAGTACAACCGCTTTTCTCACGCTACGAAGCGCATAGCAGAAGCAATCGCCAAGGCGACAAAAGCTGGGGCGATCAGTCTCATCGGAGGTGGTGACACCATCGATTTTCATTTGAAATACAAGTATCCATTGTCAGCGTATACATTTGTCAGCATGGGTGGAGGAGCCATGCTTGAATTCATTGCGGGAAAGAAGTTCGAATCACTCGCTGTTTTGGAAAAATAGGTGTACGTGGGGTGTACGAAGTTGCACCGTCGACTGAATATTGAAGCAAGAATTATGCATAATGGATCGTCATTCCTCATTCGTAATTCCTTCTAATTTGCGGCATACTTTCTGCCATGCCAGAGGAAGAGAAAAAGACTCCACCGTCGTTCACTGCGCTCATCGTTCCGGAGCTGCCTACAGGGAGTTCGCTGCTCGGATCAGTGCGTCGCATCGCAGGCACGGTTTTACTCGTCTCCTCGCCGGAGGGATTTGCCAATCTTTCCAACGAGCAACTTTCATCTTTTTTCCATGAATCGAAGGCGCTTAATATTGATCGAAGACTTATCCTTGCCGTAAAAGATGCACGCATACGAGAGATCGCTGCTAAACAAGGATGGGAAACAATTCAGACCCTGAAGCAGCTTCGCCCACTTGCAAAGGGACTCATCAACGAAGCTGAGGTTATTCGTTCATTTAGCCCTATCTCATGGCGTCAGGACATACGAAGCCGACTCCAAGTTGTTGGCCTCCTATCGCTGCCGAAGTTTCGTATTTGGGGGCTTTTTGGTCTTAGCAGCCTTGTTTTTCTCTTTGTTTTTTTCCGCTTACTTCCGTCGTCAGAGATTCATATTTGGCCAAACCATGAGTCGGGAAGCTTTACGACAAACGTTTACTTAGTGGCCTCTGGTGCCGTTCTTCCAGTTCCAGAAGATCGGGTGCGAACCCTACCATTGAAACTCCTGACTGTGCATATCAGTCGTACTCTGACGTATGACCAAGTCAGTAAGAATTTTACGGGTAAAAATGCAACGATGGCGATTACAGTATTTAATGATAGTAATGAAAAATATTCACTGCGAAAGGGGACGCGTCTTACGAATCAGGCAGGAATGCGTTTTCGTCTTCAGGACGATCTCATTATGGAAGCAAGAACAAAAACACAGGTGACGGCGCATGCTGATCCCATCGATCAGTACGGTGAAGTTGTCGGCGATCGAGGTAATGTTCCCGCCGGAGTGAAGTGGGATTTTCCAGGCCTTACCGTACAGGAACGTAAGCTTATTTATGCTCGCAATGATAAACCGGCAACTGGTGGAAGTACGTCGTATGTGAATATTCTCACGAAGGAAGATGTCTTCGGAACGGCGAGACATTCTGGTGCAAAACAGAGATTAGAACAAGAACTGCTTACCGTTGCAAAGCAGCAGGTCGAAGAAGATCGTATCGGTTTTAATGCAGTGAACCGCACTAATTTTGTTCAATTGCAACGCGAAGAGCTCACACATGTTGTGTACAAAGATTTCAATCTTTCCGAAGAGTTTATTGGCCAAAACGTCGCATCAATACCAATTTCCGGCAGTATCGATTTTACGGTTATTCTTTACGATGAAAACAAGCTTTTGGATCTACTGAAGGATGAAGTCTTACAACGTGTTACAGCTGATAAGACAGTTGTTTCTGAGTCACTTACAAAAGAAAATATGGACCTGAATGTTATTGCACCGTGGGATGACGATTTTCTTTGGGTGAAGCTGACATCCGATTTAACTTATACGCGTCGTTATGTCATTAATCCCATCACTCCGAATGGTGCTAAGTTTGGAAAATATATTCGTGATAACGTGGCAGGGAAGACGGTGGCAGAAGCGAGTCGCATTATCAAAAATTTACCTGAAGTTGATAAAGTAGAAATAAAAATATGGCCACCGTGGGCATTTCAACTGCCGACGATCGGAAGCAGTATTTCTATTATCGAGGAGAAATAGAAAAAGCTCTTTAGGCACTCAGTCTCAACTGATACTTCATTAAGTGACATATGAATAATGTACAAGATACATTGTGCGTTATTAAAGATTCAGCTCAGTTTGAGTCCCCTGCTTTGGATTTCATTATCTATTAGCCAAAAGGGGCAAATTTCTGTGAAAATTTTCACTCCCCGTTTTATGCACAGCGATGTGGATAACTCATGATCGACGGATTCAATTATTAGTATGAAATGTTATACAAGTTGGCGTATTCCCTCCCCTCAGAGTCTGGAAATGGCATATGGCGAATTATTATATGTTCTTTAGAGCCGTAAAAGTCAGAGGAACCTAACAAAATAGGAGAAAAAAGCTGTATTCGGAGAAGTGGTCCGGGGGAGTAATTTACTCTTGTCACTGACACGACCAGTGTGATTTTTGACTTGTGTGATCACTACTATCTATGATCAGTGATACGATCTTTTGATTCCATCCTATTCCAACACTCCATATGGTCAGACGTTCTATGGTAACCGGTATGGTTATGGCGAGCACCGTCGCGTTAATACTTGCAATTGTTTTGGTCACGAATCCTGAATACTTGGCAGGACGCCTGGCACCGAATGGTAAAACGGCATCAAGTCGTTCGAAACCACATTCAAAGCCTGTAAAAAATTCTTCGTCCAGCGTCGCCACTGATATGGTTGTGTCCAAAGCGACACATTTCGGTGCCGATACACTTCCGTATACTGATCCGAGGAACAGACTAACTGTTGTGATGGGTAATGTTTCTCAGGTATTCGACGTTTGTCCTAAAAGTTTTTTTAAAGATGGTTTGACGAAATTGATGGAGAATATGAAATGGGATCAGATCTCCGAAGTGATGGTTTTTGATTCTGCTACCCGCAATCAGGTCGGTCTTGCGGTGCGCACGCTCGGACAGAATGGAAAATTTGCCTACACTGGCGATGACGGCAAGAATATCGAAAGTGTCTATTATCGACTAAAAATGCGTCCCTACGACCGGAACGCACCGACTTCCACTACGCTTACTCGTAAAACGAGCTGTGCTTCAGCATCGCAGCAAGAGGTCTTTCTCATGTCTGCCGCCGTAACTGACATCGTAAATGTAGGCCCAGAAATAGCACCTTTCCCTGCCGGTAACAACGTCCCAATCGGCACCTTCGTTGTTCGTGGCCAACGTGGCGATCCGAATCTTTTGCTTCAACTGAAGAGTCTTCGCTTTACAGCATCAATGTCTGCATCGGTGAAACTCAGCAATGTCAACCTTCGTGCCGAAGGTACCGAGGAGAAAGGCCAATGTATATTGAGTAGTCTGCCATCAATCATCTGTGACTCAATCCCTGAAAGCGTCGGGATTATGCAGGGCGACAAGCGCTTCACAGTTACCGCCGATGTCACACGCATCGGCAAGGGGGCTCAGTTGCAACTGCAGATAAGCGATTTTGGTACGGTGAATGGAGCCATCGGGTCAGTTCGATGGAAAAATGACACCGGAAATTACGACTGGATTACTCCGACGAGTGATCTAGTTCTCGGGACATTTTTTAAGGATTGAGGCAGAGAGGGAAGGGGTGAAATTTTGTGTATTCCGAAACGACTGAGGATGATGTCTATGCTTTTCGGTTGCTTTTCTGGGTGTACGAGCGTACACTCTAGACATGACTTCCGGACACCGATCACCACAGGCGAGAGATAAAAAGCTAGTTCTTGATTGTCGTGACTTGGACTTTCAGGATTCTTCAGCAGCGGTAGTGCAATCTGTGATCGCCCTTGTTTCAAGTTCTTCGCATCCACAAGCTATGAATGTCTATCTCCCCTCCTCTGCTCCGGAGGTTCGCCGTCTGCAGTTTGCATTGCAAGGTCTCGGTTGTGCTGTTTTCCGTGTAACGAAATGTCTTCCAGCACGTTATTAGAGTACCAATGTCTAAGCAGCAGTACACCAGTATCGGCAAAGCATTCGTTCTCTCTGTCATGCTTACGGCGGCGCCTGCACTCATGCTACGGCTGCTGATTCTATAATTTGATGATGAATTACATCATACTTTTGCTTTAAAAAAGGGCCGCCCCACGCGACCCTTTTTCTGTACGACAGCGATCTTTTCACTCAATTACTGAGCGCTTGGAGTTACTGCATTGTGACCTCTTCCTTTACCGAAAGAGTTCATTAATTTCTGCATCATGCCGCCTTTTCGACCTCTCGGGCCTTTTTCACCATTTCCCATCATGTGATTGTTCGCACCTTTCATAGTGCCGCAGGCAGCCTTCATGGTTTCCATCGACTCTTTTGTAGCTGTGCGAAATGCTTCCATCGATAATTTCATGGATAACCGGTGATCCATTTCGGCCTTCTTGAATGCAGCTGCTTTTGCGGTTGCATCTGTGAGTTCGGCAGCAGCAATGATAGCTGCCTTATGAGCTTGGATAGCGGCAATCTCAGCGGAGTGCTGAGTATTCTTCGTTGCAATAAGTACGTCATCTGCAGCAGTGCGTGCAGTCACGCATTCCTGCGTCATGGCTTTTTCGGGTATCTTCATTTCATTCGTATCGTCAGCAAGTGCTACACCTATTGAGAGTGGCATCGCGACTGCAAGACCTGTAAGACTAGAAACTACTTTCTTCATGGTCGTGTTCATAGTGAATTGGGAGAATAGAAATAAATGTCTCTGTGCACGTAAACATTGTATGCAAACTGCGTTAAGAGAAGCTTAAGAAATTTGACGAGTTTGCTTCTTAAAGATAACAGAGAAAGTACTGCCTTTTGACTCTTCGCTTTGCACCTCAATACGCCAGCCATGCTTTTCAACGGTTTGTTGTACAAATGCAAGTCCTAGACCAAATCCTTCTTGTAATCGAGAACTGTCAGCCTGATAGAATCGATCAAAAATATTAGGGAGATCATGAGCTTTCACCCCAATCCCCTTGTCAGAAATAGAGAAGGATTCCTTTCCCAGATTAACCTGAACCCTTCCTCTAGCGTGCGAAAACTTTATGGCATTGGAGAGGAGATTCAACATAACCTGGCCGATGAGTATGGGATCAGCTTCAATGTTTACATTTTCCATGATGCTCTCTTCCACGATGATCGATGAAGCATCGGCGAGTATCTTGCTTTTACTAATAGATGCTCGCATCAGCGAAGACATATTCACTATTTGCATGTTAAGTTTTACATTGCCCGATTTAGCAGTTTCAAGAAGATGCTCTACGAGTCCTGCAATCTGCCGAAGATCCTCTTTCGCTGAGGTAATCCCCTCTTGATACTTCTTCGTTTTTAGCGCGAGATCTAAGGATGAGCCAAGAATTGCCAGTGGTGTACGAAGTTCATGACTGGCGTCTTGTGTAAATTGCTCTAGCCGAACAAGCATCTCTTCCGCGGGCTTTAAACTTCTTCGAGCAAAATATTTTCCAACGACGTAGGTGATGAAGGAAATAAGAATGCTAACGATGAGATAGATCAATAAACGGAAGGGAAGGTTACCAGTTGCGGAGCGCTCCGGTTCTGCTATGTGTATGAATCCACTATTCTTCGCGTTTTCTATAAATGGGACTGCAAGAACGATAAATTCTTCCTGACCGATTGTCCAAATCGAAAATCCTTCTTCAATTTCCATTGGAAGATTCGTGAATAATTCTCCGGTAAACACTGAGGCTCCTCGCTCATCAACAATCCGTAGTCGTTCGGGGTGAGCGATAGTGGGAACTTTTTCGATGCCACTTAAGAGCTCAGGTAGTAGCATTTGCACTTTTTCCATTTCCGTTATCAGTCGATGGTGGGTTTTTCGAACCTCGTTCCCAAAATCAGCTATCAGAAACAGTGCGCCATTGATGAGGATCAGAAGGAAGACAAATCCCGTAAATTGCAGTGCCAACGAACGTTCGATCTTTTTGAACATAGAAAACTATGATACCCCAGAGATCATATAGCCTTTTCCTGGAATAGTTTGGATCACACTTTTTCCAATTTTTCGGCGAAGATACGCAATATGCACGTCGACAGTTTGAGATAATAAGAGGTCATCTCTTCTTCCCCACACATGTTCAAGAATGCTAGGGCGATCTTGGACCCTGCCCTTCATACGAAGGAGAAATTCCAGTAGCCCATACTCCTTTGGCGACAAGCTAATCCTTTTGCCGCTCTTCCACACCTCGTGCGTATTCGTATCAAGCGTAATCTCACCTATTGTCATTATTGGTTTTTTGCTCTCACTTTTTCGTCGCATCAGCGCACGTACTCTCGCCAGTAATTCGTCGAGGTCGAAGGGCTTCTTTAGGTAGTCATCTGCACCCATGTTCAGTCCATAAATCACTTCTTCTTGCTTAGTTCTGGCCGTCAGCATGAGAATAGGCACGTTTCTCTTTTGCTCCCTCAGCATTGAGCAGATGGCAAATCCATCCAGTCCAGGCAGGTTCACGTCGAGAATAATAACGTCAACGGCTAGTGTCATGGCTTTCTCAAGACCAGCGTTTCCATCATGCTCGACGGATACCGCGAAGCGCTCGGCTTCCAAATATTTCTTGATGTTCGTAGCAAGTTTTACCTGATCTTCAATAAGGAGTATGTGCATGAGTACCTAGTATAGGCCGTAAAGATTAAGGAGACATTAAGCTCCTGCAGAATTACTAGTACGTTCTTGTCGAAACTACTGAAAAAAGTATGTAGATGCTTTTTACGATGAAATTTTTATGAACTTCCTTTTGCCTACTTTTACTACAACTCCTTGCGCTAAAGCTTCTTGACTTAGCCCCTCCCCTACCTTGGTGTTCACGTCCATGACTGTTTTCTCGTGTACTCTGATTCCACCTTGCTCGATCAGGCGTCTGGCTTCGGATTTGCTCGCAACTAACCCGCTTGCAACTAACGCATCGATGAGACTCTCACCTTTCTTCGTTCTGTACGCCGGCATGTCATCTGGAACACCTTTATTCTTGAAAACGTTCTCAAATGCTTCTTCGGCTGCCTTTGCCTCTGCTTCTGAGTGATACATCGTCACAATCTCGCGAGCGAGACGCATTTTCAGGTTCTTAGGGTTCTCGGTGCCATCCTTCAATGCTTTCTCGGCGGCATGAACATCAGACATCGGTATGTCCGTACAACACTCCATGTAGAGCGTGATGAGAGTATCTGGCATTGAAAGGAGTTTACCGTACATGTCATCTGGCTTGTCTGTGAGATAGACACAATTATTGTAGGATTTACTCATCTTACGACCGTCTGTGCCGTCAATGAGTTTTGTCGTGAGAACGAATTTGTCTTTCTTGCCAAAGGCTGTCTGCAGAGTGCGCCCTGCAAGCATATTGAAGAGTTGGTCGTTACCACCGAGTTCCACGTCTACATCGAGCATCACCGAGTCGTAGCCCACCATCAGTGGGTACATGAATTCTGTAACACTAATCGGTGCGTCTTCTTTTATACGCTTTGCAAACATGTCGCGATGTAGCATCTGCTGTACTGTGAAGTGGCTCGTGAGGCCAAGAATGTCTTTAAACGACAGTTTCTCTAACCACTCGTGGTTGTAACGGACTTCCAGTTTCTTCATATCCAGTATTTTTTTTGCTTGCTCGATGTACGTCTCAAAATTTCTCTTCACATCATCGGCGGTCAGAGCCTGACGCATTTCGTCACGGCCAGACGGATCGCCGATCATTGCCGTGAAACTACCGATGAGCAAGATGACATGGTGACCAGCATCCTGAAATGCGCGCATCTTCCTAAGTGGCACAGAGTGACCAAGGTGGATCTGCGATCCCGTCGGATCGATACCCCAATACATCCGGAGAGGTTTTCCTGCCTTCAACTTGTCCTCGGCGAGCTTTCGAGGAACAACGTCGCTGATGGCCCGTGAAAGGAGTTCTTCGTGTGTCATCTTCTCCGAGTTTGCGGCATACTCTGGCCATGAGTCAAACTTCGAAAGGATTAAGCGGGTATAGAACTGTCACTGTTTCCGGTGGCGGACTGCGTATTGATCAGTTCCTCGCTATGCAGGAGGGCATCAAGAGCCGAAGCGCTGCACAAAAACTTTTGGATGCAGGATGTGTGCAATGCAAGGGGAAAAAAATAAAGAAGTCATCGTTTACTGTGGAAGGAGGCGATATCGTGACGTACACACTCCCCTCCTCCGCTCCAATACCTGAGTCCACGATTACTTCTGTAGTACTCCCTGTTTTGTTTGAGGATGACTTTTGTATGGTCATAAATAAACCGGCTGGCATTGCGGTGCACCCTGGTAGCGGTATGAAGAAAGAGGAAGAGACAATTCTTTCGGCACTGAAGCCGCTATTTTATGAACGGAAATTGTCATTTTCAGAGTCCGAGGTTCTTGTGCATCGCCTCGACCGAGAAACAACGGGTTGTCTGCTCGTCTCAAAAACTCCAGAAGCACACATGAAACTACAGAAGCAGTTTGCAGACAGAAGTGTCGAGAAGACATATCTGACGGTTGTCTGTGGCGTTCCGAATCCTGCATCTGCCATTATCGATGCTCCGATCGGTCGCCATGCACAGGAACGAACCAAAATGTCTGTGTATCAGGCAACTGCAACAAGGCAAGCCCGTACGACGTACCGGACACTTGGAAAGACTGGCACTGCCGCATTACTTGCCTGCGATCTTCATACGGGACGTACGCACCAGATCCGCGTTCACCTCAAAAGTATCGGACATCCTGTTCTCGGTGATCAAAGTTATAGCAGCGGTCAGTCTGAAGATGTCTCACAGAAGAACGATATAGATTTTCTCTGCCTCCATGCGTGGAAACTCTCGTTCATGTCGCTCTCGAAAAAGAAGGTCAACATAGCCTGTGAGATTCCGGACAATTTTTCTGCGCTTTTGAAAAAGCTGGAGATAAAAATACCCTAACAAAATAGTGACAGAACCTTTTTTGCTACGGATTAAATGTGATCGTGTACTCAAGTACGTCCAGAATTTCTCCTGTAGCATTTCTCGCAACAACTCGGTACACGTTCTTACCTCGTTTCAAAGTACCAAGTTCCGTCGATGCAATATAGTTCCATGTCGTCTTTCCCGAGAGGTACAAGGAGAGCGTATATCCGTTAATCGAAATACTAGCAGTATCTGCGGATGTACGACCTTCGATCACGATCTCTTTTTCGCTTGTAACCGCTGAAACCCCAGACACTGGCTTATCCACGATGAGCACGCCAGGACTGAGGGGAGGGTTCTGTTTGATGGCTGGCTGGGAAGATGAGAGATTGGATGTGCTTCCCGTTCCAGACTGTATATTACCTGGCGTAAAAATAATGGTAATAGTTCTGGTTGGACTGCGGTTACCGTCCGCGTCCATTGCGTACACGGTAAATGTGTTTTCTCCTGGATTCAGATTGTTGAGGTTAGTACTCGCAAGGTAACTCCAGGTTCGGTTTCCCGCCGTAAAAAGTTGCAGTTTGTAATCATTGACGACAACTGCAGCAATGCCAGACGATACTTCGCCTGTTATCTCTACTTCGTTTTGAGATGTTCGTAGCGTCTCCCCTGATCCGACAGGAGACTTAATACGAACAGGCTCGACGCTAACTTTGAAAATATTATTCACAATTCGCTCAATTTTTGCGACTGGTACGCCTTGGACATCTTGTGCTTCAACTGTTATGAGAAATGACGGTTGATCCTTTGGAAGACTGAGTTCAGCACTGAAACTGAGATTCGGCTTGATGGTAATGCTCTGTCCATTCACCTTCAGTTGTGAAACGCGAGCGCCTACTTTTCCTGCGACAATGACTGTTTTAGCGTTTATTGGTGCATTGTTTTCCGGTGACGTGAGAACAAGTGGGAGTTCGTTTGTAGGGAGAGGAGATGTGCCTGATCCTTGAGATGTGTCGGTACTATTTGTACTGTTCATTAGTACATAGCTTGACACAAGAAATGGATCTTTCAGTAGGTCGAGCGTTACGGGATCTCGGAAGTCATACGGATCACTTCCATCGTCAATAAGGCGCTTCACCTGCTCGGATACAGTAAGATACTGACCTTCGCCAACAAACAGAGATGGCTTTGATTTTGTGAACGTTAACGTGACATTGGCACCAAGCCCAGATGCTCGCATCACATTAAGTAAACTGGAGCCGATAAGAATATTAGAAGATGCAGGAATCTCGGCAGAGTAATTGAGCGTACTGATAGTGCGTACTATGGAGCCAGAGTACGTCGTAATATCTGGAGTAACGACCCAGAGTCGTCCTGACCGTACTTTCAACGAAATTGTTGATTTGCCATCCTGCTCATTATCCGAAGTAACCACGACCACATCCGTTCCGGTATCCAGTCTGACCTTCGTGCCATCAAACAATGTAAGGGTAGCATCGCCTGTTCCTCGCGTCGCTACTGCATCACCAGCGTACAGTTTTAGGCCGTTTTCAGCACGCTGCCACTCCTCTTCTTGGAGAGACACTTGTACGCCTTCAGGGTTCTGTAGTTCCAGCACTGCCGCTGTCTTGCGGCCGATAGATTTATCGAAGAGGCTCATAGCACTTGTCGCTAAGAACCATACGGCAAACAAGATCACAGCTCCGATTATGAGGCGTACGAAGAGTGCCGGCCTTCCAGGGGCGGAATTTCCAGCCAAGTACTGACGTCGACGATGCCTCGGCAGCATGGTCAACAATCATAGGTGACAATGATCGTTGTACGCAACGGTACTTTTTATGCTGCTGTAACCCTGAATACTTCAGCCCTACTGGTGATGTTCTGTTGAATCATGATTTCCCCCTGGTCTTTCATCGTGTGGAAGCCTTCTTTTTTAGCAATCTCCATGATTTCGGAGGCTGTGGACTGATTCAGAATCATATTTTTTATTGCGTCAGTCGCGATCAAAAGCTCGGGAAGTGTGCACTGTCCTGTGTAATAACCTGCTTCCCCTTCCTTGTGCTCAGAAAGATTTTCACGAAACTCTGGATTGATCGTGCGCACAAGACGTTGCGCAAGTACTGCGCGTAGTGCTGGTGCAAACGTATATGTACTAATGCCCATAGAAAGAAGCCGAGGAATCGCTTCGATGGCCGAGTTCGTATGCAGGGTCGCAAGAACTAAGTGACCAGTGAGGGACGCATCAATGGCTGTTTGCGCTGTTTCTTGATCACGAATTTCTCCGACAAGAATGATATCGGGGTCATGTCGGAGTATTGCACGAAGTCCAGAAGCGAATGTGTAGCCGTGCTCCGTATCAACCTGACTTTGGATAATGTCTTTCAGTTCGTATTCAATAGGATCTTCCAGCGTGATAATATTCCGATCACTTCCTGACAGCGTTGAAAGAAGAGCGTAGAGCGTCGTTGTTTTTCCAGAGCCGGTAGGCCCTGTTACGAGAATGAGTCCGTTTGGGAGATCTGTCAGCTCTTGGAGTTTGGCTTTTATATCAGCAGGAAAACCAAGTTTTTCTAGTGGAACGATACCGCGCTCAGGGTCTAAAAGTCGGAGTGTGTACGCTTCGCCAAACCGTGACGGGAGGCTTGCAACACGAACGTTGACCATACGTCCAGAGGTCGGGAAGGTGTACTGACCATCTTGTGCAATGTTTTCGACGTTCATTTTTAGTTTAGACTTAAATTTGATTCGGCGCTTCACTGTTTCAAAGTTCTCATGGGAAATATCGAGTATTTTTTTTAATACTCCGAGTTCGCGCCATTCTACTTTCACTGCAGATTTCTGAGGGTTGATGTGAATATCTGAAATGCCATTGCGGACAGCTTCCTGCTCTAATGTTGAGAGCAGTTCCTCACCCTGTAGTGTTGCCAGTTTCTGTGGGTCTATGTGAGTCATC
>CAZFCB010000023.1:0-21520 GCA_964517585.1 uncultured Candidatus Peribacteria bacterium | reverse complement strand
CTACCTTGACTTCTGCTACACTCCCATCATGAAGCAAGAGCCCGTCATCTGTGTCGTCGGCCTCGGATACGTTGGACTACCCCTTGCAGCTGCGTTTGGCAAAAGTGGGTGGAAAACGTACGGCTTTGATATTAACGCCGAACGCATCCGAACACTGAAAGCAGGCGAAGATTGGACCCATGAATTGTCAGCCAAAGATCTGCAAGCAACAACGATTGAATATTCCGAAAACCCTACAGTGATCAGTGACGCAAATACGATTATTGTGGCCGTACCAACGCCTGTGGATGCGGCCAATAATCCGGACATGACACCAGTCCATAAAGCGAGCGTTACCGTTGGTTCGCATATGACGAAAGGAACGGTTGTGGTGTACGAATCTACGGTGTATCCGGGAGCCACAGAGGAAGAGTGTGTGCCAATTCTCGAAAAAGCGTCGGGGATGACCTGTGGTACAGACTTCACAGTCGGGTATTCGCCAGAGCGCATCAATCCTGGCGATAAAGAACACACGATCGATAAAATAGTGAAAGTGGTCGCAGGACAAGATGCAGAAACGACGGAAAAGATCGCGGAAGTGTATGGAAAAATCGTGACTGCAGGCATCCATAAGGCGCCAAATATCAAGGTCGCCGAACTCGCAAAAGCGCTGGAAAATACGCAGCGCGACATCAATATCGCACTCATCAATGAAATTGCACGTTTGTGTGACAGGCTCGACATTCGCACAAAAGACGTACTCGACGCCGCAGGGACAAAGTGGAACTTCCTCAAATTCTCACCGGGACTCGTCGGCGGTCACTGCATCGGTGTTGATCCTTACTACCTTGTACATAAAGCAAAAATGCTCGGTATGCACACAGAAGTCATCGCAGCGGGACGAAAGATGAATGACACAATGTCGACCTTCATCGAGCGCCAAATTACGAAAGCGATGGCTGAACGTACGATATCTCTCGTCGGCGCAAAAGTACTTGTCATGGGTCTTACGTTCAAAGAAAACATTCCCGACACAAGAAATGCAAAAATTCACGACCTTATCCGTAAACTCAAAGAACAAGGGTGCACGGTCTTCGGTCATGATCCTGAGCTCAGTAAAGAGCAAGTAGAAGCACTGGGCATCCAGTACGCAGACTTAGCAGAAGGGCCATTCGATACAATTATCGCAGCCGTTCCTCATGCAGCGTACATGAAGCTCACGGAAGACAACCTACTGCAGGCACTCGACACGAACTCTGTTTTTTATGATCTTCGTTCTGTATGGAACCCAGAACCGTTTCTCTTACGAGGAGTTTCATATCTTTCTCTTTGATACATCTGAAAAAACTTTGGCTACTTTTTGTGCTGTCATTCGCACTCACACTGGTCATTCTTCTGAATATCCGTCCGTATGAATTTAATGTGACATCAATCTTTCATGTCGACGAAGTTCTCAGTAGTCAACATGTTATGCCACGTGGTTTTATCGTACTGAAAGTACCGAGCTACGACGGGGCACAGTACTACCAAATAGCAAGAAACATACCAACAGTATTTACTCCATCTCATTGGAATAAACTCAGGGATATATCTCCCGGTTCGTACGCGTATCAGCGCTTTCTCTTGCCGCTTTTTGCGTATATTTTGTCTGCTGGACAGACGTCAGCACTGCCGTATGCATTCCTGTTTATCAACGTCTGTGCACTCCTCCTGACTGCAGGAGAAATGATGCACAGGAAAAAACATCCAATCTATATCTTGGCATTGTGCCTCTCCCCTGCCGCAATGGTCGCGATGCATTTTACGCTCGCCGAGCCACTGACGATCTTTCTCATCACGACATTCCTCCTCAGATATGGCGAGCGCAAAAAAATTGAATGGATCGATGTGTTACTTCTTTCGTGCGTCGTACTTGCGCGTGAAGTCAATATCCTCTTCATCGCTTATCTCATCGGGTTTTCACTGATGAAAAAGAATTGGCACGATGCTGGAAAGCTCCTCATACCTGCTGTAATTTTTATCATGTGGCATGTAGTGATCTTTGGAATATTCGGGAATATCCCATTTCTCATTAGCGCTGAAGCAAAAGTCTTTCCGTTGTCAGAGCCTATAAGAAATATGCTCGGCGTCTACGGTTATGATCAATTTTCTCTTTCGTCCATCGTACTGTTTTTTGGCTTCGTACTACCAGGAATCATCTGGGTCTGTCGTGACATCTGGCAAAGGAAAAACATAGAAATCCTCTCACTCGGATCACTGATGTTCTTTGGCGTCATGGCTCTCATGCCACACTATATTTGGGGCTCTATCACTTCCATCGGTCGCGTTATTACGCCGATCTATCCACTGTATGTTCTTGCGATTGCATCACGCGATACGTACGTCACTCGGATGCTTGCGCTTCTGATTCTCCTTATAGGACTTGGTACAGCTCTAGGCCTCGGTCTGTCGATTCATCCATTCTTCGTCACTCCGTAAGACAAGATCATGGTATGCTTGTTGCGGCCTTTTTTTGGTATCTATGCCTTCTCTCAGTGTCCTTGTACCGGTCTACAACGAAGAGCGAACCCTGAAACGGGTGATGGATGCTCTCAATGCTGCGTTACCCGAAAGTCAGATCGTCTACATCGACGATGGTTCGGCTGATGGTTCGCTCACAATCCTTCGTGCGATCGCGCGACCTCAGGATATCGTTCTCACAAAAGAGAACGGCGGAAAAGGATCGGCCATACGTCTTGGGATCACAGAGGCTACGGGTGACTACATTGTTATCCAGGATGCGGATCTTGAATACGACCCCTCCGACATCACACAGTTACTTTTACAGGCACAGAAACAACCAGGGGTCATCGTCTTTGGCTCACGGTTCTTGCAGCCAAATCCAAATATTTATCCGCTGTATTTAATCGGCAATAAAACCCTCACGATGATCCTCAATATTCTCTTTTGCGGTCGCCTCACGGATTCATATACTTGCTATAAGCTCTTTCCAGGAAGCATACTCAAATCACTTCCGCTCACAGCAGACGGATTTGAATTGGAGGCAGAACTCACGGCACTGCCACTGGCCATGAAAAAAACGATCATTGAAATACCAATCAGCTATCATCCACGCACGTTCAGGGAAGGCAAAAAAATCAATTGGAAAGACGCTGTTCGCGGTATCATCACGATGCTGAAAATCCGTTTCCGGAAATCGCCTCTGTCTTGAAAGTGCAATGAAATATCTTGTAGTGACCGGCAGGTGTCGGCAGCGTACAAAAAGGCTGAAGAAGTATTGGTAAAGGCGCATCTGTCACAACCGTCGTAATGCCAAACCGTCTGAGTAGTGCTAAAGAATCAATATTTCCTGCATCAACAAACGCTCGAACCGACTGATCGTAAATAAAATCCGAAAGTTTTTTTTCACAACCCGTCTTCGTCAAATGCAACCGACAAGCAGTTTTCGTCCGTGCATAGACATTGCCGGCGTAAATACCAAAAACAAGCGGATCCCCTTCTACTGTTTGAAAAGATGGTAACGGAAAGAAAGATCGCAGCAGCAGATATCTCTCGGCAAGAGTACGGTCAGATGCATATTCAAAGTGAGCGTATTGCGTGAAGAGTGCGTAATGAGGAGTGAGAACCGGAATGAGGTTACTGATCTCAATTGGCGCAAGAATAATTTCAGGTGTCGGATTATTGGAAAGCTCTTCCATGACAATGCGTAGATCTGAATTTCGAAACTCATCGGCATACACAAAAGCCGCAGGAACTGTAATCATCGTCATGAGCCGAAACATATGAAAACCAGTAAAAGCGAGGACGAGTATCGAGAGGAATATTGCAAGACGCCGAGGAACGATCTGATGCACTGCCCATGCGACAGAAAGCCAAAGAACAAACGACAGTGGAAGACGATAATAAAGGCCAAAAACGACGTCATGGCCGTGAATGAGTGATTGGTTCAAAACAACCAAGCCTGCAATAAGCAGCACTGGAAGAGTATGTAATGCCGTATCATCTCTTTGCCTACGTCGTATCATCCAGAGGAAGAAAGCGAGTAATGCAACAATAAACAGTTGGGTGAGAGGAGCGGTCGGCAAATGGCTCAAGATCAAACCACGCCGACGATACGTTTCTGCTAGTAGCTCTGGATCAGCGCCTTGTTGCAATCCAGCCTGCAAAAGGAGTGCGGCAAGTACATATGCTACGAGAGGCCATCGTTGAAGAAAAACTTTCTTGAAGCTGCGATATTTTTTCCACAAGAGTAACGTATCAATCCCCTCTATTGCTAGGATATAGGCTGCATAGATCGGTTGAATAAGAAGTAAGAGGAAGAGGCACACAGCACGCTGATAGATTTTTTTTCCTTCCGGATCTGCAACGAAAGAAAAAAGCGAGAGCAAGAAAAAGGTCATCGTTACCTGTGGGCTCATAGAACGAAGCCACCCCGTGCTCCACCATGCCATAAATCCAAGTGCGAGAAGTGCAGATAGCTGATCAGAATGGAGAAACCTCCGTAGGATGAGAAACGCGAGACAACAAATAAGAAGCGGATACAAAAGATCACCAATAAGAATGACTGTCGAAAGCTCGAGTGTTGTAAAACGAGCAAGAAGCCCCTGAGGCAGCAACGCAAACCCGGCAACTGCTGGTGCGTTTCGATATTCGAAAAGCGACGCATTACCGAGATTGAGATGCCCATCCCGTACATCACGAATCAGTGCAAAGTAGTACACTTCGTCAGCGGAGCCAATCTCCGCGCCAAGATCAACCACCGTCAACCGATGCTCAAACCACGTACGAAGGCTAAATGCATTGAGTACGAGCGTAAAGGCGAGGCCCAACAACATACCTTTTGCCAGTGGCGAGAAACGTATCATCGAGGACAGTATGCCGAGACTTGTGCTGTTGCACACGCGCCAACTTCACCGCTACCCTCTCAACAATGTCACTGACCTTCGTCCATCCAAAGAAGCACACACCAGTCAACCGTGAACATCATGGTTACCGAAGTGAGGAGACTGGCGAATTTTTTGCGGATCAATGTGGAGTAGCGTCCTTTGTACCGGTTGAACTCGCCACGCATATGGATGAGGAAAGAAGCGGACTCCTCAATTGGGTGAAGACCTTGCTCCGAAAATGGCCATGGCTGTATCTTTTTTTAATTTTCCTGATCAGCCCAGTGTGCTTTAGCGGACTTTCTGCGAAGCGTTTCCTGAAGCGCTATCCAAAAGGTTCCATCATGCTGAATATTGGCTCAGGCGTTCACAAGCCGCATCCTGACATTCTGAACGTGGATATTTTTTATTATAAAGGAGTAGATCTTGTTGCGAACGCAGAAGAGCTTCCTCTACAAACAGGCTCTGTAGATGCAATTGTCTGTGAGAGTCTTTTGGAGCACGTACCACGTCCACAAAAAATCGTCGATGAAATGTACCGTGTGTTAAAGCCGGGAGGAGGTATGTACATCGTGATTCCATTTGTCTACCCATTTCATGCCTCTCCGAATGACTTCCAGCGCTGGTCCGTCACAGGGTTACGGGAGCTCATCAAAGCAGGAAATGTGGAAGTGATCGGCACCCGTGCTGGACCGACATCAGCGCTTGTTGGACAGCTCGGTACGTGGTTCGCCATTGCTTTCTCATTTGGGTACGAGCCTCTCTATAACCTACTCTCGCTCGTTGGACTCCTCCTTTTCTTTCCATTCAAATTCCTCGACTTGATCCTTGGTTGGTATCCAACGTCCATTCACGGTGCTGGGCAATTTTATTCGGTGTCGATCAAGAAATAAGTAATCAGAACGTAGTAGCTAACGACACGTGCAAAAGATAGAATGAAGTTTGAGCTTTTTACTAAGCACTCACCACTTTCAACTGACACTGATACACTGTAAACCCCATGGAAAAAGCTGTGTCATCCATACATCGTATTTCGGTCGTCATCCCCGTTTATCAGGGCGAAAAGACGCTGCCTATGCTCTTACGTGAGCTCCTGCCCATAACGAAAGAAACCGTTTCACATGCGAAAAATCACTTTCTGGTCACAGAGATTGTCCTTGTGCATGATTGTGGACCTGATGATTCTGGTGCAACAATTCAGGCACTTGCCGAAGCAAATAGTTGTATAAAACCTGTATGGCTTAGTAAGAATTTCGGTCAACATCCGGCAACGTTAGCGGGTATGGCGAGCTCGACTGGCGACTGGGTCGTCACAATGGACGAAGATGGGCAGCAAAATCCGGCCGACATCGGACTACTTCTGGATACAGCCATGAGCGAAGGTGCTCAGCTTGTCTATGCGAAGCCATCCAACCCACCGCCACACGGTTTCCTGAGAAATTTCCTCAGTAAAGGCGCGAAGAAAACAGCGACGTTTCTCCTCGGGAACCAAGAAATCGGGCACTTCAATAGTTTCCGCTTGGTTCGCGGTGACATTGCACGAAGTCTTGCAGCGTACTGCGGAAATGGAGTCTTTCTCGATGTCGCACTCTTCTGGATCACTGCACGCATTAGCCGCTCACCCGTTTTTCTTCGCAAAGAACAGGACAGGCCGTCGGGGTATTCGTTCCGAAAACTTTTTGGTCATTTTTGGCAACTTCTTCTGACGTCTGGCACTCGGCCATTGCGTCTCATCACCTTCATGGGTTTCGGATCACTCATCCTCGCCATTTTGATATCAGTGTACGCTGTATGGGTAAAATTCTATCTAGCAGGGTCAGTACAAGGCTGGGCGTCCATCGTCATTGTGGTCGCATTCTTTTCGGGCTGCATACTGATGTCCCTCGGCGTCATCGCCGAATACATGGCGGTCACCATGTCCATCGTCATGGGTAAACCTCTCTACGTCGTGGCAACTCGTCCTACTCCCTCGCGCAAAGGATGAAGGAAGTCGTCTGGATTGTCGGGCGAGGTCTCCTTGGTACGTGCATCGAATCCACGCTGAGAAACAAAGAACCCACTATCACACTCTTTTGTCCTCCCGCATTTTCATGGAATGATCCAGCGGTGCTTTCGTCGGAATTTTTATCTGCAGTGAGAGAATTTGGAACACTGCTTCGCACTCACAACAATCAGTATCGAATCTTTTGGACTGCGGGGCGAGGAATGATGAGTAGTACAGAAGAAGAGATGCAAAAAGAAACGACAAATCTTAGAGCATTCTTACGCACGCTGCATGCAGATGACAACGTCAGAAAATCCACAGGAGTATTCGGATTCTCTAGTTCTGCAGGTGGTGTGTATGCGTGCTCTACGGATGATGTCATCTCTGAAAAAAGCGTAGCAACACCAGGAACAGCGTACGGAAAAGCAAAAATGGAGCAGGAAGAAATCCTAAAAGGATCTGTGCATGCAGGCCACGGCGTGCTCATCGCACGTCTTTCAAATCTGTATGGCCCAGGTCAGTCCCGAACAAAGAAGCAGGGCCTATTAACACATGTTGCGCGATCAATGCTGATGAGAAAACCGATCCACATTTACGTGCCGTTTGATACGATGCGCGACTACATTCACGTCACAGATGCGGCCACTGATTTCATCAATACATCAGCACTCGTACAGCCCGGAGAAGCGGTCACAAAAATTATTGCATCAGAAGAACCGACGACAATCGCAATGATCATCGGTCTCTTCCGCAGAATTACGCGATTACATCCACTGCTCGTGACGGGGACGAACGAACTTGGATCAGCCTACCCACACCGCATGCGGTTTTCTTCATGTATCCTGAAACAAGCGAGAGGCAAAGATCGCACTAGCCTCCCAGAAGGTATTGCAGAAACTTTCTCACACGAACGGCTTGCCTATGCCGAAAGCGGCATGCCAAACTGATCAGCGATTTGCCTTCACTCTGATGTGGGCAAGGAGCCCCATGCCAAAGACGATGAATGCACCGATGAAAAAGAGTGCAGCGAAAAGAAGAAAAATTGGATCAAGAATGATGAAGAACTCTACGAGCGAAAGCACAACAAATAGCCCAAGAAAACCGCTCATCAGCACAAAAAGCTTCAGTGGATTATAGGTAACGATGACCTCTGTGATGTATTGAAGTGTGCGTAATGAATCTTGGATAATACGTACCTTGGATGCTCCATGGCGTGCACCGTACTCAATGGGAATATAGTGGACGAACTTTCCTGTGAGTAAATAAATGAGCGTGATCGTCGTCGTGAAACTAAAACCGTTACAAAGATCTGCTTCATACTTCAAAACTTCAGTCTTTCGAAATGTCCGAAGCCCAGAATTGATATCAGGTACACGCCTGCCTGTCGTAAATTCAACGAGCCACTTAAAAATAAGACGTGCAGGCATTTTCAAAAACGATCCTCGATAGTGCTTGCCATGTCTTGCGCCTACAACCATATCGTAACCGTCTGCAAGAATCGTGATGAGTGCAGGGATTCGTTCCAATGGATACGTGCCATCAGCATCGGTAATAGCCACAAGTTCGTTTGTAGCCGCTTTCATGCCATCTTTCAGGCTTCGGCCATAACCGCCTGGTGCTGGGTGACGAAGGACAATGACGCCTTTTGCCTTTGCGATGTCACCTGTCTTGTCGGTAGAACCGTCATCAACCACAATAATTTCAGGTACAGGGGAAAGAGAACGCAACCGATCGATGACGGACGCAATGCCGCCTTCCTCATTGAGTGCCGGAATAATGACGGAATAGGGAGGGGTCATGAAAAGTACTTCGAAAGACGCTTCAGCGCTCTATCATAGCCGATCCCAGCGATGAACGCATACCAGAAGATGACAGGAAGCAGATATCGCGGCGTTGCATCGGTAAGAATGAAAATAGCTGTGTTATACCCAATGAGCAAAAGGCATAGCATAGCATCACGACGAAAGAGGGCAGGAAAGCCCAGAAAGAATCCGACGTAGAGAAGTAACATCGTTGCCGACGCATAGATATTGTACGCATGGCTCCACCCCCCACCGAGAAATGGAAGGTGCAACTCAATAATATCAACGATCGAGAACCAAAGATAATTTGGAATGTCTGCCATAATTTTTGCCTGCCCATCGTGAATTACCTGAGTGTAATCAGTCTCAGGATCAACGCCATCCGGCCACTTCTCGTGCATGAGTCCGTTAAAGCTGCATTGATGTGAGCGCTCGGTCCAATCACGCGAGACATATTCAGCCCAGAGACACAGAATAGGCTCAAGGCCATGAACATGTTCAGTCTGTTCACCTCTGACGTACCACATGACAGCAGTACGACGGTCGTCGATGACACGAAATTTGCCACTCTGAAGATAGTTTCGGAAAGCCCACAATCCGACAACAACGTAACAAATCAGCATGATAGTGACAGCGCTCCGCAGTGATAAGCGACGTATCCAAAAAATAAAGAGCAAAACCGGTGGAAAGAAGATGAATGGGTAGTAGGTAAGAATCAGAAACCCAAACAGAAGTCCCATGAGTACATTTTTCCACCATGCTCTCGCAATCTCAGATGAGAAAAAAAGTCCAGAGAACAGCATGAGGAGCGAAAGCGCGAGACACTCGCGGTAGGCTGAGAATATTGTATGAAACACTGAGCCCGACGAAAGAAGCAAAAGAAAACACAAGCCTGCAGCGCGCGCTCCAATACGCCTCTCTGCTTGTGAGCAGAAATACCATGCCGCAAGAAAGAGCATCACAATCTGCACAAGAGACAGGCCAACAACACTCTCGATGCCAAAGATAAAATAAATTGGCACAAGAAAAAAACTCATACCAGGTTCCCGATCAAAAAAGGGTATCAAGCCATCCAAAGAATAGAATTCATGGAGTAGTAGATTGATCGCAGGCTTACTGTAACCAATGGCATCACTCCCAAACATCAGCGTAACAGGTACGCCAATGAAAAACGGGAAAATGACTGCCGCGAGGAGCAGATATATCGCAAGCCCGGTAAGGAGCCATGATCGCTTCATATCTTAAGTGTACTGGCGCATCCACTCATCGAGCCAGAGTAGAGCCCAGACATGATCACTCATATCGACGTGTGAAGAAAAATACAGGATAAGAAAGGCCTCTAAAGCCTCTGCGTCGAACGTACGGAGGAGAGGAGAGGAAGGAGAAAGTAATCTATCGAGAACCTGTGGCTTGAGTTCACTCCGAAACCAAAGATCCAGTGGTAAACGAAAGCCCGTCTTTGGCTTTGTGAGAATCTCAGAAGGAAGCGTATCTGTGAGGAGGTGCTTGAGGAACCATTTTTTATTGAATCCCTTCAGTTTGTATTGTTCGGGCATCTGTGCTGTCAGCTCCAAAAGTGTGTGATCGAGGAAAGGAGAACGTGCCTCCAGTCCGTGCGCCATGCTGCCTATGTCAACCTTCGGAAGGAGGTCATCTGCAAGATATGTTTCGATGTCTGAGCTCATCGCTTGATGTAACCATCCGTTTGCACGTGATCGCGATGCAGCCGTTCTCTGTGCATACCACGCAAAAGTATCGGGAAACTGAGGAGTATTTTTCTTGTAGAGCGATCGCTTCTCTTGCTCTGTAAAAAAGCTGAGGTACTGAAGTTGCCTCTCAGCAATCGGGTCTGTAATGGAAGATTCAAACCGAAGACTCCGGTAGCTGAGTGTTGTCTGCATTATTCTGTGCCACGTGTGGACAAGTGGCAATGTAAGTGCATGCACCGGAAGAGCGGACCAGAGACGCGAGAATTTTAGTATTGGGTATCGGACATAACCTGCAAAATTCTCATCTCCACCATCACCATTCAGAACCACCGTCACAAATTTTCGTGTCTGCTCCGACACTAAATATGTAGGAATAACTGACGGATCAGCGAAAGGCTCCTCGTACATCCTCACAAGTTCCGGCAGTAAATGAAGGATGTCTGGATTCACAATAATTGGATGGTGATTCGTGCCAAATCGCCGAGCAATAAGCTCAGCTTGAGGAAGCTCATTATGTGTTTCGTGCCCCGTCCCGATGGTAAATGTTTCAACGGGCTTGCTTGAAAGTGTACTCATGGATGCAACAACAGCTGCAGAATCGATGCCTCCGGAAAGAAATGCGCCAACCGGCACATCTGCGACCATGCGAAGCTTCACACTCTCCTCAAATGTCGCCATCACGTCTGTCTCCCATTGAGCAAGACTACGAGTCTTATCTGGAGTGTACGATAGCTCCCAATATCGCGTCATTTGGCTTGTACCTTTTGCAAGATCAATGGAGAGAAGATGCGCAGCAGGCAACTTCTTGATGCCTAAAAATCCAGTTCCTGGAGCTGGCACGTACATCATTGTCAGAAAATGATGCACAGCTTCATGATCTATTCCTCGTGGACACTGAGGTAGTTCTCGGAGCGCTTTCAGTTCGGAGGCAAAAGCAAACACTCCATCAGCCTCAAAATATTTCAGCGGTTTTTTCCCTAAGCGATCACGTGCAAGAAGCACGCGCTGACGTCTCGCATCATGGATTGCAAAAGCAAACATGCCTCGCAGCTTCAAGACGCAATCATCGCCGTACACTTCATAGAGTTTCAAAAGAACCTCTGTGTCTCCTGTCGAACGAAATACGTGACCCAGAGACTGTAAATTTTTCCGTAGTTCCGCAAAATTATAGATCTCTCCGTTAAAAGTGATCGTGGTCGACCCATCCTCTGATGTCATCGGTTGCGATGCAGCGTCCGTGAGATCAAGAATTTTGAGGCGTCTCTGTCCTAGCCCAACGTTGCCACGAATATACGTACCTCGACCGTCAGGCCCACGATGTTCTAGCGCATCGGTAAGCCGATCGACGTAAAGCGGGTCAACTGAACCACCTGTGAGATTGATGATCCCAGCAATTCCGCACATGGCGCTATTGTAGCGCATTGCGGTGATGTAGCAGTGAGCGTGTAAGTAACTAGCACGATGACCCAGCCGACTCTATACTCTGGCCACTCTCTTCTTCTCAAGAATGCAGGAAAAACAAAGACAATGGGCATGGCAATGGAATAAGTTATACGATGATAACAAGTGGCTTTTTTCGGAGTGGATTTGGCCAAATACATTCGAGGATTTTCGCGGAAAAACAGTGCTGGATTGCGGTTGTGGAGGAGGGCAGCATTTGCAATTCATGGCTCCATACTGCAGTGAAGCCCTTGGAGTTGATCTAAACGCACTAGAGAGTGCGGCACGTAACACTGCCGATTTGAGCAATGTCTCACTCACGGAGAATGACATCGCGACGATGGACCTCGGACGAAACTTTGATATCGTGTATTCCATCGGCGTTCTCCATCACACGGATAATCCGACTGCATCATTTCGCAATATCACAAAACACTGCAAACCGGGCGGGAAGGTACTGGTATGGGTATACAGCAAAGAAGGAAATGCGCTCAATCGATGGCTTGTAGAACCTGCAAAAAATATTTTAGTGCATCATCTTCCTCGTTCCGTCGTCTTGGGATTGGCGCGTTTTCTCACCGCGCTCGTCAGTATCCCCGTCTACTCGGTGTACCTTTTTCCGATGAAATTTCTTCCGTACTACCAATACTTTCAGAACTGGAGGAAGCTAACATTTGAACGAAATGTCCTGAATGTTTTTGATAAATTGAACGCGCCACAGACATTTTTTATTCCAAGGTCGCAGGTGGAAGACTGGTTTCAAGATTCAGAATTCTCGGACGTTCACATCTCACCCTATAAAGGAGTGAGCTGGCGCGGATCGGCAACGAAGCGCTAATCTTTGACCGATGCGCAAGACTCTCATTACAATCCCGACCTTCAATGAAGCCGAGAACATTGGCAGACTAGTCGAACGACTGCTTGCAATGGAGGAGAGTATCGAGGTTCTTGTTGTGGATGATTCCTCGCCTGACGGAACTGCAGAAGTGGTAAAGGCAATGGAACCACAATCTGCTGGTAGGCTGCATGTTATCAAGAGACATGGAAAAGGTGGCCGTGGTTCTGCGGTACTGGAAGGATTTCGCTTTGGACTCAAGGGAAACTACGAGCTCTTTTTTGAAATGGACGCTGACTTCTCTCATAACCCCGAAGAAATTTCGTTGTTCTTCAAGAAGATAGAGGAAGGATATGACATGATTCTTGGTTCGAGATACCTGCCCGAAAGTAAAATTTATGACTGGGGATGGAAACGAACGTTCTTCAGCCGGTGGGCAAACAGATATGCCCGACTTGTCCTTGGCATCCCAATGTCAGACTACACAAACGGCTATCGATGCTACGCGAGGCGAGCAATTGAGGTACTCGATATGAATATCATCGAAGCAAAGGGGTACGTCGTGCTGTCGGAAGTAGCGTATCAACTTTACCTCAGAGGTTTTCGGATTGGAGAAGTCCCAACGATCTTCGTAAACCGCCACCGTGGGATCAGTAATTTAAGTAGTCATGAAATTAAAGAGGCATTTATGTCTGTTCTGCGCATTCGATTCAAACGTGCCTATATGACGATGAAAAAGAGCGTTAGCGCCTAACGTTGGCAATGATCGGCCTGAGTTGTTCGGCCAAAATATCGGCAGCAACTGAGTGACCAAGCGCTGCCCAGTGTCCGTCGCACGTACGGGAGAAGAAAGGATATTGAAGATCGTGATCTTTGATGTATGCGAGGAATCCTGGCAGAAGATCGAGTGTTTTGATATTGGCTTCTGAGGCGAATGTATGAAGGCGAGTGTGAAAATATCTGGCATCGAAAGAATCCGGCGGATCCACACCAAATTCATCTCTGATGACCTGATCTTTATACTGCGCGACTTCCAGAACGCTTGGCGCCACAAAGAAAAAGAATTGCTGACCATCCTTCATGCCAGCGTTGAGGCGTGAGAGAGCAAGTTGCGTGGAACGCCACGCATCACTCCATGTATCGTTCGGCGGTGGGCCGAAAACAAGGTACTGGGACGGTAGGCCGTAGCTCACAGTATTGCCGGTGCCAGCTCCAATGGAACGAGCTATGCGATGCACACTTTTCAGGAGGCGGAAAATGGCGCTATGAACTCGCAACCATTTGCGTATCGCGAAAAAAGACGAAGGCTGCAGATAGGAGATACGTTCCCCGCTTTCATCTCTGTACGTAAGTCGGGTTTTTTTCTCTGGGCCACCCTCAAGAATCGGACTGTTGTTGCTCACATCGTTCATATACATGGCAAGTAGCACGATATCTGGCTTATAAGCAGCAACGACATGCTCGTAGAGAATTTCTTCCTGAACTGTACCGAGTGATGAAAGACCGAAATTCAAGACTTCGACGTCCGAACCGAGTCTGTTCTCTAGTTGTCGTGTGAATGTTTCGGTATCTTCCACCGCCGCGCCCTCTGTAAATGAATCTCCAAGGACAGCGATGCGAATTTTCCCGGGAACGCGTTCTATTGTCCGCTCGATATCTCTCCATCCGAGAGAATTGACAGTCACAGTCCAGGATGAACACGACGTTGTTTGTGTTTCCTGCGCACCGGGAACAAGCTCTATACCAAGGAGTGATTTCGGATCATCTGTTTCATAGACCGAAGGAAATTGCACTGGTGACGGAATAATCCTCAAGAAAAACTCACACAGTATGATCGTCAATATAAGTAGAAGTGCGGGTGCAATGAAAGATTGTAGCCGCCGTACGCTATGGGTAAAACGAGGCATTCTGGCAAAGCCTACCAGATTCGGTGCATAGACACATCGCTCTCGGAGTCCGTAGAATCACTATGATGGCACAGTCACTGACACATCATTTTGTACAGCTCAAAAAACCGCTTGCGAATTATTATGCCTTACTCGTCGGCATGGGGCTCTTGATATGGCCAGTTATTGCGGGAATCCCGACCATACATACGCGATATGTTTGGATCATCATTGCAGCGTTATGTATTGCGGCAAGCTTCACGATCATGACGCTCTTTTTGGAGGAACGAATACAAGAAAAGTCTGAAGCACTGCCGTGGATCTTCATCGTTGGCGTTGCGTCATGCATTGGCTTTTATGGAGCAAGCATCCCGTATCTAGAGTTCAGTGACGAAATTCTCATTGCTCTTCCTGCTTACACACTCGTCCATCTTCTCATAGTAAAAATGGGGTGGCTGCCGTTACTGATATCATCATGGAGTTTCTTTTGGATGGCAAAATATTGTGCCAAAAGAATGCAATGGTGGCAGACGATTTTCTGCATCATCGGTATGGCAGGCATAGCGTCGATGATAGCCGGCAGTGGCTTTCAAAGCGGTATTGCACTGCGTTATCCGCCAGTCACTCATCTTATACAGATTGTAACGAGCATTCTCTCTGGTGCGCATCCCGCCTATTACCGATTACCCAATGCACTGTGGACCGCACTTTTGATAACGATCACATGGAAAATGCTGCCGCATTGGACAACGTGGATGAAGCTTGCGCTTCTTTCCGGCATCATTTTTGGCCCACTGGGATGGACATATCGCACAGTACTCTTCCAAGCATGTGGCGAACTGACGATCGCATTCTTTGCCATTCTTCTCGTAGCAAAACTCTTAACGCAGGAAAGAAGTGACGATCGAGCAGCAGTGTTCCTAGGAGCAACGTTTTCTGCATGGTTTTTATACCGTCCTTCTTCCCTCTTCCCCATCATCGCAACCATCGCGCTGCTCACTATCTTTCAACGAACTCGGCGTTCAGGGCTCATAGTCACTGGCATCACAGCTCCTGTGATTGGCTGCTGGCTTCTGCTCAGTCCCTACTACACTTTTCAGTACAATCCTGGAGGGAAAGTATCCCTCGGCTTTGCTGGGCTTCTCATAAAAATGCTGGAAGGTATTTTCGCATCCATCAAGGCACTGCCCATGAATGTTTCATGGCCTGTGTTGATCATGTTGATAATCACGAGCCTTCTATCAATCGGGTTTGGCAAAAAAGACCAACGCAGTCTTCTTTTCACTGCGTGGCTCATCGCTCTCGTCAACGGTCTAATGCAGAACGCGATTATCAATGACATTTACTACGGCGTTGCACGTTACAATATCCTGCTGCTGCTACCACTTGGCATTGGACTAGCCATCTGTGCCGATATCGGTACGTCAAAATTTTCACGTTGGTTCTGTAAACTTTGTACTGCTCTTTCGCTTATGTTCTTGATACTTCTCACGCCATTCAACTTCAGTGCCTACACACAGCATCTGCGGTCACAGTCACATGACATATATCGTACCCCAACAGAAGGATACCTAGCGTCACCACTCTATGCCGCAACGAAAGAAGTACTAAAAACAAGTCGCACTTTCATCATAGTAACCCCAGGATCGCAATATCTTGATCTATTTGTAGCACAAGGCTTACTGACAACAGACGAGAGGTCAAAAATCATGGAGCGTAGCAATGCATGGACACTTGCAACGAATACCGAAAGGCCAGTGATCGTACAAGGGCCGATCAGTACATCCTATCTGCCAAATCTCACAATCGAACATGAAAAGAAATTACGAGACGCAAGAGCATGGGCTCTGACGCAAACTGGCATTATCGTCATCCGCGTCGGGCTTGAAGAAGCCATCATCGTCCCGTAGCCAGAAAAACAATTTCTGATACCATAAGGACATGAGCAAAGCGGCAATTTTCGGCGAACTATGGAGATTCATGCGCGCTCGCAAGAAGTGGTGGCTTCTGCCGATCATTCTCATCATCGTGCTTTTCGGCATCCTCATGATCTTCGCGCAAACATCTCCACTTGCCCCGTTTATCTACACGTTGATCTGATGAAACTCCCGACGCCTCTCAAGCAACTCTGGAGCGGCTGGATGGCAGTCAGTCATGCGATTGGAGTCGTCATGAGTTCGATTCTCCTCACGATTGTGTGGGTTCTCGTCTTCGGTGCATACGCCATTGTCATGAAAATCCCGTCGCTCTTCGTAAGAAAAACGAAGCCGGAGAGTTTTTGGTGGGATGTATCGAATGAGTCATCTGATTTTCGGCATCAATTCTAATGGGAAAGCCAATCTACATTCTCGGCCTTTCTTGTTTCTACCACGATAGTGCCGCAGTGCTACTCCGGGACGGCGAGATCATCTTTGCCGCGCAGGAAGAACGTTATACGCGGAGGAAACACGATGAAGATTTCCCACAACATGCGATCAATCATGCGTTAAACATCGCTGGCATCACGATAGATGATCTTTCTGAGGTCGTATTCTACGAAAAACCATTCCTAAAATTCTTCGAACGTATCCTTGAGACGCAAATCGACGTATGGCCGCGCGGATTTATCATGTACCACAGAGCAATGCGCGAGTGGATGATGAAAAAATTGTGGATTCCGCAGACGATCAAGAAAGAGCTCGGATACACGAAGCCGATTCTCTTCACGACACATCATGAATCACACGCTGCTTCAGCTTATTACTGCTCCGGTTTTCCGGATGCTGCTGTGGTCACAGTAGATGGAGTTGGCGAATGGGCTACAACCACAATCAGTCACGGCCAAGGGAAAAACTTGAAAATTGTGCGCGAAGTGCACTTCCCTCACTCACTCGGACTCTTATACTCAGCCATCACATATTACATAGGATTTAAGGTAAATAGTGCCGAATATAAAGTGATGGGACTCGCTCCCTACGGCAAACCAATATACATGAAAGAAATGTACACACTCATTCACCTCAAAGACGACGGTAGTTTCGAGCTCGACATGTCGTACTTCACCTACGAGTATGGTCTGACGATGACAGGAAAAAAAATTGAAACGCTTTTCGGTCATCCGACTCGAAAAGGCGAAGTAAAACTGGAACAATTTCATAAAGACGTCGCTGCCTCACTCCAGCAAGTGACGGAGGAAGTTATGCTAAAGATCGCTTCGCACGCGCAGAAGATCACTGGATCGAAATACCTGTGCTTAGCCGGAGGGGTAGCACTCAATTGTGTTGCTAATGGTAAGATTCTTCGATCAAAACTTTTCGAAGACATCTTCATCCAACCCGCCGCAGGTGACGCAGGAGGCGCTCTCGGAGCCGCGCAGGCGGTGTGGCATCAGAAATACAGCGGCGAGAGGCTGCCGCGTCTTCATAACGTGTATCTCGGCAATGAATATGCTGACGATGACATAGAATCGGTACTGAAAGTTGAAAATATTCCTTACGAACAATGTACTGATGAAGAAATTATTAATAAAACTTCTGAACTTCTCAGGGGTGAGAATGTTATCGGATGGTTTCAGGGGCGCATGGAATACGGACCGCGCTCTCTCGGTAACAGAAGCATCATCGCAGACGCGCGAAATAAGGAAAATTGGCAGAAAGTGAACCTTAAAATCAAGTTCAGAGAATCGTTCCGCCCGTTTGCACCGACAGTGCTCGAGGAAAAGGCAAAAGAATACTTTGAGATAGACCGTGAAAGTCCATACATGCTCCTTGTTGCCGACGTTCTCAGTGAAAAACGCCAGGAAATCCCTGCTGTTACGCACGTGGACGGCTCAGCGCGAATCCAGACGATCCGTGCAGACCAGAATCCACGATATCACGCACTCATCAGCGCCTTTCAGAAACGAACCGGGTGCGGCGTCATCATCAATACGTCTTTCAATGTCCGGGGGGAGCCAATCGTAGAATCTCCACAGGATGCACTCAATTGTTTCTTGAATACAGATATGGATTATCTGATACTTGGTAACTTTCTCCTCGAGAAAACAAAGATGCCAAAAGATCGGCTGAAAGGACGGGAGCAGTATCTGCAGAGCTTCCAGCTAGATTGATCATCTGTAGAGACGCAAAATTTTGCGTCTCTACGGCGAGAACTAAGGCCAAAAACTCATCAGAACCCTCTATACTGTGTCCATATGTGCGGCATCGCAGGTTTCATCGGCGAGGATAGGGCAAAGATCGAACGCATGACCAAATGCCTCGTGCACCGTGGTCCAGATGGCAACGGTGTTTGGGTCGGGAATGGTGCTTCACTCGGACAAGCGCGTCTCGCAATCCTCGATCCAACTCCCGCAGGCGATCAGCCAATGTGGAATGAATCGAAGACGGTCGTCATTACCTACAACGGTGAGATATTCAATTACCGAAGACTCCGTGAGTCAGAAGGATTTTCATGTAAAACCGGAACGGACACAGAAGTGCTTCTGAAGCTGTATGAAAAGCATGGCATCGACTTCGTACAGAAACTTCTCGGGATGTTTGCGCTTGCGATCTACGACACGAGAACAAGGACTCTGCATCTTGCACGTGACCAGTCGGGCATCAAGCCGCTCTATCTGACGTACGTCGACGGTAATCCACACTTCGCATCTGAAATGCGCTCACTCATGAGCGCACTGCCAAAAAAACCGGCTATCAACATGCATTCGATGTCATCATTTATCCGACTGCAGTATGTACCGGGGCCAGAAACGATGTGCGAAGGTATAGAATCTGTAGCTCCAGCAACCATTTTTTCTTGGAAAGATGGGAATGAGACGAGACGGAAATTTACAGTCGATATTACGACACCGATCATTGGATCAAGGTCGGATTGTATGAGTAGGTTTCCAGTATTGATGCAAGAAGTAGTCACTGATCACATGATTGCAGACCGTCCGATCGGCATTTTCCTCTCAGGAGGCATGGATTCATCTATTATCTTGCACCACATGACGAAAGCATCGTCATCTCCAGTGAAAACGTTCACCGTCCGCTTCGCAGCAACGGAAGCCGAAGATGCCAAACGTTTCAATTGCGACGCCGAACTCGCGCGGGAGACATCGAAGCACTACGGAACGGATCATGAAGAGCTCACACTCACGGCCGAACAGTACAAATCGATGTATCGAGACACATCGCGTGCGCTCGACATGCCGAATGCCGATGCAGTCTCGGTTGCACAGTACGCTCTCTCTAGAATGGCAAAGAAAAAAGTTGATGTCGTGCTCTCGGGTGCGGGAGGAGATGAGCTTTTTAGTGGTTATCCTCGGTACCGAATCACAAAAATCCTCTCGATGCTTCAGTGGATACCATCATCGCTCCGTGGCTTCGCAGGAACGTTTACGGGTCATCCTGTAGATGTTCTACGTCTTGAACCAGGGCCTACACTTGCCGAACGTCTGCTTTCGCGACCGATGACCGAGGCGCGCAGCATTGTGAAAGGTGATTGGTTCGACGAACATGCCGTCTCGAAAAAATTCAACGAGCATTTTGCTCGTGTTTCTGGAGATTCCGTCCGAAAATTCATGGAAGTAGACAGGCATGTGTGGCTGGTCGACGAGTCGCTCAAACTTGCGGACGCCGTCACGATGGCGAGTGGCCTTGAGTGTCGTGTGCCTTTTCTCGATCCTCGCATCATCGCATGGTCGCACGCGACGCCAAGCTCTTGGCACGTCGGAATGAGCAGGACGAAGATGCTTCTCAAGGACACATATCGTTCGATTCTTCCCGAGCATCTCTTCGCACTAAAAAAAGCGTCGTTCTATCCACCTCTTGCAAAGTGGATACGTCGCGAGTGTGCTCCACTCATCGATGAAGCGCTCGCCGGAAAGAGGATCAATGAATTCTTCGATACACATGTACTGCGCAGAATGTTTGAGGAGCACAAAGCCACAACTCGCTATAATCTCCACCCTCTTGCGAACATTACGCAGCTTCACCATTGGTTTGAGACAGTGTACGACGCGTAAGTTTTAGCGAATTTCGTAGATACGTGGCAGCTCAGTACCTGCGTCATTTCCGTAGACAATGTTCCAATCATTGGCTTTACAGTTGTCAGCAAACCAATCTGCTCGTCCTTCATCTTCTATCAGGAGATACCGAACCTGAAGAGCGCGCATAGCCTGCAAAGAGCACGATTTTTCAGCGCTCATGACGTTGTCTAACCAATCTTTCTCATAGTTCCAGTAGATAATGGGGCCAATAGTGAAACGACCCGTGTACGTCGTAAAGAGAATACGATCCTGCATCTGCGCCATCTCATCGGACACGGTGCGGAAATCGACAGTAAGGTTTCGAACATAAAAATAATCAGCTGTCGTCGTATGTTCTCTCACCCATTCGTACATATTTTTTCTTGTGTCGCTGATAGAGGGCATAGGCAAAAACAGTGGCGATGCATGGAATCGCATGTCCGGAATAGTGATGCGAACTGCTCCATAGATTGCCGCCGAAAGAATAACGGCAACAGCAGTGATATACCCAGATATGCGGAGCAAACGACGCGGCGACGTAAGCCACCACTCACCTACCGGAAAGGCGAGGAGAAATGCGAAGAGCGTGCTCGCACCGAAGAATACTCTGTGCATCTCGCCAGGAATATTGAGGTAGAGAATAAAAAACGGTATGGCGAAGTGGATAGCAGCAACGATCAGTACAAGTGCGATCATGGGAGATGATGTGCGTGCGCGCCACGCATAGATGCAAGAAAAAGGAAGTAGTAGCAGAGGTAAACCGAAGCTACGAATAAACTCCCAGTGGTAGATGGCAACTTCGGCATCAGGCTTCCACAAAACTTTTCCGTTGAAAAACAATGCAAATGACGATTCGCCGCTTCCAAGTCCAGAGATGACGGCACCGTGAAAAAACGCAATGAGGAATGCGATGGGAAAGACGACCGCAGAAAGAATGGCAGCTCGTTGCCATAGTATTTTCTCTTTCAGAAGAAAGGCGGCGCATGCAAAGACGATGCTACCCAGCCAAAGGG
>CAZFCB010000022.1:4709-22364 GCA_964517585.1 uncultured Candidatus Peribacteria bacterium | reverse complement strand
AACATAGCCAACACTTTGAGTAGGGAACACCCTCTTCGGTCCTCAGAACTCAGTATCCGTGTGGACACTGAGTTCTGCGGGGCCAAGAGCCCTATATGTGAATCGATCTCGCGAGCCCTTCGGGGCAGCGGATCAAACCTATACTTTCTCTACTACACGATGGGGTGAATCGGAGTTTTTTTTGTTGTATGCAATAAAAATTGCAACGTATAATAATTTTGACATAATAATGTAATAAATATATAAACATGAATCAGTATTCATGGTATTGGGGCTTTTTGAAGGCAAGATAAACATTGTTCTATCACTATATGCAAGTAGGACTATGAAGATGAATACGCTCGAGAACGGCAATGCACTACCGCCATTAGGAAAACCGCGCGACGCACTGGCCGCGCACATTCGGAGGGTATTGTGTGAGGGAATCGGGAGTGAAGTGATATCCCACATCGAAGATGACACTATGTATGACTTCCCTATTCCCGATGCAAGCCAACTACTCGAATGTACAACATTGAAACTGCTCGATGATGGCAAGCTCTCAGTCAGAGTCGTCATTCCACATCGGGAATATGAGAATAAAGAAGGCATTGCTGAATTTACGTGTGCACTTCCCTCTCACGTACCACTCCCAGATGAACAGAGGGGTGAGTTTTGGCAAAAGTTGCGCAAGGCTCTTTCAGCGGATTTTTTTCGCGGAGAAGAAAGGACTCAAAGGCGAACATTGCGTGGGTACGTCCATAGCTACATACTGCCTGATCTCTCGGAACTGCCCGACATGACGAGTTTTAAAATAATTGATGGAACACGTGTGCAAGCGAGAGTACTGTTGTCACCCACAGAAAACCCGACACACAAACGTACGATAAGCTTGGATTTCGATTACGGAGGAGAAGCCGATCAAAACGTTCCTTCCTCTGAAGTAGTATTTATAAAAGTCGACAACGGTAATATCGTTCCAGAAGTTGAACAGCGAATGAATTTTGCGATAGATCTTCGGCGGATAATTCTGGACAAAGTTCTGGGAGGACGGGCTGGCACTCATCAGTACGTACAAGGAGTACCAATACTCTTTACCCTTCCTCATGCAGAGCAAATCATGGATTTTGTACGCCTAAAACCAAGTAAAACGGAGGGTAGTATTGATGTTGAATATTCTATGCCGTGCGATCATGAGCATTATTATTGGAATCAAGCATTTGAGTACAAACCTCCATCGGAGTAATAGCCTACAAACGCATCCCGCACCTGCGCATGAATCTCATCATCCAGAATTCGCTCTGTAAGATCACCGAGAAACCCTTCTGTATACATTCTACGAGCAGTTTCCGAATCTATCCCACGCGACTGAAAGTAGAAAAGATCTTCAACCGTTACGCGAGACACCGTGGCACTATGGCTCGCTTTCACGTCATTCGTGCGAATTTCAAGGCCAGGGATTGCATCTACTTTTGCCGTCGCATCAAGCATCAGAACGTCTTCAGTGAGATACGTATCTGTCCCTGTCCCCTCCTCTGTTATTTCGATCATACCGTTACAGACTGCAAACCCGTTTTGCTGTGCGACTCCCTTGAGTGTGATTTCACCGCCACCATTGTTGGCAGCAAAAATATTTCGTACAGTGACAGTTTGGCGTTCTTTCTCTCGAACAGAAAAAATCCAATCGATATCACTAGTCGCATGCGCTCCAGTGCATGTGGACACGAGCGAGTGCGGTGCTGGCGTATCTCCAAGTGTAAAACAGTGCCAGAAGATCTTGGCGCCATCGGCAAGATGCGAGGTAAATTTCCTCGCGGAACATGTGCTCAGTGAAATGATGTGAAGCTCGGATTCGGATGCAAGTGTCGCGTGTAATTCGTGCTGATCTGATATGCTCGTATCGAAGATTGTGGCAGAAATTCCATGCTGAACCGTAACCTCAACGCGGGAATGCTTGCCGGTCTCTGTAATGCGAAGAGGAGTTTTTGTAACCTCTGCATCAAGTGTCACTTGCCGAATGGTACGATCATCATTCATGACAAGGAGTATTGAAGAAAATCGGTAAAAATGCTATAGTTGAGTGATGGATCAATCGTCGACTGCTCGGGAGAAACAGACACTGCGTGATATTCGAGACGCTGCCGGTGAGACTGCTGAAGTAATTCCTAGGCCAACGGGTATCAGTGACGCTGATTGGAAAGTAATGCAAAAAGAAATCGACACTGTCTTCACGCTACCAATATCTGAGGTAGCTAAAATTGCTGGTGACACTCGTCACAGTTTCCATAAAACATTCGCATTCATCCAAAACAATAGTCACCTTACACCATCTCAAAGTGCTGCATTTGCAGCTGCAAGAAAAACAAATAAATCCATTGATCCCAGCGGACACACGGGAACTCTGTTTGATCGGGATGCGTAAAGGTATAAAATCATGATATGGAAAAAGGGGAAATGTCATCGGAAATAGAGAGTACAGACTCTATGCATCGACTAACTCGCGATAACATAGAGAGCGCCCTACGAAAGCAGCCCAATGCAATAAAAACACTATTCGATATCGAGGCAAGAGTAGGACGTGACAGAAGGCATCGGGGCAGAATGCAGCCTTCGGACAGAAAAGACGGTGTTCCAGGCAGAAAAAAGACAGAAGAAAAGCCAGATCAAAGCCCAAGGCACCGTGAAGGTAGAACGCAAAAGAGAAAATAGGTCACCCAACCGACCCCTCCATCTCTAACTCAATTAATCGATTCATTTCGACTGCATACTCAAGTGGCAGAAGCCGCACAATCGGCTCAATGAAGCCATTCACGATCATTGCTCTCGCCTCTTCTTCCGAGATGCCGCGGCTCATCAGATAAAACATATCTTCTTCACTCAGTTTCCCGACGGTCGCCTCATGTGCAATGGTCACATCATTATTTCTGACCTGAATATCGGGGATCGTATCCGTACGGCTCGTTTCATCAAGGAGTAATGCGTCACACTCAACACTTGCGGTGCAGTCATGGGCGTGTGGCGCAATCTTCAAAAGCCCACGGTACACGGCACAGCCACCGTCTTTGCTCACAGACTTACTCATAACCGTACTACTGGTGTGCGGCGCCATATGCAGTACCTTCGCGCCCGTATCCTGCCACTGGCCTTTGTTCGCAAACGCAAGCGCCATGTGATCACACCGTGCGCCTTCACCGACGAGGACCGAACACGGATAGAGCATCGTCACGCCAGAACCCATATTGCCGCCGATCCATTCCATCGTACCGTCCTTCTGCACAATCGCGCGCTTTGTATTCAGGTTATACGTATCACGACTCCAGTTTTCGACCGATGAATAGCGACACTTCGCGCCTTCTTTGACGAAGATTTCGACAAGTCCTGCATGCAGACCCTGAGATCCGTATTTCGGAGCACTGCATCCCTCGATGTAGTGCGCATCGGCGCCATCTTCCACAATGATGAGTGTGTGTTCGAACTGGCCCATGTTCTTTGCATTCATACGAAAATACGCCTGCAAAGGCTCTGAAATTTGTACGTTCTTCGGTACATACAGAAACGTTCCGCCTGACCACACCGCACCATGCAGTGCGGCGAATTTGTGGTCAGACGCAGGAACACACTTCATAAAATATTCTTTCACGAGCGTCTCGTGCTCCTGCACCGCTCTGTCCATATCCAAAAAGATAACACCGAGTTTTTCCCACTGCTCTTTGAGCTTGTGATACACCATGTTGCTCTCGTACTGCGCACCGACTCCGGCAAGCATCTTGCGTTCTGCCTCAGGAATACCAAGGCGGTCATAAACTTTACGAATGTCCTCCGGCACCTCACCCCAGTCATCCGTTTCTTTGGCGCCAGCAGACGCATAATAAATAATATTATCAAGATCGAGCTTCGAAAGATCCGCACCCCACGTCGGCATCGGTTTCTCTTTGAAAATTTTGAGCGACAAAAGCCGAAGCTCAAGCATCCACGCAGACTCGTTCTTCTCGGCACTAATCATACGCACCAGCTCTTCATCCACGCCTTTCTTAAGTCCATCTGCATATGGAGACGGATTCGCGTCATCGAAGACGGATCTATTCAATCCTGCAAAAATCTGACCCTCTTCAGAATCTTTTTTTTGAGGCCGCCTGCCGGCCGTAGCCTCGTCGCGAGGCGAAGGCTGGGCGAAGATGGGTTTAGACATGAGTAAAAACTCATTCTACAGGAATTGTCTTGCTAAGTACCAAAGGGCGGCGTGCGCCACGGTGGGGGTCTGCGGTCTGGCTCGCCGAAGCGAGCCGTGGGAACTGGCGCACACGCGTTTTTTGGTCCTTTTTGCCGCTTGGGCAAAAAAGGACAGAGAGTATTTCATTGACACCATCCCCAATCTGACGATAATTGAATTAGTATTTCTTTCCCCAACGAACCATGCCAGGACCAGATGGATTCCCAGAAAAAAAGCTAGCTCCCCCTCCTACAGAATTGGATGGTCAACCTCCATTTGCAACAGTAGACACAAAGGAAACAGAAAATGCTCTAACAAGCTTTCTGAAGAAAATGGAAGGAGGCGCAATGTAATTCGGACACAGAAATCATGAAGCCTCCGCATGGAGGCTTTTTGTTAAGCGACACTCGGCAGTGGAATACTTACTGGCCAATAGTCTACAGGGGCAGGGATAGTAAACGCATCCTCATGTTGTGATATCTGTGACTCGGGAGAATGATCATGCAATTGATCCATTGCAGGCACTGGAATATTCCACGGCTCACAATGCTGAAGTGTCGGTTGTTGATAATGCTCTGAAATAGGCCACTCGTATTGTTGCACCGTTTCACGTATGACACTGCAATCCGCTGCAGTAAGAAGAGCCATTACGTTTGTACGTGAGCTCTCCTGCAATCGCACAACGAAGCCATGTACCCAACCGACTGTCTCAACAATGCACCTCTCTCTGTGAGACAGGTCTTCTTTCAGCCGCTCGATAGCGGGTTGCTGATCTCCTAGTTTGCCCGGACAGGAAACAGAAAATGCAAGAGGCACGTGATGCGGTTCTTAACTGACCATGCTCCTCTCTCTGTGATTTTTTATCAACTATTTTGCACATGCAGCCCACCGACCGAGTTGCAATGACCTCGCTTTTTGCTCTAAGGCATCGTATGAATCACACTTCGGATGTGGAAATTTTTTACAAAGACTAACGGCATATCCTTCTCGAAGCATCAGAGATCCGATGTCCTCTTCTCCGAGAAAAACGTAGCGGAGTAGTCGGCCATAGGAGTCTGTATCTTCATCTGGTTTTGAGACAAGTGTGACAGATTTTCCAGAGAGTAATACTTTCATGCGGTCGCTGGATTCCGTGCCGTAACACTGCACATTTTTACGAGAATCAACGGTCTCCGGAGTATCGATACCGATGAATCGGACACGCTGAACCACGCCATCAGCAGCCTGAACATCAATTGTGTCGCCATCGACAATGTGCAGAACTGAATACTGTGCAGTAGTCTGTAAAAAGACAGACGATGAAGAAGACGATGTTGTTTGAGCTCCCGGAACTCTGCTCATGGTATCAACGGTGTAACCCCGAAGAGAAAACCTTGGGATAAACACAATCATGACCATCGCCCCGAGAACGAAGCCGCAGAAAACGAGTCCGAATTTTTTCATGAATGTAAAAGATTAGTGCCGAAACGCTCGCACTCCCGTGAGCACCATGATGAGTCCTAGATCATCCGCACGCTTGAATACTTCTTCATCGCGAATAGAACCGCCAGGTTGAATGATTGCCGAAATCCCCTGCTTTGCTGCCTCTTCAATGGCATCCGAAAAAGGGAAGAATGCATCCGACGCAAGCACGGAGTTTTTGGCTTGTTCACCTGCTCTTTTAAGCGCAATCCATGTGGAATCAACTCGGCTCGTCTGTCCGCAGCCAATGCCAACCGTCGTCGCATCTTTTGCAAGAACAATCGCATTGGATTTTGCGTGCTTCACGACTTTCCAAGCAAACAGAAGATCACGCATCACGGCGTCCGTAGGCTGCAACTTGGTAACGCACGTCAAATCTTTTTGTGTCAGTACACGAACATCGTCATTTTGAACGAGCATACCGCCGAATGCAGATCGGTAGACGACGTTTTCGGAAAATCGTGTGTCACCCATCGAGAGGAGCCGAATATTTGGCTTGGAGACGAGTAGCGCGATGGCGTCATGATCAAAAGTCGGAGCAAGAATAACTTCGACAAAAATTTTCTGGTCTATTATTTTTTCGGCTACAGTTTTTGTGCACGGCCGGTTGAGAGCAATGATGACACCAAATGCTGACAGCCTGTCTGTGTCATATGCTTTTTGGAACGCATTCTCGATGGTCGCATCCGAGGCAATGCCGCTCGGATTTGCGTGCTTCACCATGACCGTCGTTGGCTCCTCAAATTCACACACCATGCGCCATGCTGCATCACCATCGAGCAAGTTCAAATAACTTAATTCCTTTCCCTGGAGCTGTTTCCAGCGCTGCTGATGCGTTCCATGAATCTCAAAAAATTTCCCCCACTGGTGCGGATTTTCTCCGTACCGCAGTATTCGTCCATCAGTCAACAGGACATCATCGGCCGTTCCTCCAGACATTTGTTCTGCAATAAATGCATCGTATACACACGTATGGAGAAAAGATTTTGCCGCAAGTTCCCGCCGAAGTTCGATGGTCGTTTGCCCAGTTTTTTTGATCTGCTCGGCAATAAGTGGATAGTCACTAGGGTTACAAACAACCGTGACTGACGTGTGATTTTTTGCACCACTTCGAATGAGTGTCGGTCCCCCAATATCGATCTGCTCGATTGCCGCATCGGGAAGCGGCTTCCCAGGCTCAGCGGTAAAGCCAATTTTCTGGATCGTACTCGCAAACGGGTAGAGATTCACAACGATGATGTCGATCGGAAAGATGCCGAGTTTTTCTGCTTCAGACACCTGCGATTTGTCATCTCTCTTAAAGAGCACACCACCCATAATGAGTGGATGCATCGTCTTCACTCGACCACCGAACGCCTCTGGAAAGCCCGTCACTGTTTCAGCGGACACGACGGGAATACCAGCATCTTTGAGAGCTTTTTCGGTTCCTCCGGTAGAAATGATCTCAAAGCCAGCATCATGCAGTACTCGCGCAAATTCAATGATGCCGTCTTTATCAGCCACCGAGAGCAGAGCACGCTTTTTGTGGGGGGTTTGCACGAACCGAGTCTACCTGCATCGGTGGATATTGTGAAAGTGGCTCATCTATGCTACAATATGAAGATTTATGTCGCCAAATTCCACACCCCCTCCAGAGGAAAAGGCAACACTTGCCGGTGTAACCGCAAAAGTTCCGGTTGTGCCAAATGGCAAAAAAATTCTCATTGTGGAAGATGAGCGGCCGCTCTCGCACGCTCTTGAGATGAAACTGAAAAGCCAAGGGTATGCGACAAAGGTTGTCATGAATGGTCAGGACGCTCTTACTGAACTTGGAAAAGGAAAATATGACATGGTACTTCTCGACCTCATTATGCCAATCATGGACGGATTTGGCGTGCTCGAAGAAATAAAAAACAAGAAACTGAACGTGCCAGTCATTGTCCTCTCGAATCTTGGCCAAGATGAAGATCGCAGTAAGACAAAGGCACTCGGCGCACTGGACTACTTCGTAAAATCTAATACGCCCATCGCGGAAATTCTTGAGCGGGTCAAATCTGCTCTTTAAAAAATACAAGAACCATTCAATGACTATCGTAGGTCTCATCCTGTAATTCCGTCCTATGGCTACACTCTCGAATCAAGAACTCGGCAAGATCCTCGTTACGCAGAGCTATCTGGGCGACGATGAGCTGAAAGAAGTTCTGAGTGAAGCTGAAGATCGTCGCGTCGACCTGAGAGTCATTCTGTCAGAACGCCGACTTCTGACATCGGAACTTCTGGAAAATGCGCTGGCGGAGTACTTTAAGATTCCTTTCTACGATATTGTAGGAAAGGCGCCAAGTCGTGAAACAATCGCAATTCTCCCCGAAGATTTTGCACGCACTGTCAGCGCAATTGCCGTTGCATATGTTCCAGACCAAGAGATTACTGTTGCGACATCCGATCCTGGATACGAAGGTCTTGAGGAGGCCGTAAGAGCGAATGTTGGTCAGCCACAGTATGTGCCTACGGGGAAAGCTGCTGTGCAAGCCGGAGGTAAAAAAAGTTTCTGGGCGAAAGGTCCGAAAACAGTCGCGAAGAAATTTGCGGGCAAAGTGACATTTGTGTATGCGCCGAAGAGTGCGATCGCTGGATCATTTGCGCTGTATCACAAACCACTGGCCACACGCTTTCAGTCCATCATGGAGAAGCAGAAAAAAGTGGCTCCAGAAATGCTGGAAGAAATATTTGAAGATGCAATGGGACTCAAGGCCTCTGACATTCACTTCGAACCTCAGGAAAAAGATGTCATCGTTCGTTTCCGTGTTGACGGAGTGATGCACGAAGCAGGCAGGCTCCCAAAACCGTTCTACGAAGGCATTATCAATCGCATCAAAATCGAAGCGAATCTTCGCATCGACGAACACTACGCAGCGCAGGACGGAGCCATTCGTTACAAATCACGCTCCGGAACTATGGACGTCCGCGTTTCCATCATCCCGATTATTGACGGAGAAAAAGTGGTGATGCGTCTTCTGTCGGAATACGTCAGAAACCTCACGCTCGCAGATCTAGGATTCTCCGATCACTATCGGACCATCCTTGAGAAAGCTGCGCACAAACCATTCGGCATGATCCTGACAACAGGGCCAACCGGAGCGGGGAAATCTACAACGCTCTATGGACTCATCAAGATGCGGAACAGGCCTGATGTAAATATCAGCACTGTCGAAGATCCTGTGGAATATAAGATTCCAGGGATCAATCATATTCAGATTAATATGGGCACAGGGCTCACATTTGCGAAAGGTTTAAGAGCACTCGTACGACAAGATCCAGACATCATCCTTGTCGGAGAAATTCGTGATGCCGAAACAGCAAGTATTGCCGTCAATGCTGCGCTGACGGGTCATCTCCTGTTTTCGACTCTCCATGCAAATGACTCGGCGACAGCAATACCTCGTCTTATTGAGATGGGCGTGGAACCATTCCTTCTCGCTTCAACACTCGAGGTCATCGTTGCACAACGTCTCGCACGAAAAATTTGTCCAAACTGTCGTTTCAGTTTCACAATACCGACAAGTGAAGCTCAGACGCTTTTCCGTGGTGCTGAACACTATTTCACCGGCAACGAACCTGTGCACTTGTACCGTGGCAAAGGCTGTGACGCATGTGGAAATACTGGATACAGAGGGCGCATCGGCATCTACGAACTTCTTGAGATCAATAAAGACATGGAGGAGCTCATTGTGCAGAAGAAAAACAGCACAGATCTTCTTTTAAAAGCACGCGAGCATGGATTCATGTTCCTCTTTGAAGACGGACTTGATAAAGTGAAGGCTGGTCTGACGACAATCGAGGAGCTCATGCGAATCTCTGCGCCTCCAGAAGAGGTGTTTTTTGCTCAAGAAAACAATGATTGAAAACTACCAAAAAAAACCTGAGGCAAGCAAGAAACCTGAGAAGATGCTTGGAATTCTTGCACCAAAAGAACCAGCTAAAGTAGGGGTTCCGGCTGAAGAGAAAAGGCAAGATGCATCACAGCCAGTTGGAGTAGTTACTCCTGCAGCAGCAACACCCATCGATGCTAAGAGCGTAAAAACATCAGCAAAAGATGAAAGGAAAATCTTAAAAAAATCCGAGATTGCTGGTAACGCTACTATGATTCAGAAAAAATCAGGTCTCAAAAAAGTACTCGACGGTCTCGGCAATATCGGTCTCGGCAGGGAGAGGGCTCATTTTGTCGAAAATATCGCTATTCTTCTCAATTCTGGCTTAACAGTAGTAGACGCGTTACGAACGATTGCACTCGAAGTACGTGTGAAGCCTATGAAAAAAATTGTGAGTCGAATTATCGATGACGTGGAAAATGGGATCCCACTGTGGATGTCGATGGATAACCAAAACTTCTTTTCATCGTATGCGCTTGCTCTCATCCGCATTGGAGAAGAGTCAGGATCACTCTCGAAGAACATGGAATATCTTGCAATCCAACAAGAAAAAGACCGATCACTACGATCAAAAGTAAAAATGGCGATGATCTATCCGTCCATCGTCATCACGATCACGGTGATTGTCACGCTTGGTCTCGCGTGGTTCGTATTGCCACAACTTGTCGGCGTTCTCTTATCGCTCAACGCCAAACTCCCCCTCAGTACTCGTATTATTATTGTGATTGCAAACTTTTTTAAAGCACATGGCATCGTGGCAGTCCCGCTCACAGGAGCTGCATTTTTCTTTCTCTTTCTCATCTGTCGTTTCACCGGTCTTCGTGGACCAGTGCAACAGTGTATTTTCAGAATTCCTGGTGTGGGAACAATGGCAAAATCTGCAACTATTGCGCGTTTTGGCGTTATTCTTGGAAGTCTTCTGCGAGCAGGTGTGCCACTCGTTGAGTCCATAAAATCGATGGCAGAAGTCACAGATACCGTCTACTACAAACGGTTCTACTATAAACTTGCAAACGAGATTGAAGTTGGCCAATCATTCGCTGCAGCATTTGCATCAATAAAAGATACCAAGAAACTTCTTCCTGCTTCCGTCCAGCAACTTATCGTCACGGGGGAAAAATCAGGTAGAATAGCCGACATGCTCATGCGCGTTGCAGAGATTTATGAGCGAAAAGCCGAAGATGCTGCACAGCGTCTGCCGGTTGTTTTGGAACCGATGCTTCTTATTTTCATTGGAGGGCTCGTCGGCACTATTGCGTTCTCGATTATTGTTCCTATCTACTCGATCGTCGGAAATGTCGGTAGGTAAATACCCATACATTTTTCCCTCTTTACCTTATGCGTACTATCGTAAACAGTTCCGCACAAAGCCAGCGCGCCTGCCAATCGAGTAGACATGGCTTCACGGCAATTGAGCTGATGATTGCGATCGGTGTCATGGCTGCAACTGCAGGAATTACGATCCCAATGTACCGGCAATTTCAAGTCTCTTCTGATCTGGATACCGCAACAGAACACTTGGTACAGGCGGTTCGCGCGGCACAGACACTCTCGCAAACCGGAAAGTTCGACTCAACATGGGGAGTGTATTTCCCGAATGGAACACTCTACGCAGGCGAAGATTACGCATCGAGGAATAGTGAAAAAGACGTCAGCTTCCCACTGCCAAACAGCGTTGAGACAGACGGTCTTCTGGAAATATCATTCACACGCGTCGACGGCCAGCCGAATGCAACAGGGACTGTGTGTGTCTACTCAACAATCACTGACGCATATCGAACAATCACGATTGATGACAATGGTGTTCTCAGTGTCAGTAAAGCTTTGAAAGGATTCTGCAGTGGAAACTCCGAAAGTTCATCTAGTACCAGCTCAAGTACAAGTTCGAGCACGAGTTCAAGTTCCACATCAAGCTCAAGTACAAGTTCAAGCACGAGTTCAAGTTCCACATCAAGCTCAAGTACAAGTTCGAGCACGGGCGGAACCTCTAGTATGAGCTCAAGTTCTACCTCAAGTTCTAGTACGGGCGGAACCTCTAGTATCAGTTCCAGCTCCAGTAACTCGTCGAGCACAGGAACGAGTTCGAGTAGCAGTTCGAACTCAGGTAGTAGTGACGACAGTGATCATGATGATGACATTGAGGATCAGGATGACCGTGATAATGGCGATGAGGATGATGAGAATGAAGACGACGGGGATAGCGGGGGTTCTGTGTCATGTGAAAAACGGTTCACGATTGATCGTAAGGGGAAAATAAAGAATAAGGGTACAAATGACATCAAGTTGAAAGTCCTTGGATCCAACATGACATATGGAAAGGGCGGACCAAAAGTTGACGTTCGCATCTCCGCTAGTTCGGATGATGGTAGTGAATGGAAAGATTTGTTCGATGGGCGCGTGGTCACCGCAAATGACCAGCAAGTTCTGGCAAATTTACCAGACGCTGCATCACTCGTTCTCCGTTTCAACGGTCGATATTCATGGCTTTTCAATAAAACATTTCACTCTGATGCCAACGATGGACACGTCTACATCTTGAAAAACGGTGATGCAGTTCCTTCGTATGCTCAGCTACAGAATACAAACGACCTCGACTCTTTCCTTAAAAACGTGATTGATGCTCAGGGAAGAATACGTATTGGACCAAAAGACGCACTGTTCATTGTAGAGCTGGGTGCACTTGACCAACGATCTTCCAAATTTGTCGGTGCAGTTGTACTTGCCACATACACCGAAAAACTTTCCACGTGTACAACGAAGAATAAACCGCGTATTCGCTTTAGCTTCCGTCGAGTCGAAAATACTGGTAAAGGCGACCTAAAAGACCGCGTGTACGTTGGCCCCAATGCTCTCGCCTTTCGAAAAAATCAGTGGATTCCTCTCAAGGACAAGGACGGGAACGTCATCATCGACAATGGTATCAATGAAGACGTAAAAGGCATTGCTGTAGAGAGAGGTAATGGCTGGGTCAGAATCATCCAGCACGGCTCCCACACAAATAGTAGCGGCAAAGAAATTGCTGACATCAAGGCTCGTTTCAAAAAAGCGTGGATCAGTTCCATCGTCAATGAGGTAGACCAAAATAAATCTGAAAATCCAACAGATGGCATCATCAATGACGCTTCCGGCGGCGACGAATTTGTTGCAGGAAAGACAGCGAAAAGCATGTTCTTCTTCACGCGAGTCACAACATCTGATGATGGAGTCATCCTCTACTGGACTGATGTCCCTCCAACCGGATCGAGTTCTTCTAGTTCGTCTTCGAGCTCCTCATCGTCCAGTTCGTCATCAGCTCCCACGATCGACGCATGCAGTGTCCCGTACACGGTGAACTCAAGTGGTCTTTTGACACTGAAAGGCAAGGCTGATGTCACGGTGAGAATCGCAGGCTCAGAGTCAACATACGGAGAGCGCGGTCCACGCGTCGACGTACGTACGAGAATTTCATTCGATGACGGCATGACATGGCAACAGCTCTACGACTACCGAAGTTTGCGAGGCAACGAATACAAGATTTTCTCCAATGTCGCATCCGGTAGTCGTATCATGCTCGAATTCAATGGTCGTTACTCATGGGTTTTCAACAGAACGGCTGCTTCCGGTCGTAACGACGCACGTGTACGTGTCGTGCAAAACAAAGCGACATTCAACGGGCTGTCCGCTCTTGTGGAAAACGGTCTTTTGAAAAAATACTTGCGCGACATTCTTGATGACAATGGCAAAGTACAATTGACGAGTCATGACATCGTCTACATGGTCGAGCTCGGCGATACGACGAAAGCAAAGTATCAGGATGCCGTGGCGATTATCTCTGTCGATCGTCCAGCATCACTTGGCTCCTGCACTACGTCATCGTCCAGCAGTAGCCCATCTTCATCGGCCTCTTCATCTAGTTCGAACTCTTCTTCATCCATAAACGCAAATGAAGATACGGATCAGGATGGGATCATCAATAGTCAGGATCTCTGTCCGTTTAGCACCGTCGTCCCAGAAAGAGTTCCGACTGAATACATGACGTTTGAACGCTATGCGCTCACAGGTGCACGTGGCAACATCAAGAAGATTCCGGTCTTCCGTACGGGTCCAAGGAAAACTGTGAGCGACTTCACGCTAGAGGATACGCGTGGCTGTAGCTGCGAACAACTTCTCGATGCCATTGAGGAGAAAGGCTACAACCGTTTCTCGGAATATCCCGCGCTCAAGAGACAAATGAAAAACCTGTTTTCTTTCTATGTCACAACTTCTCGACAATTTGGTTGCGGCCAAGCTCTCTTGAAGATGGTTTCCGAAAGCAGGGACTAGAGACTAAACTGTGCACATGAAAAGTGCATGGCATCTACAACAAAGCATACGGAAGAGGGTGGCTCGCACGTCACTCTCTTTACGATCTCATCATGGAAGTCTTCTGCTCGAAGCTATTATTGCGATTGGAATTTTTGCACTCTTTCTCGGCGGCATAGGTCTCACTCTTATTCTAGGGGAACGTACGACAGTACTCAGTGGGGATCGGGCGCGCGCTGTCTTTCTTGCAGAACAGCAACTGGAAGCCATTCGGCAAATGCGATCCGTCAGTTATGCATCTGTAACGACAGGGAATCATGGACTGAAACTCAATACGAGTGGCTGGAGTTGGTCTGGGACACTGGTGAAAAATAATGGCTACACGTCATGGGTTACGGTAACACCCAAGGGAACCGACTGGCTCGAAATTGCATCGAATGTGAAGTGGAATTTCGGCAACACACGATCCGGTTCTGTGCTGATAACGACACAGCTTACGAACTGGAAAAAGATCGCAACTGTCGGCAACTGGGCGGCAATGTCGAAAATTGCTCAATCTACCATCAGCGGCACGCCGAAATTTCAGAGCATTACAATCAATGGAACATTTGCGTATGTCACGAGTGACCGATCGTCGGGCGGCAAGGGTTTGTATATTTTCAATGTCACCAATCCTGCGAGCCCCGTTCGCGTCGCCAGTGCCTTTGACCTCGGTGCTTCGGCATATGGAATCACGGCAGTCGACAATCGTTTGTACATCGCAACTGCTGATACCACACAAGAAGTTCAAGTGTACGACATCACCGATCCGACAAACCTAACCACAGCAAATCTCATCAACAGTTACGATCTCGCAGGAAGCGGCAAAGCAAGGAGTATCGCGGTGTACGGCAAAAATGTGTTCGTAGGATCACTGAACGACAGCATTAACAACCAGCTGACTGCGCTTTTGATGAGTGAGACGGGGCCAATGACACTCCAAAGTTCTATGAACATGAGCGGAAGCGTACTCGGCCTCGCATTGCACGACGGTTACGCCTACGTCGCAAATTCGTACAATGTCGGTGAGCTTCAAGTAGTGGATATTTTTGATCCGGAAAACATTACTTTTGCACCGGGTATCGGTATCGATATGCCAGATGTACAAGATGCAGATGCAATAGCTGTGACCGGCACATCAGCGCTGATAGGACGTGTCAACGGCTCGACCATTGAAGAGCTCACTCTCTATGACATCGGATGGTCACCGGTGCCGAGTCCTCCGCCAGGGCCATGGTCACTAGAAATCGGTGGTGATGTTTTGAGTATTGCGACGATCTATGGCAGTAAATATGCATTCGTAGGAGGGAGCGCTAGTAATGCGCAAATAAAAGTTCTCGACCTTGTAAAATTCGCACAAGGAAATGCTCCAGTGGTGAAAACTAACAATGTAAACGCAACCATCTACGGACTTTCTTATGACTGGCAGACAGACCGTCTTTTCGCAGTATCGACTGATACACTCTTCGTTTTCGCCCCAGGATGATGCGCGGATTTCCCCTCAGTCAGCGGCCGACAAAATCTTGCGATCGTACTGGTACGTCTGATGAAAAATTGCAGGAAATATTTTATTGCGTTCCACGTTCCACGTTCCACTCATCTCATTCTGGGTACATTCTGCTCATCACAATTCTTATGATCGGCGCAGTAGCATCCGCCATTCTGTCTTCCTTGCTACTACTGGGCATTTCGGCAAACCAAGTAAGTTTGTCCGTACTCGAATCGAATACGTCACTCTCCCTCGCGCAAGCCTGCGCTGAATATGGGCTTCTGAAACTGAGGCAGTCTCCTTCATATGCCGGCAACGAGTTCGTGATGGTTGGCACGAGTCCGTGCGAGATTCTCTCAGTTGGCGGTATAGGAAACAATAATCGCGTGCTCTGTACAGAAGGAAAAATTGGCGACTCTGTCCGTCGACTCCAGATCGTCGTCAATCAAGTCTTGCCGACAACGAAAATTTATTCATGGCAGGAAGTATCCGTTTTCTCTTTGTGCGAATGAATACCAGAACACTACACGCCGCTTTTTCTCTTCTTGAAACAATATTATTTCTCGGCATTCTTTCCATGATGAGCGGCACCATTGTCGCGGTGTACATTGCAACGCAAGAAGCTCGGATACGTCAGCGTTCTGTCGCTGAACTTGAACAAACAGGGCTGCAGCTTCTAGAGGCAACGACAAAAAATATCCGCCGTGCAGAAAAAGTATTAGCTCCCACAACGAATACAACTGGCAGCGTTCTTGTTTTGCAAATGGCGAGTAACAGCGAATTCCCTACTATGTTTGCTCGTAATCCGATTGGGAATTTTACCATGATCCAAAAAACATCGACGAGCGGTCTGCTCCCGTCTCGTGTCACAATTTCAAAACTTTCATTCCGAAATGTTGCGGATATAAATGTTGCGTACTCATTTGACCTCACGACTACGATTCCAACTATTGTGCCACAACCGTATGTCCGTACATTCGGCACAACTGTCACACTGTTCCCTGACGACCAGAGTGAAGCGGGCGGGTGTGGCAGTTGCCCCCCCCCAGTTTGTACGAATCATCAGTATATTTGGTATCACTGCGACAACGCAGTGTGCTCGCAGTCTGATATTGCTATTTCGTGTTAATCTCAACAGAAATGAGACACTACGAATTGTTTGAATTGTCAAAAAATCAAGCGAATCTTGCAAAGCGTATCACAGACAAACACCGACGCTGTCTCGTGGTCATGCTGTAAAAAACGACCTAAAAATATATAGCACATCGCAATGTGCGATATACGGAGTGTGAAACTACGATATGTAGACACAGGCTATATTCTCTGTAGAAGCTCTTCAAAGTAGAATTTGCAAGCAAAATATGTATAACAATAAAAAAATTGTGAACACATTGCATGAGATGATATATGAAGAAAAATACGCGCAGAATAACTATTGCAGAGAAGTTTTTCCAAACCTATAAAAAGAAATAAATACGAACGAAAGCAAGCCGAGCTTTTTTTCGGGATAGCATGAAATAAAAACGGCTTGCTATGCTGTTGTCCTGCGACACGGAGGTTTCTCCGTATCTCTTTCCCTTCCTCATCATTTTATGTCTCTTTCATCTCTCAAGCGTGGCTTCACGCTTATCGAGCTTCTGCTCGTCATCGGTATTATCGCGATCCTCGCTGCGATCGTGATCGTTGCTATCAACCCTACGAAACAGTTGGGTGACGCTCGCAACGCTCAGCGCCGTGCTGACGTAAACACGATTCTGAATGCTGTGTATCAGTATTCCATTGATAACAATGGAACATTGCCATCGACAATCGAGACAACTGCTAAGGCAATCTGCCGCAGCGGCGTGACCGTCGATTGTACGGGGCTCATTAACCTCAATGTACTCACGGGTGCGTACATCGTAGCCATACCTGCTGACCCACAGACAGCAACTGCGACATCCACAAGCTACACAATTGTGAAGTCTGGTAACCGCATCACGGTTGCTGCTCCAGATGCAGAGCAAAGCGCTGCAATTTCTGTTACTCGCTAACTGATCATGACGAAAGAAGGAAAACCTGATCTGGAGTTTGGCTTTATCAAGACATAACTTTCTAGAAATGCCAACGTCTCCGATGTGACGAGTCTCAGCTGCTGATACACTATTACTATCGCGTGCACAGAGCACCACTTTTCTTTCCTCCTCCTTATGTTCCCCTTCTCCCTCAATCGCGCTCGCCTCGCAGCAAAACATGGTTTTACACTTATCGAGCTGCTGCTCGTCATCGGTATCATCGCGATCCTCGCT
>CAZFCB010000022.1:0-4609 GCA_964517585.1 uncultured Candidatus Peribacteria bacterium | reverse complement strand
TGGTTTTACACTTATCGAGCTGCTGCTCGTCATCGGTATCATCGCGATCCTCGCTGCGATCGTGATCGTTGCCATCAACCCTACGAAACAGTTGGGTGACGCTCGCAACGCTCAGCGCCGATCAGATATAAAAACAATCCTTGATGCCGTGTACCAGTATGCTCTTGATCATAATGGCAATGTACCAGCAGGGATTACAACAACCGCCAAGTGGGTCTGCAAAAGCGGTGTGAATGTCGATTGTGACGCAGATGGCGTGAGTCTCAATTCACTCACAGGTTCGTATGTCGTAGCCATGCCAAGTGATCCCCAGTCCGCAACTGCGACAGGGACGTACTACAAAATCCAGAGCCTCCAGAATGGCCGTATTACGGTCACCGCACCAGGAGCAGAACAAGGTGCAACCATCTCTGTAACGCGCTAAAGAGTGTCATAGTGCCTTGTAAGCCCTTCCGCTCGGAAGGGCTTTTTTTATTGCGAATGAATACTGGAAAAAATGGCTCGAATATGCTAAAATGGAGAGATTTTTATGCCTTCAAACATGAACGATAACAAACGGCACCCTGTACAAGGCTCTTCGCTGAGGACGTCGTTATTTTTTGAGTCATTTGCACTTCTAGCTCTCACTGTTATTGCAGTCTCTGTCGTTTCATTTTTCCTGTCATGGAATGAATTAAAAATACGGACAACGTCACAACTCCAGTCTATTACCGCAAGTAAGGAGGAGCTCCTTGAGTCGACAATTTTCAGGCAACGCGAGCAAATTTCTATTTTGGGTCGAGACACGGTTTTGGAAAAACTACCATCTGTGACATCGCTGATTGGATTCCGTCAGCTCCTGAAGGTGGATGCTGGTGGAAACGTAACTGTGATCGCGGGCGATACAAGTACGCTGCCACTGACGAAGGATCTTTTGCGAACAATGCATGGCAACGAAGGAGCTATTTTCCGTCCAATCGTCACGGAAGCTGGGTGGACACTGTATGTCATCGCTGCCCCGCAGATGAATGGCTCCATCCGCACAGGAACATTGGTAGCGACATTTGATGCAATGGCACTTGCTTCGCGTATCTTGCATGTAGATTCCGGAGTGAAAACGACCGAAGTATTGCTCGCAACAATGGTCGATGATCATGAAATTGTTCTTCGAGCTGATGATGCGCTAGGCCGCATCGTGCCTGTACTTGATCAAAATCATGAAACGTTCTCGGTTGTACGTAGGGCACTTGCAGGGACTGAAGGTATTGAGGAAACAATCGACTATTCAGGTATTCCAGTACTTGCTGCCTACCGTTCTGTCCCGACATTGGGTTGGGCAATTCTTGCAAAAGTCGACCTCTATGAAGTGCGAGCACCTACGATACGGCTTGCGACAACTCTATTGGGGGCAGGTTTGATGATCATCGTATTTCTTTCTCTCTCTACATTTTTTGTCGGCCGACGAATTGTCGGGCCTCTGGAAGAATTGGCAGAAAAACTTGATGGGATCGAAACAAGAAACTGGAAATTTGCGCGCTCTATTTTTACAGGAAATGAGATTGAAATTGTGGATAGTGCGGCTGATGCACTGACAAAGCGACTTCGAAAATCTCACGAGAACTTAGAAGCGATCGTGACAGATCGGACAAAGGCATTACAAAAGCAACTCGCAGCAGATACGGCAATCCTCCAAAGCATGGCAGACGGGCTTATTGTGACAGATGAAAAAGGCATCATCACGTATATGAACCACATGACCGAAGTGCTGACAGGGCGTTGTGATGGGAAAGGGAAGCATGTCACAGAATTCTTGAGCATTTGTGATAAGGAAGGAAAATCTCTCGCATCTTCCGGCCAACCAGTTCTTGAGGTACTGAAAACCGGAAATCCCTATCGACCATCTATTGACCCTCAGTTCACTCTCAAAAAACCAAACAACGAACTCACAGCACTTCAAATACGCGTCACACCAATCCTGCGTGAAAAAGAATGTATTGGGAGCATTGCAGTCATGCGTGACATCACGGATGAACGAAAAATTGATCACATGAAGTCTGAATTCATTGCACTCGTGAGCCACCAACTCAGAACACCTCTTTCATCTATGCGCTGGTACCTAGAAATGCTCATCGCAGAAGATGCAGGAGCGCTCACCAGTGAGCAGCAAGAGTACATTGCACAGGTTGCGACGTCGAATACACGCATGGTGCATCTCGTTAACGCACTCTTGAACGTATCAAAGATTGAACTCGGAAAATTTCAGGTCAGTGCGGAAACAATTGATCTCCAGAAACTGATCCGAAAGACAGTGTCATCGTTTGATTTTGAGTTGAAGCAAAAGAAAATCGGTATTTCCCTTGATGTACCAGAGAAGATGATTGGCATTCGTTCTGACAAAAATCTTGTCGAACTTATTCTTGAAAACCTCCTTTCGAATGCAATTAAGTACTGCAGTCCGGAATCTGCAGTAACAATCGTTATTTCGAAAAATGAATCGAAGGGCATGGCACTCTTGTCTGTAACGGATACTGGCATTGGCATTCCCGAGGAAGAGAAAGATCAAATCGGACATAAGTTGTTCCGTACTAGTAATGCCAAAAAATCTGACACAGACGGCAATGGTCTCGGACTGTACATCTCATACATTGCCGCAGAAACGATCGGCGCAACACTCACGTTTGAGAGTTCAGAAAATAAAGGCACGACCTTTTCACTCATGATCCCTCTCGATCCAAGGCAGCATTGATTCCTACTCGAGGAACGTCAACGAATACATCGTTGCCATGCCAAGAATGATGCAGAGAAGCTGCAAAACTCCTTGTCGAAGTCCGGTGTGCTTGTGAAGCTCAGGAATAAGATCTGATCCTGCAAGGTACAAAAAATTCCCAGCAGCAATAGGAAGAAGTGCCCCTGAAAAGACCGGCGCCGATGTCGTAAAGACCACGACGATCATGGCTCCAAGAAGGGCGGTCGATGCTGAGAGAAGATTGAAAAGAATGGCTTTTGTTCGACTAAAACCGCTATGGAGCAAAATTGCAAAGTCACCTATCTCTTGGGGAATTTCGTGAAGCATGACTGCAATCGTTGTTGCAAAGCCGATCTCTGTGCTCACAAGAAAGCTTCCTGCTATCAAAATGCCGTCGATAAAGTTATGCACACCGTCTCCGACAAGACTCATGACTCCAACATGATGGTGTTCGCAGTGCGCATCATCCGCAGGAAGAATGTGGCAATGGTGCCAGTGAATAAACTTTTCAATGACAAACGAAATGAGAATGCCAAGAAGTACGAATGACATTGCACGATCAAACGTACTGCTACTTTGCGCAATTTCAGGAAGCATGTGATAGAAAACATCTCCAAAGAGACTTCCCGTTGAAAAACTTACGATGTAGAGAAGAAGTGTACGAATGAGGGACTCACGTAATAAAAACAAGGACACCCCAACGAGCGACAGAAGGCTGATCCCAATGACGCTTAAAAAAATAAGGAGTGTCGTTGTTGGCATGGGGAAGAAAAGATGAACGATAGACGCGGCTATAATTCATGGATCTCAGTGATATGCCGAGCCATGAGTTTCTTTTATCTGACTCTCGCCCCCCTCGCTTGCCGGCACTTTGCAGTAACCGGCAAGGGGAGAACGAATTGATTGTCGCAATTAGGCAGCGACGACGTTTGCGGCCTTTGGGCCTTTTTCGCCGTTCTCGATGTCGAACGTGACAGCCTGCCCCTCCTGCAATGCATCGAACTGGCCGTTCGTGGCAGAGAGGTGGAAGAAGACATCTGCACCGCCATCAGTCTGAGCGATGAAACCGAAACCTTTTTCGGTCTTTTTCTTGATTGTGCCTGTCGGCATAAATAAAATGGGAAGAAAAAAAAGTGTGGCGGCGGTTGCAAACGCTTCTTTTTACAGAAGGAATTCCGCCACCTAGCACACAGGATAGGTGAATGTCATCACTTATGCAACTTAGTTGCATTACATCTCTTGTGCCAATTCTAGATTCAAAATAAGATGCCACTATGTCGTCTGCAGATCATATTATCGATGATTTAAAGGCGTCAGGAGAACGCATGACGGTTGCACGGCGGGAAATTATCCGTGCCTTCACTCGCTCTTCGTCTCCTCTTAGTGCAGTTGCGATTTTAGAAGTACTGAAAACCAAAGAGATCCTTGCAAACAAAACAACCGTGTACCGTGAACTTAAATTCTTAGCCAAGAAAAATATTGTACAAACAATCCAGTTCGATGAACGAAAACGGCGCTACGAACTTTCGCCCGACGAACACCGCCATCACCTCATCTGCACCAACTGTAAAAGAATCGACGATGTCGTTGTGAGTCATGATTTAGATACTGTGAAACAGCGCCTGAAAGATCAGAAGAAATTCAAGGTCGAGCGGCACGCGCTTGAGTTCTATGGAGTGTGTGAGATGTGTCAGGAGTGAGAAACCTAGTTGGAGCCGCCTGAGAGAATCCCCACCTACGCGCTGCGGCGCTTCGGCGGGCAGGGAACTCTCGACTGTTCATAAGTAAGTGTATTGCTCTACTGCTGCTTGCCGGACGAAGCTCCGCACGAGAGGAGCGAAGTCTGGAGCTAAGGTAAAGATGATGGAGCCGCCTGAGAGAATC
>CAZFCB010000021.1:8090-22717 GCA_964517585.1 uncultured Candidatus Peribacteria bacterium | reverse complement strand
CGTATCATTCGTGGTTTGCATAAAATATTAAAATCAGGTATAATAGTTGTGTTAGGGAATAAAAAAGATTCCCAAAAATACATATCATCATTTTCACCCTTATTCTATGAGACACTCCGCACTTTCTTCGGAGCGACGCATCCGTGTACTCAGCGTCGGTCTCTCTGCCACAGTTGCACTCTATGCACTCGTGGTCTTGGTCGCAGAACCTCTCAAAACACTGGGTGCGACGACCGCCGATACGGTCGTGCAGTTTACAGTCACATCCGCATTGTCGATAACGTGCTCGTCAACGTCTACTCTCGGTAGTGCTGCCGGAAATGGCACATCTGGTACTGGAGCTATGGCGACTGCGTACTGTAACCCAATTACGAACAACGCCTTGGGATACACGCTTTCATGGATCGTCCAGACAGGTTCCGGCGTTTCGCCAGCTGTAAACGCAGGCTGCAACAGCACGACACCGTGCTATGGCACAGGTCACTTACTCTCAAATAACATCACCTCTGGCTATCCAGACGTCATCAAGTCTATGCGTATTCGTTCAACAGGTGGTGATACGTACTGGGAGACGACTGCTCGTAAATTCGATAATACAACAACACTTTCAGGTTCTGGATCTCGTTGGGGCGCTCGCCTCCGCGCAAACAGCACCACTCCTGCTGGAGGCGCTGTGACATGGGGTTCTGACGGAGGTTCGGAAGGATTCCTCGCTGTCGCTACTGGTTCTTCTGTCAGCATTGCGAAACGAAATAGTGCAACGTCTGCTTCTGGTGATTTTGAACACTTCCTCTTTAAGGTCGTCATCCCTTCTGCCACGTTCCAACCAACGGGAACGTACAAGGGCACAATTCGCTTCACGGTCACAGACAACACATAAGACGAGAACGTGACGCAAACAGTCGAAAAGATACCATCACCCTCTGAAAAGAGGGTGGTTTTTTTATACGACGTTTGCTCTATACTGCATCTATGACACACCTTTCTTCCGATGCGCTTCGACCCTTTCTAGCAACAACACTTGAGTCTACTGATTTTACGCATCTCGGAGAGAAGTATGTTGGTAAAGTTCGCGATGTCTATAACCAGCAGGAGCTAAGTATTCTCATTGCGACAGATCGTCAGTCTGCCTTCGACATGTCATGGTGTTCCATTCCACTGAAAGGGCAAGCTCTGAATCAGATCAGTGCATGGTGGTTTACACAGATCGCAGACATCATGCCAACACACGTGATTGCCGTCCCCGATGAAAATGCTGCTGTTGTGAAGAAACTGACGATGCTCAAAGTTGAGATCGTCGTTCGTGCCTATCTGACGGGCTCAACGGGCACATCTGCATGGGTAAATTACGAAAAAGGTGTTCGTAATTACTGTGGCAATACGCTGCCAGATGGAATGAAGAAAAATCAAAAGTTCTCTCAAACAATTATCACACCAACAACGAAAAGTGAGCACGATGAACTCATTGATGCACGAGGCATTGTCGAACAACAACTGACGACGCAAGTTCAGTGGGACGAGATCCATGATAAGGCCTTGGCACTCTTTCAGCGCGGGCAAGAGTTGGCTCTGAAACGTGGGCTTATCCTTGTCGACACGAAGTATGAAATGGGTCTGGATTCTGAGGGACGCATCACAATTGCAGATGAAGTTCATACGCCAGATTCTTCGCGGTATTGGATCGCGAGTTCCTACGAAGAACGCATGGAAAAAGGCATGGAGCCCGAGAGTCTCGACAAAGAATTTTTTCGTCTGTGGCTGAGAGATCAGGGGTTTGACCCTTCGACGAGCTCAGGGCAAGTCTATGGCAAGCCAAAACCGGTCATTACTGATGATATTCGCATCATGCTCGCACTAAAATATATACAACTGCACGAAAAAATTACCGGCGAAACATTCAAGATTCCTGACAGCCCCGATGTGAAAGGACGAATCGAAAAGAACCTCAAAGCCTACGAGATATAATATATCTCTAGGTCAGAACCTCTCGTCTGCCCCCTCTGTTGAGCACGTTCTAGCAACAAAAAAGTTGATCTTTAGGACGGCTTTGAAATCCTTTGTATCTGTTTCAGATCAAGCTTCCATCCTGTGCCTATCCCGTGTGCTTCGCGGTATCCTTTCGGGACTTCGACTGCATACAAGGACAGTGCTGCAGCTTTGTACGTAGGACATGGAACCGTTGTACAGGGCTCCATGGAAAGAGCACTGACGAAATCACCAGACTCATCGAAGAACATAATATCGAGCGGGATTTTCGTATCTTTCATCCAGAACAAGAGCATCTGTGGCTCCGTGAACACGAAGAGCATCCCCGTATCTTGCTTCAGGTTTTCACGATGCATCAACCCTTTCTCTCGTTCCTTTGGACTGTCTGCTATTTCTACTGCCAGTGATACGGATTTGCTACCATCGAACGAAGAGATTGTGATAGTTTTCGTTCCGCAGCCAGACAGAAGAATGATGAATGCGAGGCCGAATGCGAGAGGAAGTATTGGTCGCTTCATAGGAGGGTACGAGAGGAGGTTATTGTCCGCGAGATACTGCCACAGTGTCAACCTCGCAACTTCGCGATGACCTGAGCTCTATCGGGTGCAGAAAAAATGGCGCTACCGGCAACAAGATTATTTGCGCCAGCTTCGCGCGCTTGTGCGGCAGACACAACATCGATGCCACCATCGATTTGAATCATGAGATCAGGATGCGCAGCACGAAGAGCAACAATTTTTTGCAGCACAGTCGGTATAAATGTTTGTCCTCCAAAACCCGGATGCACTGACATGAGGAGAACCATATCAACGTCATCGACAACGTCGTCGATTGCGGACAGTGGCGTGTCTGGATTCAGTGCAATGCCAGCACGTGCGCCATTCGTACGAATAGACTTGAGGATCTCGCGTCTCGCATTCGTGCTCGGTACTGCCTCTGCATGAAACGTGATATTTTTGGCGCCAATAGACTGAAACTCAGCAATGCGATCCGCAGGATTTGTGACCATGAGATGAACATCCAGTGGCAACGTTGTCTTGATCCACTTGGCAACTGGTGCTCCAAAGCTGAGATTCGGAACAAAGTGACCATCCATGACATCAAGCTGCAGCCAGTCTGCATACTTCTCGATGGATGCAACTTCGTCCTGCAGTGTGCCAAAATTTGCGGACAAAACAGAAGGTGTAATAAGTATCTTCATGCGGCATCGGGGAATTGCTGTAAACGTTTCTCATGTCGTCCGCCTTCAAAAGCAGTGGCCAAAAAAATATCGACGATCCCAAAGGCCTGCATTGGCTCTGTGATGCGCCCACCAAGGCTCATCATATTTGCGTTGTTATGTTTGCGAGCCATCTCAGCATCCCATTCGGTGACGCACCGCGCGCACCGTATGCCACTGACTTTGTTTGCGACCATTGCTTCTCCGTTTCCACTGCCACCAAAGATGATACCGGGGCAGCTGTACTCTTTCGCAGCAGCTGCGGCCTGCAGCATGATAGGAGGGTAGTCACACGGCTCTTCGGAAAAGCACCCACAGTCAACAATGTCGATTTTCTGTTTCTGTAGATGGGATTTCACGGCCTCTTTCAGGAGATATCCTGCGTGATCGGTACCGAGAACGATGCGCTCAGGCTTTTGCATGTTTCAGATGATACCAGAAAATGAATTGAGTGAGACGAAAGAGAGCCGTACACTCCAGAGTAATGTCACGAAAGAAATTCATCGGCGCAAACTGGAAGATGAATCCCGCACCCTTGGGAGCATATGAACATGAGTCCCCTTTTCGATCATCTGGTAGTTGTGACATCGTCGTATTTCCTATCTCTGTTGATCTTAGAAGCTGCATAGAAGCCCGACTCTCCACCGGTGGACAATGCGGAAGGCCTGAGGAAGCTGGAGCCTTTACTGGAGACGTTTCCATGAAACAACTCAAAGATGCTGGCGCCACACATGTGCTCTGCGGCCATAGTGAACGACGTCAGCATCATGAAGAAAGTGATTCGTACGTCGCAAAACAGGTGAAAAATGCCATCGAGTGCGGCCTTGTTTCCGTGCTCTGCATTGGTGAAAATGCCGACGAACAGGAACTCAAAACGACAGATGACGTCCTTACAAGACAGCTATCTGCCGTTCTCACGACCTCTGAAGAAGTCATCACACCGAGCAATTTTCTCATTGCGTACGAACCAGTATGGGCGATCGGTAGTGGCAAAACTCCAGCTCCAAAAGATGCGCAGGCAGTCCATGCCTTCATCCGATCACTTGTTCCGGATCCTCACATTCGGATCATCTACGGCGGATCTGTGAACGGGAAAAACGCCAAAGATTTCTTTGCACAACCAGACATCGATGGCGCACTCGTCGGAGGGTGCTCACTGAAGCCCGACGAATTTCGTATGATCGTCGCAGCAGCGTAATCAGGCGCTTACCTTCGGGTGTGCCTTGATTGTTTCATAGAGCTCCACCGTGTACACCCGTGCCAAAAGTGCTACTCCAAAGAAGTATAGTGCTGCGGCAAGGATTGCAACAAGTCCGAGCGGGATACCAACAATGAGCGTAATAGCGTTACCAACTGACTGCGATGCAAATACGAATGAGAACACGACAAGTCCGTAGATACCGGCAATAGCAGCGCTGGTAAGAATAATACACAGCATAAACAGAAAACAGTTGCCCACAATTTTCCCCCAGTACCCTTTTGTGCGCTCCAAGCTGAGTTCCCCACTTTCCAATATCCCAGTCCCGTCCCTGAGTTGAATGACATTGATAAACGATAGTCGTGGGAGGAAAGCAATCGCGCAGATGAAGGCCGCACCGAGGAGGAGCCATCCGATCATTGCCATACCGGGATTCCGGTCGCCCATGATGAGGAATGGAATACTGAAAATACCGATCCAGGCGAATGAACGAAGCATGATCCAGATTCCACCAAGAATGATTCTCCACAGAACAAGAAATGACCTTTTGAGTGCTGGGTGCACGTCGCACTTCCTGTCCACAGCAAGCACAAGAGCAAAGTTTCCCTGTACCATCTGGGCAATGACACCAACGCCCATGAAAGCGACGGCAAGAAGAAATAATGGAACCGAGAGTGCAAGGTTTTCTTTGAGAGCGGGACTCTCAAAGGCAACGAAGATTCCCGATCCAACGAAACGTCCAGCAATAGCGATCACGAACAGCAGCAGTGAACCGAGAACGTACGTCTTGAGAAGTCCTGTCATCACTGTGTAACTGCGATCAATGATCTGCTTAAACGTGAGAGCTTGTGCCATGAAGAGAAAGAGGAATGTCCGCATTCTGAAGGGCTCGCTTCGTTTGTCAATACGCTAGGCTCGTACCCAGCGTCCGGAACCAGCGTTTTTTATAGCACCCTTGAGTTCGAGCACAGTGAGAACGCCGTTCAATGTTGCGGCATCTAACGTGGTTTTGATGACGAGGTCATCGAGTGCTGATGGTAACGATGTCAAAGCATCGTAGACACTTTTTTCGTCAGGTGAATCTGTTTCAAAGGCGATGGACGGTGCGCCTGATCCACTCACGATTCCCACTTCCTGCAAAATATCTTCGCCAGACGTAACGAGTCTCGCGGTTCCTCGCGCAAGAATGCCATGACATCCGGCGTACTGAGGATGGAAGAGATCACCAGGTACAGCGCAAACATCCCGACCGTAATCCAGCGCTAAGTCTGCCGTGATCAGAGATCCTGAATCTTCGGTTGCTTCTGCAACAACGGTGCAGAGAGACAAACCCGCGATGATGCGGTTTCGTGCGGGGAATGTGTACGTGTCTGGTCTCGTATCGAGTGAAAACTCCGAGAGAAGTAGTCCACCAGTTTTCACGATCTCTTCCGCAAGTTTTTCATTCGCTTTTGGATAGATCATACCAAGTCCGTGACCAAGTACGGCAACGGTCTTGCCGTCTTCATTGAGGGTTTGGCGTGCTACCTCAGCATCGATGCCGTATGCGAGTCCGCTCACAGTGATCACACCAGCTCGCACCAGAGGAGGAATAATGTGAGAAATAACTCTCCGACCGTAATCGCTCATCTCACGAGTACCGACAATTGCAATGCACGGCTGCGAGAGAATACGCAAGTCTCCGCGCGCGTACAGAAATACCGGCGCATCCGGTATCTCGCGCAGTGACTCTGGGTAACAATCGTCTTCCATGGAGACAATCTGAATATCTTTCTTCTTCATGAGTGCGGCGTAGCCTTCTGCATTGAATTCTTCTAGCTGGACGATTGCTTTCATTGCACTGTCTTCGCGTACGCCAAGCCTCATCAGAAGATCGAGTGAGATAATGTCCATGGCAGCATCCGCACCACCAAAAAGCTCACCAAGTGTCTCCAGGCGTTTTCGCGTGAGGATATTGATCCAGGACCAACGAATGGCATTGTGAAACTGCATGAGCCGAGTATAGCCGTAGAAAAAACCATGCATGGCACAAAATCAATCTGATCTATTGCCAATGGAGGCGTTTTGCTTGAGAATTCGCGCTGCGCGACCGATCTTTCACTGTGCAGAACATCGTAAATAGCCTGTCCGCAGGGACGTCTCGTTTCTAAGCCGACGTAGCTCCAGCCTTCGCGCTTCGGCGCTATGGCCGGCAAGCAGCTTTCCCACCATCTCATTTTGATCTTTCCAGACATTGTCTCGCATTTCTAAGCCGACGTAGCTCCAGCCTTCGCGCTTCGGCGCTATGGCCGGCAAGCAGCTTCCCACCATCTCGTTTTGATCTTTCCAGACATCGTATCGCATTTCTAGGCCGACGTAGCTCAGCTGGTAGAGCAACGGTATCGTAAACCGTGGGTCACCGGTTCAATTCCGGTCGTCGGCTCCACTTCATTTTCACTAGTTTCCGGCCTGTCGGCCGTAGCTCGTTCAGGAGCGAAGGCTGATCGTCGGCTCCACCAAAAATTAACACCTCGACGATAAAAAAAGATTTATATTTCTGCCATCTCCCGACAAATCGTGCGAATCTTTTCAGGATCGCCTCTCTCCTGCACGATTTTACTTCCCACGATCATTCGATTCAGCGTGATCGACAAGATTCTGTAGCGAAGTATTGACCCAGAGGCCTACACTGGCCTCTATGCATGCATCGTTGATTGCAACGAACTTCAAAGCTACACTGTCTGCCGCTCTATACTTCACTCTTTTTCTACCCCCACCATTTCTATGAAACATTCCTTCTCACGCACCGCACTGAATGGAGCAGTCATGATGTTTTCGCTGCTTCCAGTCATTTCTTCTGCAGCTCCACTTGGTCATAAGACTGAACCAGTGTCTGTCTTCACCTCAGGACAAGGTCCAGCATGGTCACATGCACATAGCACGTCCTCTACAGAGGAACATGCAGCATTTCATGAAAAAGCTGAAGCAGAACTTGCACTCTGGACATCAGACAATGCAAAGAATATTGGCACAAGCGACTACGCACGTGCAAAGCGTGCTTTTCTTATCCAGCGTGACAAAGCTCACCGTACGTTCCACCACTGGAATGATCTGACAGATGCTCAGAAAGCATGGCGCGAGAAACAGAAAGACGTTACTCATGCTGAGGCTCCAAGCCGTGTTCAGACACGAGCAGAAAAGGCAAAGGAAATGCTGTCTACAAGCGACTTCTCACCCAACATTATCGACCATCGTTACGAGGGGTCTCGCCCTAGTGCGCGTCTTTTGGCTGAAACGCGTTAACTATCATAGACTCAAATATTGGAAAGGGTGCTCACGCCAGTGCGCACCTTTTTTGAAGATGATTCATATCAGCATCCTACTTACTGCACAACGTTCTCTCGAGAGAATCAAGATCACACCTGTGCACAATATCTGAAAATTTGGTATACTGGTCAGATTCGTTTCAACAAAAATTTACACAAACACTCACCCCAATACACATGACGATCGAAGCTTGCATCGCGCATGCGATCCACAAAGATCTGGATATTCTGGAAGCACTTCCTGACGTCTACGAGATGCCTATTGAGGATCTGGAGCCTCACATCGATGGCTATATTCAAAATTTGCAACAGAGCCTCGTGAAAGCAATCAAAACGCTTGGCGAGCCCTATATTAAGGCAAAAGATGCCGCAGGCCTTTGTATTACGTGTCTCAGGGCTGGTGTAGCACTACCACCAGAGATGATGCTCAAAATGTGTCACACCATTCTCCAACTCTCTGCTATTGAGGCTAGGTTCATAGCTGATAATAATGAAGGCGCGAGTGTGTACTACATGAAACTGACGCTTGCCGCTTGAAGGCAGAAAAGTGAGGAAAGGCAGAAAAGGCAGAAAGGTAATACGTAAAAAAAACCTTCCTGCCTTTTCTGCCTTTCCTGCCATCGTTTTTAGCGCTTCGCAAACTGTGGAGCACGGCGTGCACGCTTAAGACCAGGCTTCTTGCGTTCCTTGATGCGGCTATCGCGGCGGAGGAACCCTGCATGTTTCAGTGTTGTACGATGTCCGGCATCGATGAGTGTGAGTGCACGGCTGAGTGCTAGTCGAATAGCATCACTCTGAGCAGGCTTGCCACCTCCTTTCACTGTCACTTCAATATCAACCTTCTTCAGAGTATCTGTCAGCGCCAGAGGAGCAAGAGCGTTTTCGGTCAGCGTTGAGAAGAAGTACTTCTGAAATGCATTGCCGTTGACCATCGTCTTGCCTTCACCATCTTGAAATACGCGAACTTTGGCGATAGCGCTTTTTCGCTTTCCGAGGGCGTAGTAGTACGGGCGAGACATAGGCTAGATGGAGAGAGGGAATGCAATGGGCTGCTGTGCCTCGTGAGTATGCGTAGGACCGGCAAAAACATGAAGCTGACGAAGTGTGTGCTGACGGGTGGCATTTTTTGGCAGCATTCCTTTGACGGCATGCTCGATGATTTTTGCAGGATTCTTCTCCATGAGTTGTTCCATGCTCGTTTCACGCAAGTGACCGAGGTAACCAGCATGACGGTAGTATTTTTTCTGCTCAAGCTTCGAACCTGTGACTTTAATTTTTTCGGCATTGATGACAACAACATGATCACCACAACGAATGTGAGGAACAAATGTTGGCTTATTGCGTCCGCGCAGAACGTTTGCTATCTCAACGCTCAGGGTTCCGAGTACCTTGTCTGATGCATCAACAACGAACCACTGAGGTGCTGCCGCTTTTGGGAATGAAGTCTTCATGGGGATTATGCGGATTTCTTGCTAGAAGTCTTTTTCTTCACTGTCGGCTCTTCCTCAGTCGCAACAATAGGCGCTGCGGCATCCACAAGGCTTAGTTCGACCATGAGGGCACCATCGCCTTGTCTTTGACCAACGGGAACCATACGGGTAAATCCGGAGGGACGTTTTGCGTAGCGCTGTGCCAGAACCTCAAGAACTTTTTTGCACGCATTGTCATCACAGACGAAATCATTGATCTTACGGATTGCTAAGTCATTTCGTTCACGCTTGCCAATAGCAATCACGCGATCCACAAGAGGACGCACAACTTGTGCGCGCTTTTTCGTCGTACGAACGGTTTCGTAGAGCAAAACAGACGTCAGGAGATTCTTCAGGAGGGAACGAGCCTGATCGGGCTTTCTTCCGAGCCGTTGACTATGGTTCTGATGACGCATGGGACAGAGATTGTAGCGATGACTGGAGAGATTGGGTAGGGGTGCAGAATGTGCGGACAGCAGTGAGCAATTGGCAGTGTCTTCAAAGCCAAAAGCTTTATTATTCTTCTGTCAGTGTAAGGCCACGAGTGGCAAGCGTCTGCCTGACTTCATCCAGTGCCTTCGTACCAAAGCCACGGAAGTTAGAGAGTGTTGCAGGATTACACTTCACAAGCTGCTCGATGGAACCGACACCCGCATTGATGAGCGAGTTGAGTGTGCGTGGCGAAAGATTGAGAATCTCAATCGGGGTATAACTCTCCTTTGCGGACTGGCGATCTACCTCTGGAGCAACCTGACTTGTACGTGTGAAGTCAGCCATGAACTCCTTCTCGACTGTCTCCTCATCCATGCCAAAGAAGTTGAAGTACTGAGAAAGAACCTGAGACGCAAAACGTACAGCTTCGTCTGCTGAGAGTGAACCATTGGTGACAATCTCAATGACGAGCTTCTCTAAGTTCGTCCGCTGACCAACGCGTGTTGACTCGACTTCAAACCGAACGCGCTCCACAGGGCTGAAGATCGTGTCGATGTGCATGAGGCCAGGCTCGTTGTGCTTCTTATTCCTCTCAGAGGCTGGCTGGTAGCCAACACCTTTCTCGATCGTGAGTTCCATTTTGATCGATGCGCCCTTTTCAAGTTTCAAGAGCGGAAGATCAGGATTGATGATCTCGACGTCCGAACTTGTCTTAATGTCACCTGCGGTGAGGATCTTCGGACCCTTTCCTTCCAATGTAGCAACTTCAGCATCTTTATGATGCTTGCGAAGTTTCACCTGCTTCATGTTGAGCGCGATATCCAGAACAGATTCACGAACACCTTTGATCGTGGTGTACTCGTGATGCGCGCCAGCAACGCGAATGGAGCTGATGGCAGCGCCAGGAAGACTGCTGAGCAGAACGCGACGAAGTGAATTCCCGAGGGTCATACCGTAGCCCGGAGGCAACGGACCGACAGAGAAGACAACGTGTGTAGCGTCCCCTTTCTTCACCTGAACCTGCGTGACCTTTGGGAGGCCGATCTCTTCCTGGATGATGTGCATAAAGGGCGGATGAAACTGATAAGGAGAATGACTGTTTAGCGAGAGAAGAAACCAATGACTTTGCGCATATCGATGCCCATTTCATGATGCTTTTCCTCGGAAGGAAGAGCCTTCACCTCGCATGTGAGCGTGGCTGGATCAACCTTCATCCAATCGGGAGCGATATATTTTTCGTGTGCAGCGAGAATGGGACCAAATACGGGTGATGACTTGCGTTGCTGGCGTACTTTTATGATGTCGCCAGGCTTGATACGATAGGAAGCAATCGTGACCCGAGTTCCATTGACCGTAAAGAGTCCATGAGAAACAAACTGACGTGATTGCAGTCGTGTTGCAGAAAAACCAGCACGGAAGAGTGTGTTGTCGAGTCTGCGCTCGAGGATTGTGTGCATCATGGAGTCTGTCTGGCCAAGCGTTTGGCTAGCCTCTGCGAAAATAGAGCGCAGTTGTTTATCGTGCACGCCGTAGATAGCACACACTTTCTGTTTCTCCAGTAGCTGCTTTCCGTATTCAGAGATTTTTGCCGCACGACCTCCACGAGATGCTGCTTGCATTCCTGGTGGGTACGGCTTCTTCTGAAGAATTTTGTCGTACTTGTCAGCACCGTAGACATTGAAATTCTGTCTGCGGACGCGCCGTGCTTTAGGACCTGTATATCGCATAATGAGGAAAGAGTGGGTGGAAGACGAATTAGACGCGGCGTGGCCTTTTTGCCCTGCAGCCGCCATGAGCAATCGGAGTTTTGTCGGTGATGGATTCAAAGTTAACACCAGCGATCTGTAGTCCGCGAATTGCCTGCTCACGACCAGGGCCAATGCCCTTCACCTCAATTTCAAGTGTCTGGATGCCGTAAGGCGACGCTGCGGTCATTGCCTTCTCCGCTGCAACTTTGGCTGCATACGGAGTGGATTTGCGCGCACCTTTGAAGCCACTGGAACCAGAACTGGCCCATGCCAAAACTTTTCCGTTGAGATCAGTGATCGTGACAATCGTATTATTTTCCGATGAACAGATGCAGGCGCGAGCTTTTGGGACGCTATGCTTCGTCTTCTTTACTTTTCTCTTCGGAGTGTCTGCAGTTGCAGATGCATCTTTCGTCGCAGCTTCCGTAGCAGAGGATGCTGAGGGATTAGCCTCCAGCATTGCTAGTACGTTGTTTTTAGATGCTTCAGCCATGAGAGAGGTAACGAAGTGAAAAGTGGAAAGTGTACGAGCTTAGGTCTTCGTGAGTGTCGTGCGTCCGGAAAGTCCGGTCTTTCTCTTACCGCGTCGTGTGCGCGCATTGCGACGAGAGGTCTGCCCACGAGTCGGGAGCTTTTTCTTGTGACGCCCTCCTCTCCATGTACCAATGTCCTGCAAACGTTTGATGTCGAGAGAAACTTTGCGGGTAAGATCTCCTTCTGTCGGAAGCTTATCAACGAGTGTACGTAGCAGTGCCTCCTGTGTCTCTGAGAGCTTCTCTGCTTTTGTCTCCGTTGGAATTTTGGCTTCCGTCAGCAAACGCTTCGCCATCGGCCTGCCAATACCTTTGATCGCCGTAAGAGCGATTTCAATCTGCTTGTTGCCGGGGAGAACCACACCTGCGATACGAACCATGGAAGTGAAAAGTGTGAAGTGAAAGTAGAAAGTGAACGGTGACGTGATAATGAGATCTTTAGCCTTGCCTCTGCTTATGTCGAGGATTTTTGCACACAATGTATCGCACACCCCTGCGGCGCACGGGAGCGCAATCTTTACAACGAGGCTTGATAGATGCGGAGACTTTCATAGTGGCGTAGGGTCTTCGGTGGCAGGAACTGTGCCAGGTGTTGGCACTTGGATAAGTTGTCCATCTGGTGTGAGGCGCGTGTCATCTGCTCTAAAGCGATAGACGATGCGTCCCTTCTGGAGATCGTACGGAGTCATTTCGACTTTCACACGATCACCGGGGAGAATCCTCACCTTATGCACTCTCATGCGACCGGCTAAATGACAGAGGAGATTATGGTTCTTGGCCTCTTGTGAAGTGATGCGGACGCGGAACGTGGTGTTCGGATAGCACTCTTCAATGACGCCAATGAGTTCGATAACATCCTTTGACACTTGTGGGGTAAAGGGGTGATGGAAGCCGAGCAATCCTACAGATCGTTAAACCTTCCTGCAAGCCCCAAACTCCTCGGAAAGAGAGTGAAAGTGAAGAAAGCTATTGCGAAATACATATATTATTGTCCCATAAAAATGACATACCAAAGAGCTTTTCAAAGAAAAAGAGCAAAAAAAGTAGATTTACATCACGAAAGTACAACACAATTGACTCCTCAACTTGTAATTGCTAAAAAAATATTTTTATAGTATAATGTTCACAAATACACACAACCATCTCCTTGTTTCCTCCCGTGTCAGACACAGGCTTGGTCTCAGAATTGTTCGCTCTGAATATTGTGTTCCCAACAGGGGAAGAATTGTACGACTCCATCATGTCCGAGATTGAGCCTGAGCTGATGCTCTCCAATGTGGCGACGTTGGACGCACCGTACGCTACAGAAAGTGTCTCTGACAAAAAGAAGAGGTATGAGAGATACGGAAAAGCATTTGCAAAGTATAAGAATACGTACGATCTCTACATGAAAAGCCTTTCTGAGGCTCTTGGTGTCTATAAGCGCACAATTACAGAGGTTGCATCTCAGGTAAACGATACAAAAGAATCTTCAGTCCTCACGGCTCTTGAGGAACAACTATCCGCCTTTTAACCATCATTTTTATGCGCAACTTTTCTTTTTCCGTCGGTGATCGCGAGAAGCGTCTCCTCGGTTTCCAAGGCAACAGTGGTTCGGAGAAACCACAGCCACAACCGCCGACGATCGAGACGAAAGTTCCCATGATTGAGGTGAGCGATAGAACTGGCGCAGAGGCAGAAGTACAGAAAGAAGTGGAAAGTGCAGACACAGCGATGAAAAAACAGAAAGAAACATTTGCAGCAATCACTGATCCAATTCTGAACGTGGATATGTCACCCGTACAGAAAGGCAGAGTGCGTGGTGCCGAGGATGCAGTCAAAAAAGCATTGAGGCCAAGACAGAGCACTGCTCAGCCAGCCGAACGTGTCCAGCAGACAAAAACGCCCGTGCAAAAAAATGTTGTACCAAAGACATCTGTGAAAGCGGCTCCAAAGGTAGTGAAAGAAGCACCGAAGGTCGCAAAAGAGGCTCCAAAGACATCGGCCGCAGAAACACCGAAGGTCGTGAAGGAAGAACGACAGGCAGATCCCGACATTGGGTCGCAGGGTGTTGTCAAAGATCAAGTCAATAAAATTTTTGCAATGGTGGAAAAAGGCGAAGACGTCCAAAACGAGCTTTCCTTCCTGAACGATTCACTTATTCCACAAGTTCTCGAAGAAGGCACTCCACCGAGAGCAGGCTGGGAAAAGGATGTAAAAGGACCTGAGGGAATATCGAGGTTGCGGTATGAAAATGGGAAAATTGTTCTGGAGACTCCAAAGGACGTCATTAGTAAGACTACTTCCAAACTTATCAGCAGCATTGCCGCGGGTAAAGATACAAAAGCCGAACTCGAGTACTTGAACAAAATTGTTGGAGAACTTGGCCCAGGGGCATTACGTCCCGTCGAAGGCTGGTCTCGTACTATTGAGGTACCAACAGCAAAAGGGGTATCTACCCTTTCCTATAAAGAAGGAAAATTTGATATCGCATTTGTGACCATCGAACAGCAAGCGAGCGAGAAGCTTGCCGCACTCAGCAAGACTGCTGATGCAGCTATGGCGACGTACAAAGAGGCGGAAGGTAATGGCACAATGAACCGTTCGGTGGTGAATAGGGCTGTCGAAGCTCTTGAGGCACTGGCTGATGCGCTCGTCACGGGCCCGAATGCGCAGAGGAATTTCCGGAGTGTTCTCTTCACACAGACAGATGCCTCACTGAAAGAAGTCCTTGCGAAGCGTGACGAGATGGATGCAA
>CAZFCB010000021.1:0-7990 GCA_964517585.1 uncultured Candidatus Peribacteria bacterium | reverse complement strand
CAGACAGATGCCTCACTGAAAGAAGTCCTTGCGAAGCGTGACGAGATGGATGCAAAGAATGAACAGGAGGTACAAGCTCATGAAAAACTCATGGCTCTCAGCAAGACTGCTGATGCAGCTATGGCGACGTACAAAGAGGCGGAAGGTAATGGCACAATGAACCGTTCGGTGGTGAATAGGGCTGTCGAAGCTCTTGAGGCACTGGCTGATGCGCTCGTCACGGGCCCGAATGCGCAGAGGAATTTCCGGAGTGTTCTCTTCACACAGACAGATGCCTCACTGAAAGAAGTCCTTGCGAAGCGTGACGAGATGGATGCAAGAGAGCAAAAACGAGAAGAGGCTGATAAAAATTTAGCCACGTTGCGCGATGATGCTGATAGAGCGTTTGCGACCTTCAGTGAAAATCAAGAAAAAGGCACACTCACACGGGCTGAAGCCGAGGAAGCTTTCAATGCTCTCGATATGCTCTTTGCTGAACTCTCAAGTCGTGGCGATGGTAAACAAAATTCCCAAAGTGTTCTGTTTAAGAAAACTGAAGAAAAGCAGAAAGAAATCACTCAATGGTTAGCGCAGAATTAATATGTATCGTCAGTCATCACTCAAGATAACTTTCATGCCAAAACACAATCTCACACCGGCACCCAAGAAACGTCCAATGTTTGGCGGCAAGTCTTTGCCGACCGGACAGGAGATTTATGATCTACTGATGGTCAAGATCGAGCCTGAGCTCGTCTTTCGTAATCTACAGAAGCTTGATGCACCATATACGAAGGAAACACCAGCGAAGCGCAAGACGCGCTACGCCAGATACAAGAAAGCATTGAAGGAATATCAAAAACAATACAAGGCATGGACGCTCAAGCTCAACAATGCAATCAAAGCGTACAAACGTGCGGTCGTACAAGCATCAGAGAAAAATACAAAGAAAAAAGAGGATGCGGCTCTAGCCGATTTGGAGGAGCAAATGAACGCTGCTTAAAAAAATATTCATACCCAATCCCTCTATGCGTACGTTCGCCCATTTCGACACTGATGATCGGGAACACCGACTCCTCCACGAGGAGACGCCGACTCCAGAACCCGTTCAGGTGGAAACACCGGAGCCACAGACTGAGGTTCAGTCAGCAATCGAAACTGTCGATACGCCAGCAGCGGTTGAAAGCGCTGCAACGGAATCCGTCGAAACAGCTGATGCAGATATTACGAACGCAGGAGCAACACTGGAGTCAATTGATACGAGCGGCATCGATGGTTCCGACCCAACAGTAGAAGCAGCACGTTCTGATGTTATGGCAGAATTGGCGCCAGCGACCGGAGATGACAATAACGATGGCTACGGACCGGGTTATCCGGATTTTGCGAAACAGCAAGGAGAGAACACACCCAAGGAACCGACTCAAGTTACAGATGCAACGAAGACCGAAAGGTATCCAGGCATTGGCCCGCGCGGTTACGCCTATCCGGAGCTCGCGAGTACGCCGGGCTACGACAAAGACGGTTACATGACTACGAGGTATTGGTCGGGTGACCAACAGACAGAGCAGCCAGTTGCAGTAGACGGATTTGGTGACACAAGCGTCGAGGGTAAGCCCGAAGAAATGTTGGATGTACGCATGACGCTTCAGGACCGAGTACTCAATCAATTTGCGAAATCATTCCCAGGAGTCATCGTTGATACGTATGACATGCCCAACGAATACGTCATCCATACAAAAGATCCAGCTGTGATGGAAAATGTCCTCAACCAAGCAAAGGAGCATGGGCTATCGCCCGTAGATAACGGCGATGGCACCGTCACAGTCACAATCACCGGATTTGAAAAGGGCAAGGGTTACACAGGTCCTGAGAGCAATAAGCCATCTGCACCAGCACCTGAAATGAGTTTGGAAGATTATGAAGCGAGGGATATCGAGAACTCGAAGAAAGATAATCCTGAGCCTACTCCAGCTGAACCGGAGATGACCCTAGAAGATTACGCGGCAAGAGATATTGAAAACTCGAAGAAAGATAATCCTGAGCAGAAATACACTGTGGAAGCCGTTCCTGTAGCTACTGATCGTACAGCTGACAGAAAGGCAGAAAAGGCAGAACGAAAAGCCGAGAGGAAAGCAGATAAAGCTGACGCAAAAGCTGAAAAGAAGGCTGAAAAGGCTCAAGCTAAAGCTGAGCGTAAAGCTGAGAAGAATGCTGATACAACTGAAACAAAAACTGAGCAAGCAGAACAGAAAGAATCATCCGAATCCAAAGAAACATTGGAGCACAGTTATGAAAGAGAAAAAGCCGAGCAGAAGCGTGGTCAGGAAACAGACAAGCTCGCCGACGTCCGTAAAGGCACTCCAAATGAGTGGGCTACGATTGATAACGGCAAAAATGACAGCAGTGGCAAACCATACGTCTATAAAGAAGGAACACGAACTGTCGATGGTAAAGAACAAAAAGTTGTTCTTGCGTACTCTCCACTTGGCGGCGTGCAAGTCATGGACACCTCAACCGGCGAGTGGACATTTATGAGCAGCATGACACCAGAAGAACAAGCAACAATACAAGGCGCGGAAGGTATGGACGAAAAAGGCCGCGAAGCGGTACTGACGGCTGAGGAGCAAAAAGATCCCGATGGATTCACGAAGCGCAGTGATCAAAATGCTCGCAACACAACAATGGAAGAAGACTGTCTGAAAAACGGAAAAGCTGATCCTACCTGGTTTGAAGCTCACAAAAATGATCCGTTCTGGAAAGGCAATGAAGACGTTCGCGACGCTCTTGCCGAGTCTCTTGGAGGCAAGAGTGACGAAGGCACCGGAGGAAAAGCTGAGCTTGTCGGTGGAGTATTGCCACCAAACGCGGAAGGCACGGCAGGAAATGGAAATGCTGAGCAGACTCCCGGAGAACTGCCCAACGATGCAGACAAGCCCACGGATACGCCAGGCAAAGATGCAGACACCCAAAACGAGAAACCTGACGAAAATCCTGAGATTGCAGAACTGAAACGGCAGATCGAAGAACTCCGTAAAGCTGTGCAAGATCTCACGGAACGACTCGACAAGCTTGCAAATGGCGAATCTAAGACTGATGAAGGTAAAGATGAGAAAGACAAGGACAGTGAGAAAGATGAGAAGGACAAAGATGGAAAAGAAGATGACGAAAAAAAAAGCGAGAAGGATGAAAAAGATGAAGACGCTGAAAAAGAAAAGGATCTTCTGACGGAGGCCGAGCGAGCGGAGAAAAATAAAGAAGAGACTGATACAGCTCTGGACGAACTTGAAAATCCTCAGGAGAAAGACAAGGAAGACGCAGAAGCTGCGGACGAAAAGAAAGATGGCGAGTCCGACGTGAAGGATGTAAAAGAGGCAAAAGAATCGAATGAAACAGAGAAAGATCTTCGTTCACGTCTCATCGTTGAAGTACGAAATCCTGTGCCAATGAAAACTGTCGAAAGCCTGACAACGGAAAAAAACGACGCATTCGACAAGATGAAAGCTGCCTCGACGGTTGACATCGACAATGCGGAGGCGAAAGAGCGTGCTCAGGACACGAAAGTCGACGGCATTAAGGATCAGATCAGGGAGCTGAGACAAGAGCGTGCTTCTCAGGATCCGGAAGATCGTATCAATACGGATGTGAAAATTGCTGCCGCCGAAACGGAGCTCGCAACTGAGGAAGCGTCTCTCAGAAAACTCGAAGATAACCGCAATACGCTCATCAAAAACCTTGAGACTGCGAAAGATCAGCACAACGAAGAAATAACGATGCTTGGTAAACTGAAGACGGAGTGGGAGAAAACCGCTGAGCGCTCAGACAAGAAATTCAAAGAGATGGGTGAAAAACTCATTACTCTCGGTGATGGAGAAGTTGGATCAATTGTCGAAAGTATCGGTGTTCAGCATGATGGCTCGCTCGGTCTCATCATGAAGGGAAATTTCGAACCACTTTCATCCCTTCTGCAGGGAATTCTGAATGAAGAGGAGCTGAAAGATCTTACGGTCAATGACAACCCTGCTCCTGCTCTCAAAGGTGTTGCCGCGTACATCAAATCTCTTGAGGCTAAGCAAGAAAAGAAGGCCAAATAACAGATAATGACACGTAACAGGGATGCGGATCACACAATGATCTCGCATCCTTGTTCGGTGATCAGCACCGAATGCTCGAAGTGACAGGCGAGTGACTTGTCTTTCGTCAGCACCGTCCAGTTATCGATGGCTGTATAGACTTCTGGCATGCCCATGGTTGCGATTGGCTCAATCGCGATCATCGTACCGGCAGGTAAGACAGGTCCAGTACCTTCTTTACCTACGTTCGGAACATCAGGAAATTGGTGCAAGGTATCACCAAGGCCGTGACCTGTGAGTGTCCGAACAACACCAAAGCCTCCTCTGCGTAGTGCCTTTTCGATATACGAAGAAATATCACCAACATGCGCTCCTGCTTTCACAATCTCAACGATGACATTCTCAAGAGTCTTAGAGACATAATCAAGGAATACCTTCGTCTTCGGATCAATCTCCCCTACCGCAACCGTTACGCATGAATCCGTATACAAGCCATCCAGAATAACGCCGCCATCCAAGGACACGATATCGCCATTCTTGAGCAGCGGGCCTGCAGAGGGAATACCGTGCACAACTTGGTCATTCACCGATGTGCAGAGTGTCCCGGGGAATCCGTGGTAGCCTTTGAATGCAGGAATGCCGCCACAAGAGATGATGAAGTCCTCTGCTGCTGTATCAATTTCGAGTGTGGAAATGCCGGGCTTTACTAATGCTGAGACATGCTTCAGGCAGTCTCTGAGAATAACGCCACCTCTCCGCAAGGAATCCTGCTGACTAGGTGTAAAAATCTGGCATGTGTCCGTGTAAGCACTCATGCTGCGAGTCTCGTGTGTTTTTTCAAACGCAGTACATCGTGTTCCACAGCCGTGATCCTGTCGCTCTGCACACCTCCCACATCGTGACGAATATCCTCGGCTACGACATGGAATTCACTAATGATTTCATCTTTCCATCGCGCATTTGCATCATACAGCTTCGCAATCGAACCCATGAGCAGTCCAACATCCTGCTTTGTTGCCGGTGATCCGTCATCTGCCTTAGGCATGCCATAAGCATAGCGCCATCAGAGCAGACTGTCACCACACCTCACCAGAGCCTTCAGCTCCGCATAGATTTCCTCAACACCGCGATCAGCACGGATTTCGTCTACTTTCTCGGCTGATGTGTATGACTCGATGACGGGCAATGTCTTCCCTGTAAATGTTGCCATCCGGCGGCGAATGATCTCGGTGTTTGCGTCATCCGCCCTGCCTTCCTGTAAAGCGCGCCCAAGAATGCGCTTCTCAGCTTCGTCGGCATCCAGGAGAAAGTGTATACAACGGAAATCTCGTCCGGCTTTCTGCATGATGGCATCAAAATCTTTCTTCTGTACTTCATCGCGCGGAATACCGTCGAAAAGAATCTTTGTCGACTTCGGACGTGCGGCAATGGCCGTTTCAACTACTTGCATGATAATCTCGTGTGGAACGAGGTGGCCTTCATCAATGTAACTCTTCACCGTTGTACCTAATTCGGAACCACTGGAAGCGATCTTGCGGAGCTCGCCACCAGCCTCGAAAATTTCGTAGCCACATTCTGCCGCTAGTTTCTTGGCCTGCGTACCTTTGCCAGAGCCTTGGATACCGAAGAAAACCAAATCCATATGATTAGTGAGTAGATTGTAGTGAGTAGTGAGTAGAGGACTCTGTAGAAGTGAGCTTTTGAATCATCACATTCAACATTTTCATTACTTCCGTTAGCAAAGAAATTGCTTGTTTGATGTCAGTGCTTTCTGGAGAAATAAACCCTAACATGATCGCAATATCTATTTGTGTTTCGAGTTCTGAACCAGAACCAAAAGCTATTAATAAAAACTGCCTAAAGTCTTTACGCGATCCTCTTCTACTCCCCTCTGCAATATTCGAAGGAATGGATACTGCAGATCTGCGCATTTGTGATGTTAAACCGTACATTTCCTTTGCTGGAAAAGAATCTGATAAAAGATATACATCTTTTACAAGACGCATGGATTTTTGCCACACAGTTAATTCTTTATAACTCTCCACCCCTCCATTCTACTCACTACTCACTACTCACTACAACCTAAACAAGTTTCTCGTAATCATGCGACAACAGCTGCGCATTCACCTGACGAATGAGCTCAAGAACGACACCAACAATGATGATAAGTCCCGAACCGGAAATGATGAGATCTTGACTCGACAGCGTGGAATAGCGCGTGAAAATAAGTGGAACGATAGCGACGATACCGAGGAATGCACCACCCCAGAGATTCAAGCGGTTACTCACTCTCTCAAGCATCTTCGCGGTTTCTCGGCCCGGGCGGACGCCAGGGATAAAGCCGCCGCGCTTCTGAATGTTATCGGCGACGTCATCTGGCTTAAATGTCACCGAGACGTAGAAATACGTAAACGCAATCACAAGCAAGAAATAGAGCGCCATATACAGAATGCTCGGCGTCTCCGAACTCAGGTTGATTTGAATGAAGCGTACAACACCGGCAAAGCGTGGAGCGGTCTGGAGGAATTGTGCAATGATTCCAGGGAACGTGATGAGCGAGATCGCGAAGATGATAGGCACCATGCCTGCTTGGTTCAGGCGAATTGGAATATTACCTTTGACACCTCTTCCGGCACCCTGATTTGCGTAGGTGATAGGTATTGCTCGGTGAGCATCCGTGAAGAGAACAACCGCGACAAGCATCGCAAGTGATACCACGAGGAATATGTAGAAGGCAGAAATTTTGTCCTGACCAGATGCAAACATCGTACTGAGCGTACGCGGCATACCGGCAACGATACCCGTGAAAATGAGGAGCGAAATACCGTTACCAATTCCTTTCTCCGTGATCAGTTCACCAAGCCACATGACGAACACACACCCAACGGACACGTAGAGCATCGGAAGCAGTACTTCTGGAAACGTCATTGGAACAATGTTGCCACTGCCTCCGCGGTTGAGGAGTACCAAAAATCCGTAGCTCTGCATGAACGCAAGAACAATGCTGAGCCAACGCGTGTACGTATTGATCTTCTGCTGTCCCTGTACGCCCTCTTTGCTCAGTGCTTCAAGTCGCGGAAAAATAACGGTACAGAGCTGCAAGATAATGGATGCGTTGATGTACGGCGACAGACCAAGAAGTGCGATGGAGAAGTTCTGAACTGCACCTCCCGTGAGTGCTGCAAAAATACCGAGAGGCCCTGAACTCGTACCGTTTTCCAAAAAACGCTGCAACAGCGCTCTGTCTGCGCCAGGAATAGTGATGTGCGATACCCCTCGGAAAATGATGAGGATAGCAAGGGTAAAGAGGATGCGCCTGCGCAAATCGTTCGAAAGCCAGAGTTGCCTCAGGTACGTAAACATAGTTAGGCTTTTGCAATGGTAACGGAACCGCCTGCCTTCTCTATGGCTTCTTTGGCGCTCTTGGACGATGCATGGACAGTGAGTGCGAGCTTCTTCGTGATGACGCCACGGCCAAGCAGTTTCACGGGACCTTTTCCTGTGACGATGCGAAGAGCTTTGAGTGCAGGAATATCATACGTACCAGCCTTCAAGCGTTCCTCTAAAATATCGAGATTCAGTGGTTCCATGTTGACGCGGCGTGGGTGTGTGAAGCCACCAAGCTTTGGCTGACGACGAATGAACGGTGTCTGGCCTCCTTCAAATCCAAGACGACGGCCTTTACCGACGCGGGATTTCTGACCTTTCTGGCCTCGGCCAGCAGTGGTTCCAGAGCCTGCGCCATTGCCTCGAGCAACGCGGTGAGATTTCTGTGTCGAGCCTTTGTTGGGCTTAAGAGTGTGCATCATGATCAGTTGGTCGGTACGAAATGAATCCGGTCTAGAGAAGTATCCTTGATACTCTACCAGTGCGGGCACGGAGATTACAGAGAAAAACGGAGTGTGGGAAGAGAAAAGATGGCCAGAATAATGGTGTGATAACAC
>CAZFCB010000020.1:0-25506 GCA_964517585.1 uncultured Candidatus Peribacteria bacterium | reverse complement strand
GATTCTCGCATGTATTGGACGAAAGGAAGCGCATGTTGTTCATAGGTAAACGTATCCTCCGTATTCATAAACATGTGAATTTTGGTAGGAAAACCACTTTTTTCCAGAATCTGTGTAATGTCAGGGCTCTCACAGAGACTATCACCGTACTTTGCAAGCTTTGTGGTGAGATCTGTATAGAGTGGGTGCTTATCCAAAAAATACTGTCCGTTACTGACGAGCGCGCGCTTCCCCAGAATGCCGGCAAATTTAATTGCTGGGAATGCTCCTCCGGACGAACCAAACGTCAAAATGTTCTGTGACCCCTCTAATGCGCTGACAGCGGAAAGTAATTCCGTGATCTCTGCTGTGACATTGATCTTCTTTGATGCAGAGAACCACGACAATAACAATTCTTCCGATTCATAGACCTGCAGCATCGGATCACTGATGCACAAGACGCTGATGCCACTGTACTGAAAAGAATTGTAGAGAAATATTGGAAGAGGTGTCAGTCCATGCTCAAGTTTTCTGCGTGCTCCATGAAAGACAACCATGAGTCCTCTGGACACCGGAACTTGTCGATAGAAAAAATGAAGAGGTGCGCAGCGCGTCGTATAGATATAGTGAAAAGCTGCATCAGGGGAAATATCGCTCCATGCTGAAATCTCGCGAACCGGATGGCCATAGTGATCATGCATCGCTTCTTTAGACATTGATGATAATAATTCCTGCTGCGTCATGCGAAGAGTGCGGTAGTTACGTGATAATACATGATGAATTTTTCCTAACGATATCAACCAACGACTGCCGACCATTCGTGACAAAGCACAAGCTCCTGTACTCTAGATGCATGGATGCAAAAGCCGTACGCAACTACTACGAGGGCTTGGGATGTCGTTTAGGCTATCTTTTGCTTCTTGGAGGATCACAGCACTTTGGGCTCTACCCACAGAATCGTCGTGTTGGATTTTCGGAAAAAGATGCACAGAAAGAACACCACGATGTACTCGCAAAAAACTTGAATCTTCATCCAGGACTCAAGGTTCTCGACGCTGGTTGTGGTCAGGGTTTTGTGTCGTGTGATCTCGCGAAACGATACAATGTTCATATTACGGGTGTTGATATTACCCCCTACATGCTGACGCGTGCAGCACGCAGAGCTGAAGTCTTCGGAGTACAAGATCTCGTCCAGTACGAACTGCAGGACTATGCCACGCTCAAATTTCCCGATGCATCTTTTGATCGTATCTATACCGTAGAAACTCTCTGTCATCCTCCGGATCTACGAAAAGTTCTCGGTGAGTTGTATCGGGTTTTGAAACCTGGAGGCAAGATTGTCTTCATGGAATATCAGAATGCACGCAAAGACCGTTATTCGGAGTACGAAAAGAAGATGTATGACATCGTCGTTGCAGGCACGCGCTCTCCGAGTCTCGACTGCTTTCAAGACGATGATTTCATGAACCTTGTCCGCGAGGCAGGGTTTCAGAACGTTTCCTGCACTGATCTGAGTGCCCAGTTTTTGCCTTCTTTTCGTCGTTTACACCGCTTTGCACGATTCCCGTACATGCTTGTGCGCGCACTTGGCATGCAACAACGATTCGTAAACATCACCATTGCAGTGGAATTCTATGAAATGGTAAAAAAGGGACTTGGGGGTTATGCGGTATATTCTGCGACGAAGAGCTGAGTTGTAATTTGGTGCGCCCAGCCATTCGACAAACTCATGGCCTCGATGCTGCGTCCGTTCTTCGACAGTTTTTGTAGGGAATTAGAGTTGGTGCGCCTGGCAGAACCCTTCGAAATCTCAGGGCAAGTTTGAACAAACTCCAACGGCTTGCCATGAGCGAGCGTAGCGAGTCGAATGGTGCTCCCTATGGGGGCTTATGAGGAACTAGTTCGAGCAGAACCAATCGGGTAAATGCTTGACTAAACAAATACAAAGATTTTTAATATTAGTATGCGCCACATGAACGAACAAAGTGTTTGGAATACAGATCAGGCGAAGGCCTATGCAAAAAATAGGCATGGGGTCGATGGTAAACAATTTCTCGACCCTCATATTTATGATTTTCTCAAAGCGGATACTCTTATAGACTAGGATTTTTTGGATATAGGTTGTGGGACGGGGCCATGGAGTTTGTATGCGCTCCAAAACGGTACCCGGTCTGTGACAGCGTTTGATGCTAACAAAGCCATGACTGATCAGGCCCGTACTTTATTACAAGTGCATGGCGCTCTTCCGACCAATGTATCAATTGTGGAGCACGATGCGAACAAAATGCCTGAAGATTGGAGCGAAAGATTCACTCGATTGATCAGTGTCAACGTGGGATGCAATCTTGCTGACTTGCGACAGCATTTTTCTGAGGCGTATCGAGTGGCCAGTGCGGGTGCAACCATGCTTGTGACCGCTCCAAATTCACTCACTACGGTTTTTGATGACGGAGCAGAGGATGGCATCGATGAGCTTCTTGCTTCGTGGGAAGCATTAGAGCTCATCAGAAAGATTCGGCTACTGCAAAAAGAATGATCTCTCAATTGACGCATGTGCATCGGGCGACTTTTCAGCTTCTGTCGTCAAAAGAATTGAAGATCGTCGGTAGCGACTTAACTTCAGGGATGCCGATCCTTCGTCGAATTCCAGGTCTTGCGGTAGATAATAATTTCCATATTCCACAGGCCTACATTCAGGGGGCGGCATCAGCGGGATGGACAATTGCAGGTATGCACGAGTCAAAATTTTCTGATGAGGCAGCGAGGCGGGCTTTTAATGAATCTTCCGAAATAAAACTTGGAAAAGAATACGCAGAGAAACCGCCGTTTTTTGTAATGAACTTGCAGAAATAATTTGGTGCGCCCAGCCATTCGATAAACTCATGGCCTCGATGCTGCGTCCGTTCTTCGGCAGTTTTTGTAGGGAATTAGAGTTGGTGCGCCCGGCAGGACCCTTCGAAAATTCAGGGCAAGTTTGAACCTCGTGGCTTGCCATGAGGAACTCGTGCTGAACGAAGTGAAGTGCGAAGTGACGAATGGTGCGCCCTGTGGGAGCTTATCTGGAACTGCTTGCTTTAGTGTAACACTTTTGTTACACTAAGAGTATCATTTCTCCTAGTTCTTCATGCCTACACTCAAGAAACGTCTCAATATGAGTTTACCCAAGGATATCGAAGAGGCTGTGTCTGCCCTCGCGGAACGTGATGACGTGCCCCATGCGACGAAGGCATTGCACCTCATTCAACTTGCCATCGAAATCGAAGAGGATGACGTATGGAATGCAATCGCTGAAAAACGTGATACTAAAGATGCAACATTTGTATCCCATGAAGAAGCGTGGGCATGAGTTCATGCTTCGTTATCAACACGAGGTCGTTCGGCATGATATTCCAGCACTACCAAAAAAAGAAAAAGGGCGCATCCAACATGCGATCTCGGAAAAACTGACAACCCATCCGGAGGTCTTTGGAAAGCCGTTACGTCGTTCACTGAAGGGATACCGAAGACTGCGAGTCGGTGATTATCGCGTTGTGTTTCGCATCGAAGAAGGTGTTGTGAAAATTTTTGCCATCGGACATCGATCGGTGGTGTATGAGAATTTTGAGAGTAGATTGTGATCAATGGTGCGCCCTATGAAAGCTTATCAGGAACTGAGTCGAGAAAGCTTTCTTTCGTGCTTTCCGAGCATCTTCATCGTAGCTTCAAGATCTTCTTGTAGTGCCTGCCGATGTTCTCGCGCTTCTTCAAAGCCATTCCGCATTTCAGTGGTGAGCTTGACATCTAGAGCGGCAATCTGTGACTCAAGTCCGGTTTTCATTGCCATTATATGCTGCAAAAGCACGATGTTGGTAATGTCATCTGCCATAGGAAAATATATTAAATCTTCATGAAGCGAATAGCAATGAAACCGACGGGAATACATCGTTGGTGCGCCCTATGGGAGCTTATCAGAGAATAGTTTGATGTTGAGATTTTGACAATTTTACTTGTCTTTATATTGACACATAATTATTTTTTAATATAATAATTTTTAATGAGCTCTGCTGAACAGCAACAAGGCCATCATTTGGAAATCATTGTCAGGCAAAAAATGCCTGATAGTCCAGTTCAAGAGGTTTTTGTGCATCCTGTCGAAGCAATATCGGAATCGGTAGAAATAGCTATCCGTCAGCTAGAATTGTCTATTCAATTATTAGAAGCTAATGAAAATAGAGAGTATTCGAAAAAAGGTCTTGGGGCAGTAGTAGATTTCGCAACCATTCCACTACAAACAACGAATGGTTCACGGGCAACACATCCAGGAATAATAGATATGCTCATGGCACAACTTGGACATATTGAAACAAGTGGATTTTCTTCAACTGCGCAATTGATTCGAGGCAATTTAGTTGCTGTGCGAAAACGTTATTTAGCGGCACGTCAAGGTTGGGAATTTGTAGCATTACATCTTGGGGGAGGTGAAGTTTTAGCATATAGACCCACTTCTGAAGAGTTGCAAGAGTTGAAGTCAATAAGGGCAGGAAACCGACCAAAGCAACATCGGCCAGATGAATCGGATAAGACTAACGAATAATTTGTATATCAATCAAATGTGAGAGATGATTACTCGCTATCTTCCCTACGAGCGTCCCATTCATGACCTCCTCACTCAGGCGATTTCCTTCCAACCCTGATCATTGCGACGGTCTCTGATAAGTTTTTGATATGGTGCGCCCGGCAGGATTCGAACCTGCGACCCCTTGGTTCGAAGCCAAGTGCTCTATCCGGACTGAGCTACAGGCGCATGTAGACACCAAGGATACAGTAAAATCTTTTTTGTTTCCTAGGGTTACCAAGCATTATCTTATGCAATCAGAATCTCATTCTTTAGATCTGCATACATGTCCTTCAGATCATTACCAACATTAAACGCGACAATTTCTTGGACTACATCAGAAATAATAGTTTGAACCGCTGCGGGATTCTTACTCAACTGCTGAGCAGCCTTTGATACGACACTTCCCATACGAGAGAGAGTCGCTTTCGCTAGTGGATTACGAATAAGTATAGCCATTCCCTGTGAAGAAACTCCTCGCACTATTTTCCCTCCAACGAGACTCAGTGCTATATCCAGTGCGGCCTCATCACCTGTTCGTTGACCCGTACTCACTTTCACGACATTGGATGAGAGTGTATAAGCAAAGCCAACGCCAGGATGCAGGCTTGTCACGACACTTGCTACGTTTTCCGTCGCCTTCATAGCAGCCTCGGTAGCATCTAAAATATCGATTGCTGCATCAATCTTCGTATTGATAGAAGCAAAATCTTGAATAGCACCCGAACGAATATCAATCATCAATGCCGCATACTCATCCAGTAGCACAGGTTGTACAGCGGCATCGACACTCACTAATGACTTCTCGAGGCGATCGCTTGCTTTCATACACGCTTCTGCAAGATCAAGGTGTGCTTTCCATGTTTGTCGTTGGGCACGACTTACGCCGCTAAATACTTGAAACGGAAGACTGAGAATATCGTAGAAACTGCGCTTGCCGAGGCTCTCGGGAATACCTGTGAGCACGGACTCTATTTGACTCGTTATGCATGCATTCATTTGCTCTGCCTTTTCGGGATATCCATCTATGGCGCTGAGCGAAGATGAAAGAAGAGGCCTAGCTGCCCAATCTGCCGACAAACGACCTGCGCGTGTTGCAAGATCGTACGTTTCCTTTGCGTGGATCAACGGTTCCATGGGAGACGGAAGAGAACCAATCGCATTTCCTATGCGCGTAAAGACAGAAGGCTCCTCTGGTTGCTCTTCGGGTTCTGCAGGCGGAGGCTCTGTGGCTATGTCTGTATCCTTCGATGGATCTGAATCTGCTTTTGGCTGTTCACGCGGCGGATCAATACGAGAAAACGGAGGCGCATCAGGATCCAAAATCTTATCTACATTGTTGGCTGATTCTCCCGTTTTGATACGACTTGCGAGCTTCAGAAGAGCATTCATCACGAGTTCTCTTGGAACGCCATTGATATCGTCTTTCGCGTGAGACTTGACACTCTTGCCACCGATGATGCCGTTATCTTCAAGGGCATATTTTCGTGCAGCATTCATATGCACTCCAATGTTTCCTTTCCACGTAACGTGCTCTTCTAGTTCCAGACTTTTCGTTGAACCGTCTGCTTGGTACCGGACAGCGACTGATCCGAGGTATTGAGGAGGATATGTCTCGAAAACACGTGGATTCATCGTGATATTGATTGCAAGCTTTTTCATACCTTCTTCACCAAGTGCATCTCGGAATGCGGCTTGTGCTATCGGCATTGATTCAAGCACCTTCTGTGTCTGCTCATGTACCTCCTCGTGTGCAGGCTTCAGAGAACGCCAAAGATCATTATTCTTAACCCTATAGAAGGCGTCTATAGTGGTATCTTTCTTGTCATTCGAGCCATGAAATCCCGCATCAATGTTTTTCATATTGTCTTGTGTATTTTTACTATTATACCATTTTTTATTGATTAGTGGAAGCATTTGCCTGCTATGCAGGGAAGCTTAGAAACCATCTAATGTGAAATTCTCATGTTTCGATAGTAAGAAATCTCTGTAGGTGCCAATAGAATACGTATTCATTTCTGTCCGCGCTTTGCGAGAGTTTTCATCAGCGTAAATGCTCGCTCGATGTCTTTATCATCGATGATGAAATTGACTTCCGTAAAGTACGAGATGATCTGGTAGACATTGATCCTTGACCAAGCAAAAGCCTTCACAAACGGATAATACACACCGGGTAGCGTGACGGTATCGAGCGGCATGCGGATACTGATGACAGAGAGATTCGTAAATTTGGCAATTCTCTTCTGTCCTTTGGTGAGTTCCTCCAGATGCGGCAAGAGGACTGCACTGCAGTCAAACGTAGACTCCCCCGTTCCCTGACCATAGGCAAGAAAAGGATTGTCATGCTTTTCTGCGATCATGAGTAATGTCTGATGAATCTTATTCAGTTCGGGAGTCGATGCGAATGCAAGTTCTACGATCTCGGATCTGACGGTAATGTTCTTGATCGGATGCACAGTTTCTTTGGGATATTTTCCTGCGAGTGTCGTTGCATGACGACGCAGTGCCATCACCACAGAACCTTCTGTCACTGTTTCAAGCAGAATATCTTCGATGTCCGGCATCATCTTCCGAGCAAGAGCACTGAAATTTACAATGCCTTCACGTAGGGCTTCTCCGTACGAAGGATGTCCTGCGATGACTTTTTCAATGGTTTGAGCAATCGTCATCATGTGTATATTATATATAATATTTGTTCAGAATTAAACATAAATTTCAATTTTATATTTTTTTCCCCAAAAATTTTCTTTTGAGAACGCACCTCCGTACGGTGTGCGCGTACTGCAGTACCCGTCGTCTGATGGTTCAGATGACACCCGTTCCTTTCCATCATCGGAGTGTGCCATGTGTGGCGGTATGAGTTACTCACGTTCCTATCGTCCTCGGTTCACGCACTGTGCGAGAACCATGGGAGACGAACTATCTCCCCTCAAGAACCCTATTTCTATGGAGGCCATCAGATGCGCTTTTCCCGATCTTTTCGACGCACTCGTCGTCGCAATGTTTATGAGCTCCAAAGGCTACGTAGGTCAGACAGACAACGAGTACGAACCATCCTCAGGATGTCTCTACGGTCTGAACTACGGAGTGATCCACAGGGATATGCTTCCAGTGTGGCGGGTGTACTCACGCTGGATCCGTGGGATCTTCTGGAAAGGTTGCTGGAAGATAATCACGTCGTTCGGGCGGGAGTCGTTCCTTCAACGAAAGCACATACCGACGATCATCGTCGCGTTCTTCAATCCTCTGCCCATCGAACTGTTTGATCGGGCGCTTGATCGCCTCGTGCGATCTGGAATGCTGACGAAAACGGACGAAATGATCCTCGGCGTCAGCGAAGAAGAGCACATGTACTATCCCACAGAAGCACTTCTCCGAACGCTCGAAGAAAACCGCCAGCTCACCACGAGCTGACAACTACTTCCTCCTGAACACCGCTAGCCTCGGTTCAGGAGGATTTTTTTGTATGAGAAGCTGGGGCAAGTGCGTAACGCACCTGCCCCGATCCCCTCTTTCGCTCGCAACCCTACTTATCCAAAGGCGGACAGTAGGCGAAGAGATTTCGCATATGGGCTTCCGTACCGACGAATGTGGTCAATACGTCGTATGGAACATTGTCGATGTGCAGCACCCGCCAAACAAGGAAGATGGTCTCGGTTATTGGCACATAGCGAATGCAAAAAAATTCAGCTCCCTCACATCGGTCTACTTCTCGCCATTTTTTTGGGAACCATGCCCTGTCAAATTCCATCATGGTGGCTAAAGAATCTGCCACCAATACGTTTCTGCCTGCAGGCTTGTTCACCTGCAGAAAAAACTTTGTTCCTGTCGGAACTGTCGTTGCTCGGAGCACATGTCCCGAGTCTTCGTCAGTGTGCTCATGTTTGGGCCAACGGTATAAACTTGCCATGCGTAACTCCTCATCGAAAGTGTAGGAAGGGGAAACTAACCCCTGTTAAATAGAAACCTCAACACAGCATCGGGCTGCGCTAAGTCTGGCACAAGGGTCAGATGAACTCCCTACAATAAATGTTGTAAATGATCTTCGAAAGAGCTGAGTATACAAAATTGACATATATTTTGCAATAAGTTTAAGTACCATAGTTATGGCTCAGAGGCCAAGAACGCACGAAGTAGTTTGACCCTTACACCTTCCGTAGCCTGTGTCCCATGCGGCCTTTCTTGGTTTTGAGGTACTTTTTCTGCTTCACGTTCGTCGGCACTATCTCAAGTGGGAGCTGCTCAATGATCTCAAGGCCATAGCCACCTAAGCCTGCGACTTTTTTGGGATTATTTGTGAGGAGGCGCATCTTTCCAGCGCCAAGATCTTTCAGAATCTGCGCACCAATGCCGTACTCACGAAGGTCATCCGGAAGACCGAGTGCGCGATTTGCATCAACTGTGTCATACCCAAGGTGCTGCAAGGCATACGCGCGAATTTTATTTGTAAGACCGATGCCACGTCCTTCCTGACGAAGATACACGATGATGCCCTCCCCCTCTTTTGCGATCATCTTCATGGCACGATCCAGCTGCTTCCCACAGTCACAGTGATGTGACTCAAAAACATCACCCGTAATACACTCCGAGTGAACGCGAACGAGAGTCGGCGTTCCGGGTTTCACGTCGCCCATCTTCAGGGCAACATGTTCTTTTCTGTGCAAAATATCGGTGTAGACCGAAATCTCGAAGTGGCCGTAGCGTGTCTCCAGTTCGCTTCTGGCGGCAAGTCTGATGAGCGACTCATCTTTTCGGCGCCTCGCGATGAGATCTTTCACGGCAAGCAACGGAATGTGAAATTTCTCTGCAAATTTTTTAAGCTCAGGAAGTCGCATCATTGTTCCGTTCTCGTTCATCAGTTCACTAATAACTGCGCCTTCACGGAGTCCAGCAATCTTACAGAGATCCACGGACGCTTCGGTATGGCCGCTTCTCCAAAGAACGCCGCCGTCTTGTGCTCTCAGTGGAAATACGTGACCAGGCCTGCTGAGTGATTCGGGTTTCGCTTTTGGATGTATTGCTGCAAGAATTGTTTTAGAACGATCTGCCGCAGAGATGCCGGTATCCACACCTTTGCTTGCCTCGATGCTCACAGTGAACGATGTTGCTCTTTTGCTCGTATTTCGCGCTACCATGATGGGCAAATCGAGTGTATCTGCAATCTGGTTACTAAGGGCTAAACATACAACGCCTCCAGTGTGCCGAATCATGAATGCAAGTTTTTCGGTCGTTGAAAACTGTGCGGCAAGTACTAAATCTCCTTCATTTTCACGCTTCTCATCATCCACAATAATCACAAATTTGCCGTTTTTGAGAGCTTGCAAGGCTTCTGTGACCGTGTCTTTGGTACGTTTTTTCATGGAGGCAAAGTGTATCACATCCCTTCAGTCCAGTTGAGCAGCTTCTAAGAGCTATGACTACCAAACGAGGAGAAGCTATGTTGACTCGCCTTCTAAGCTATTTAGCGCCACTGAAGCGTGTACGTGATCTTCGTAATCAGGCTGAGCCCTGTACTACGACCAACACCGATGGTGTACTTCACGCCAGGTACGAAATCGTACGGCTTCCCACACTCGGGGCCAGAGAATCCAAACTGATCGACGTCTTTTGGCGTATAGATGATGCAATCGAGCTTTTCTTGCGAGGAAACATCGACAGTCGCTGTCTGCTTCAGGGGCATTGTGAATGTGTACCAGTCGAAGAGATCTCCTGGGACAAGCGTTGCTGTCCTTGGGGTTCTGTCAGATACGCTGAGCGCTTCCATGAAACCGTCGTTGCCATCTGAGGCAGCACTTTTTGCTGTGACTGTGTAGGGAACATTGGCAACAGTCGGCTGGAGCTGGAGCTGGTATTTTCCAGGCCGCGCACTCACGACGAGAGAACACGTACTATCGTTCTGAACACCAAGGTAGTATTCATCGGAAAAACCTGCATCTGTCATCAAATACAAACGGCAACTGACATCTGAGTGATAGTACCCCGTTGTTTCTACGTTGATAGACACCTGTGTTTTTGCTGCTTTCAAATCGAAGAGGTAGCTTGTTGGAAACTTCTCTGAAAACTGCGTAGATTCGTAGAATGGAAACGCAAGATTTTTTGTCATGGGTCCTGCAGTGACGGATGACGATGAACTTTTTGATGAGGCACTGCTACTCATCGAAGTCTCTGAAGATGACGATGAAGATGACGATGAAGATGACGAACTGGACTGTTCTTTCGTATGCATTGCATTGAAGATGTACGCTGCAGCCTCTCCTCGGAGTAACTCCTGATCAGGATAGAAACGTGATCCACCCTGACTAACGATTGGCAGAATGCCCACTTTGTACGCAGCACTAACATATTTGCTGTACCACGCGCTCACCGAAATATCGACAAATTTGATGACATCTTGATCGGTAGAGGAAATCTCCTGTGCGTTGATACCGAAAACAGTAAATGTCATTTTTAGTGCCTCTGTACGACTCACCGGACTTGATGGCCTAAACTTGCCGTCACTATATCCTTGGACAAAGCCATTCTGTTTCGATGCAGCATCACACACATACGGCTCGTACCAGCTGCCGTGAATGACATCTGAAAAACACGATGATGAGACTGCATTCGGTGTTCGATTGGTTGCTGTGTACAACATCTTCAAAAATTCTGCCCGATTCACACTCTTGTCGGGATAGAATTTTCCATCTGGATTACCTTTGACGACGCCTGCACGAGCAAGTGATTCAATCTCTCCCTTGAAAGGATGATTGTCACCGACGTCTGGAAAGAGTCCTGCCGCAGAGACTGCAAGCGGAAGGAGCAAAACAGCAGTCAGAGCGAGAAAACGGCGAATGGACATGAGAAGAATTGGAAAGCGGACGTTTGCGATCGTACGCTTGAACACATCTGTTGTACAACACTCCTCAACGCAAATCTTTCACTCGCGCAAGCGAACTCAGAAGCGTCTTTGCTGCGAGCGGCCCCTTGGAACCTTTTCCTGTGGAACGAACGCGAGCATGCTCGACATTATCGACAAACAATACTTCGAAAGTGATAGGCTTCCCTGTCTGCAGCTGCACCTGCATGCAACCAGCGGCCGACTGTTCTGCGACAAGTCTTGCATGATGCGTATCTCCTTGCACGATGATGCCGAAAGCAATGCAGCCGTCTGCACCATTCTCAAGCGCATGTTGACACAGAAGTGGCAGTTCATACGAACCAGGCGCATCGATGACATGAATATTCTCTGGTTTCACACCAGCTGCTACGAGTGCCGTACGTGCATCTGACACAAGTTGCATCGTGAGTTCGTCATACCAGACGGATCTCACGATCACGATCTTCCAACGTGGATCAACGGACATAGTGCCGACATTGGGAGTTTCACCTGTTTTCATGTGCCTTCAGGATATATTTTGCGAGGATGTCTGTCTCTAAATTCAGCGTATCACCTTTTTGTATCTGCCCGAGCGTCGTGGATGTGAGTGTGTGTGGAATAATCGCCACCGTCATGGTAGCCGATTGAATATCTGCAACAGTCAGTGCAATGCCGTCGAGTGTGATAGAGCCGTGGAGAACGATGAATGGAGTCAGTGCTTCTGGAACCATGACTGTCAGTATCCCATTCTCAAACGACGTCACAGTCGCTCTACCCTCACAATGCCCGAGGACAATATGTCCTTCTAGTCGGCCATTTGCCGGAAGTGCGCGTTCGAGGTTTACGCTATCGCCAACTTTCAGTGAACCGAGTTTTGTTTTCTGAAACGTTGTCTCTACGACATCGAAAGACATCGACTCTGCATCGTACGCGGTCACAGAAAGACATGCCCCAGAGACTGCGATGCTGCATCCGATCTTCAGATCGTCAAAGATCGCAGGTCGAGCAATGACAAGACCAGAGTCGGTCTTCTGCAATATCTTCGCCGTTGATTCAATGATTCCGGTGAACATGGCTTCGTATCGTATCACAGAACGGCAATGATCTTCTCGCATAACTCTTTCATACGTGCCTCCGGAATGCCTCCGATATTGATGCGTCCATCAAGCAGAACGAATGTTTTATGTTCATGCTTCAAGCGGTTTACCTGATCTTCCGTGAGCGGCAGCATCGCAAACATGCCGTACCCCGAGAGCGAGTTATGGAAGGACTCCGGAAGGTTCTGAAGCATGAGCTTTCGTTTACGCGTGAGGACGCTGCGAGCGGTTTTGAGATCATCTCTCCACGCTTCTGGGCATCGCTCTTGGACAAGTGCGACGATTGCCTGACCAAACGTCGGAGCAGCGGAATGAAGTCCGCGACTAATGGTCGAGTACGTACCTTCGACTGTTTTCTTTTCCATCATATCTTTCACGAATGCTGCGCTGAGCCCCGTACGCATACCGTAGATCGAATGGTTCTTGGATGCAGACCACGTCACAAGGGTCGTCAATCCACGCTCGCGACACATACGAATAGGCTGTGCGTCCACTTCGGGCTCATCTTTGAATCCTTGATACGCAAAGTCGAGCAGAACGATGCAATCTTTCTTTTGGAGTGCATCGAAAAGCGAAGACCACTGCTCAGACGAATAATCGAGCCCTGTCGGATTGTGACAACCTACTTGAAGTAAAATACCGCATGGCTTCGTTTGTTTTTTTACGGTGTCAATGACGCCGTCAACTGATGCCGTTCCGTTGACGATATATGGAGTCTCGATGATGTGAAGGCCAGCCCACGTGCAGACTGGTGAATGATTCCCCCATGCCGGACTCGGCAAGATAATATCGTCGTCCCCCTCTCCGAGGAGCATATTGAGAAGTCGCAAGTTGATCGCGAGCGCTCCTGTTCCACCTGTAGAGGCAATAGAAGCGACGATTTCCTGATCGTCCTGACACAGAAGTTTAGTGACCGCGTCACGATACGTCGGAAGTCCTGTGAGAAGCGGATACGAATAATTGAATCCCTGCAGGTGTTTCTCGAGGTGCGCAAGAATTTTCATCACACTTGGAAAGACAAGTGGTTTGCCGTCTTCATCCATGAAAATGCCAAGTGTGCCATTGATAGCCTCAGCTCCTGCGGCCTGTGCCTCTGCGCCAATGGCGAAGAGAGGATCGGGCTTCGGAACGGGTAGGATGGAGAAAGGTGAGGGTGACATACATGATGGGGAATAGAGTAATTCAGTAGATGACCCTTTCGTTCTTTGTTACCACTCACCGAGTATTCTAATGTCTGCGATTGCAGAAAGTTCTGCAAGAATTTTTTTCGTCCGCGCTTCTTCAGGGCTGCCATCGAAATCTACGAAAAAATTATAGTCACCGAGCTTCTTCCCTGTCGGTCGGTTCTCGATACGAGTCATATTCACGTCGTACACCTTGAATGGTGTCAGGAGCTGATGCAAAAGACCTGGCCTGTCTTCTTTCGGTGGATGAATGGCAATACTCATGTGTGTGCGCTTGGCTTGTGGATATGGATCGGTAACAGACACAATGCCAAAACGCGTGGTATTCGCATCACCTTCGATGTCTTCGTTCACAAGCGTCAGCCCTGATGACCGAATAAGATTACATGACGCTATGGCACCAACACTGGCATCTACTTTTGCAAGATCGACAGCAGCTGCCGTGCTGTCCGTTGAAAGATGTATGACATCGGGATACTGTTTTTTAAGCCATGCTCTGCATTGTCGAAGTGCCTGTGGGTGACTCGCAATCTTTGTGATTTTCTGTGGATCTTTACAGCCAAAACCGTGACGAATACGGACTTCGCGCATGGACCAAATTTTCACATCAGTTTCACGGAGAAGATCTAGGATTTCATCGATGGAACCGTGGAGTGAATTTTCAATGGGCACCACACCAATCATACCTTTTTCTGCTGAGAGAATATCAAACAAACGGTCAAAATTTGGCGTGAAACGTATGTCTTCATCTGGGAAAATAGTCTGCGTCGCTTCGTGAGAAAATGTGCCCGTGGGTCCAAGTGTGTAGATTGTCATCGCGTGAGTGAGAGAAGAGTACGTATGCATGCCTCACTGTGTGATCTGGCTTTTTTCAGATGAGGCAGAAAAACTTTTTTACAATTGTTATAGCGCTTTTCTGCAGCTGGAATGTCATGTGACTCCGCAATGTGCAAATACTCGCCAATGGCTTTCTGCAGGGCTCGAAGGACTGCAGGAGTACCGGGATTTCGAAAAATGATCGGCATGTACAGATCTGGATGATCATCGAGGAATCTTGCAATAACGTTAAATTCCATTTCGTATGTCGGCGTGCACATCTTGAGAACAACACTGAGATCTTTTTTCATCGTCCGAAGTACATCTGCCATGAGAAGACTTTTCAGATGAGGAATAACTTGTACTGTCAGCATCAGGTCATCATGAGCTTTCGGAGACATTATCTCAGTCTGCAGTTTCATTTTCTTGAAGAGTGACATGAGTGATCCAACGGTCTGCGTAGATGCACGAACGGGACAGAGGATAATGCGCTCCCCTGTTGGATCAGTTCCAGGACCAAAAAGAGGATGCAAACCAATAATTTCTCCAGCAGCTGTCTTCATTGCTTCTGTCTCGTGAAGCTTGAGTGATGACACATCGAGTACTATTTGATCTTTGCGCTTTGCTGCTGTGAGCTCATGTTTCATGATCTCAGCTGCACAAGTCAGTGGAAGCGCAAAAAGTAGAATGTCAGACTCCTGTACGAGAGTTGTATTCTTTGATCGTGTCACGTGGCCAGTGACACGCACTCGAAAACCAGCGGAGCGAAACAGACGAGCAAACTGGGAACCAGTTTTTCCTGTTCCGCCAATGATGCCGACGGAAAGTTTCTTCGTGATAATCATGAGGATTGCAGACGCTTACTTTCGGCAAGAATGAAATCGAGTATGAGAAGTGTCAGTTCGGGAGGAACATCGAGCTCAATGGCTTTCTTCTTCCATCGGTCCTTGAGCTCAAGTTCACGCGCAGGATTTTCGACCTGCAAGCCAGCATCACTCTTCATCTTCTTCAGATGACGTATGGCACGAAATCTGGCAGCAAGTGCCTTGAGAAGTATGTCATCAGCTTCATCGATAGCGACACGAACGAGTGGAATAGTGAGTTGCTGCGTCATAAAAATAAAAGGAAATTATGCGCGGTAGGCGCGCTGAAGTAGGTAGCTGTCAGCAAGGACGAGAGCGACCATTGCCTCCGCAACGGGAATGACGCGTGGGACGATGCAGGGGTCATGACGCCCTTCCTTTGCTACTTGTCCGATGGATGATGCGGGTTTGACGCTTATCGTGAGAATAAGATCCTCTCCGGTCGAGATGCCGCCAAGCATACCGCCGAAGTTCTCTTTGTTCTTCACGTAGTCTTTTCCCTCCATAGAAGCAGTGCGGAAACCGGCACCATAACTTACTCCCGTGACAGCTCCGATAGTCATTAGCGCATGTGCTAGTTTGGATTTCAGTTTGTCGAACACCGGATCTCCGAGATTCTTTGGTGGATTCTTGACGCGGATTTCTATGAGACCACCCGTGGAATTGGCCTCGCTTTTGAGTCTTAGGATGTAGGTTTCCATCTTCTTTGCAACCGAAGGATCTGCACAGCGGACGGGGTTTTTCTCTATTTCCGCAGGCAGGAATGCCTGCGCTGTATGCGGGCCGATCTGCACCGTGTGACCAATGATGCGAAGATTTTTTGGTAGAATTTTCTTTGCGATGACACCGCCGATCACGCGAGCAACTGTCTCACGACCGGATTGCCTTCCTCCTCCACGATGGTCACGATGGCCATACTTACTCGCAAAGGTCGCGTCAGCGTGTCCGATGCGATGCGCGTTTCTGAGCTTCTCGTACGCTTCAGGTTTCTGGTTCGTGTTCTGCACAATGACGGCAATGGGCATGCCTGTCGTCCTGCCCTCGAAGATTCCGGAGAGAATAGTAGGTGCATCTGCCTCAGTACGCGCAGTGGTCACCGCGCTCTGTCCGGGACGACGGCGCGCAAGATCTGGAAGAAAATCTTTTTCAGAAATTTTAATGCCGGCAGGGCATCCGTCTACCACTACGCCGAGCGCAGTACCGTGAGATTCGCCGAAAGTTGTAATGCTCAAAAGTGTTCCAAAAGTGTTACGTGCCATGAGAAGAGAGAAAAGAGTTGAGAATTGGTCGCAAGAAAGCAGCATCGTCATCATAGGCTTTTTTACCCGTAAAGTACTGAAACTGTTTGAGAGCCTGATGCATGAGCATGTTCGTACCATCTGTAACGCGGAATTTTTTTCTACGGGCGCTTTGCATGAAGAGTGTGTCTTTTCCGTATCGGAGGTCAATCGCAATTGCATGCTTGGATGCAGGCAATGGCAATGGGAACGAAACATCTGCTGAGATAGCACACAGTACGGCATCAGCGGTAAACGTCGTCACGTTCTTTAGCGCATCAATCTTCACACCGAATTTTTTCAAGTTTTTTGAAGCCTTTTTCGGATCGCGAGCAAACACTGTTATCTGTGCTTTCGGACTACGATCCCGCACTGCAAGAATGGCTGAAGGAAGGGCTCCGCCGGCTCCAAGAATCGCAACATTTTTTACACCCGCAAGCGCAGGGTAGCCCTCGCGAATGCCGTAGGAATCGGTAATGAAACCTTTCCATTTTTTTGCGGATCGTAGAAGCGTATTCGCTACACCAAGCTTTTCTGCCACGCGCTCACGACTGGATGACACATGGAATGCGTCGTGCTTGAAGGGGGCAGTCACCGACAGTCCTGTAACACCGAGTTTTTCGAGTGCCTTCATCGTCGATGAAAAATCTTCTGAGGGAAAACACGAGTAGAGAGCATCGATCTTATGTCGCATGAATAGAGCGTTATGAATGACAGGGCTTAAGGAAGCCGTAATGTGTTGCCCGCCGACGATGCCAAGAAGTTTTGGTTTTTTTCGTCCTTTCAAAAGTCGGTATAACGCCATCGGAAACTGTCCGGGAGCTGATGCATCGGATGGCGAAAGTGTCGCATATGTGAAGACGTTTCGGTACGGAGACGTAATGCGAGAGAGGTGCACTTTCGGCCCCATACCAAGAACGATACTTCGCTGACCGGATTTCTGAAGCCAGTCCTGAAGCTTCATGAGCGTCACAAGTTCATCGTACGTTCGGACAAACGTCGCAATCTTGATGGCCCACGGTTTCTGACGTTGCATTGCACGCGTGAGAGCTTTGAGCGTGGCAAGAGTCGGAGTTTTTTCGTAATCGTGAAAACTCAGGATAATTTTTACTGTCTTTGGTAGAGACGCAAGATCTTGCGTCTCTACATCAATGTAAGCAGGTTTCAAATGCTGCAGCAGCGCATGATCAGCGCCCCTGAGTGCTAAGAGAATCGGTAACGGCGATGAAAATTTCATCACTCTCGGCGTCAGATCCGATCGTACTTCAAGGATATCCGCTCCCTCACGTTTCGCTCTGCGTGCAAAAGCTGCGGGATCTTTTCGTGCCGATGGAGGAAGAGTGACGACGAACATCAGCGGCGAGGTTTTGGTGGAATGCCAAGGAAAATTTGGCGGAGTGCGCGCAAAACAAAGGGAACCTGCTCACCGAAACGAAGCTTTGGGGATACTTCGATACGCGCGACTTCACGATAGTGCGGACCACGTTCAAGGAGAAACTTTCGTACTTCTTCATGAAGTGGGAGGTTGGTAAGAGGTGGCCGTTTGCCGCTCTGCAAGCGCTGTACGAGCTCCGATTCTTTTGCCTGAAGCCACACAGCGACTGTTGTATCTTTGATACGTTTTCGGGTTTTTGCTGAACCGAGAGCTCCTCCGCCTAGCGAAAGAACGATGCCAGGCACTATTACCGACGCTATCACTTCCTCTTCTTTTTTTCGAAACTCATCCCAACCTTTGGCGGCAATGAATTCACGAATGGGGCCATGAAGATCTTCGAAAACGTGATCACTGTCAACATGCTTCATGCGTAGTTTTCCTGCGAGCTTCCGACCAAGTGCAGACTTCCCGACACCACGCATACCGACGATACTGATCGGCTTACTGTCATAGATAATCTTTTCAAGATCCATAAAAAATGTCGGATAACTCTTCTGGACACAATCGGGATTTTTGATGATGACATCACCACGAATGAGTCCGAGAATTGCAAATGCCATCACCATCCGATGATCATCGTGTGGATCGAGAGTGACGGAACCATGAGAAATCTTCTCAAAGCCCCCTAACCCCCTGACAACAAGGTCATCATCACGCTCACGAATATCAATTCCAGCTTTCTTTAGTTCAGTCGCGATGACGTGAATGCGGTCACATTCTTTTTTTCGAAGATTCGCAATCTTCGTGAATGTGGTAACGCCTTTTCGAAACGCCGCAAACACACAGAGGTTCATGACCTGATCCGGAATCTCGGAACAGTCGAGTGTGATGTCTCCTGACTTCTGTAATTTTCTGATGACCTCTGGGAGCTTCCGGTCAGACTGGAACGAATCTTGCTGCAGATTTGGCATCCGAATGGTGCTACCTGTGAGAGCTTCCAGCACCAGCCACGGACCAGCAGCACTCCAGTCACCTTCGATCTCATACGTAGGCGGTGATACATACTCTGCATGCTGAACAAGAAAAGTATTCTCTTTTCGACTGATCTTTACGCCAAAATCCTTCATTGTCTTCTCTGTCAGTGCAACGTACCCAGCTGACGCGAGAGCACCGGCCAATTCGATCAAAAGTCCGTCACTCAACAGTGGAGCAATGAGCAAAAGCGACGTCAGATACTGACTGCTGATATCGGCCTTGAGCCTCACCGTGCGACCGCGAAGCGTACCGCCGAGGATCTCAAGTGGAGGACAACCTCCTTTATCTGTGATGACCGCACCGAGCGCCCTCAATGCCTTCGTGAGATCACCGATTGGACGCCTCTTCATGTGTTCGTCTCCGGTAACGGTCCATTCTCCAGGCACAAAAGATGCAATGGACGTGAGGAACCGCAACGTCGTTCCAGCATTATGACAATCAAGTGGTGCCTTTCCGCCTTGAGGAATGCCCGGTTCGATCCGAAGTTCGCCGTTCTGTTCAGAAACCCATCGCACGTTGAAACCGAGACTCTTGAGGTTAGCAACCATCACAAGAACGTCATCGCACGGTGTCGCATGACGGATGGTCGTAGCAGTCGATGAAAGCGCGGCGCAGACTATTGCGCGGTTGGCATGAGACTTGGAACCCGGAAGCATCAATGTACAGTCAGCAGCTACCCGCATGGCCGGCACACGGAATACTGTATTCATGGAAAGAGTGTGAAAAACTGTTCTTTCGTCAGTGTCTGCACTACGCCTTCTCCCAGACGTTTCGGCACTGCTATCTTCACGAGACCGTTCTCATTTTTTTTATCCGAAAGCATCACGGTCCACAAATCCTGTCCTGTCAGAGACGGTGGAATCTCTATCGGCAAACCTGCTTGCGACATCAGGGCTGAGACTCTCTCTTGCTCGGTACAATGCGCGAGCTTCATTTCGGCAACGACACCTATGCTGACAGAATGCCCATGCGAAAGTTTGTACGAAGAGACTGCTTCAACCGCATGTCCGACGGTATGACCGAAATTCAGGAGTAAGCGCTCTTCACGATCATGCTCATCTGTCTGAACAATATTGACCTTAGCGGTAATGGCCCGAAGCACGCATTCTTCTAGTGTCTTGGCATCGCGCTGCAGAAGGCGAGGCATTGACTCTTCTAGCCACATAAAAAAAGGAAGATCAATGATTGCTGCGATCTTGATCACTTCGGACAGTCCTTCTGAAATCTGAGCATCTGGAAGCGTTGTCAGAAGATCTGTATCAACAAGAACTGTACTTGGATGTGTAATCGACCCAATCATATTTTTTCTGGATCCTGCATTCACCGCAGTTTTACCGCCGATGGCTGCATCCACCATGGCAAGAAGCGTCGTCGGAACGAGAACGGATGGAATACCACGCATGAAAATGCTTCCTATAAATCCTCCAAGATCCGTCATCATGCCTCCTCCTATACTGATGAGTAGCGTCTTTCGAGTACACCCAGCATCAAGCATGAGAGAAACAATGCGATCAACTTCTACCAGAGACTTCGATGCGTCACCGCTTTCCACGGGAATCCGCACGCAGTCGTTCAGCACAATTTTCATCGCAATGTCTCGAATCGCTTCATCGTAGAGAATAACAATGCGATCATGTCCTTGTGCTCGCTCCAAAGAATCTTGGAGCGCTCCAGAACCGATACGAATATCAGTGGTAGTATGCATTCTCGCCGGCGGTGTCAGGGTGATCGTGTGCATAGAGATAGTGTAGCGGTTGAGAGGCAAAATTTTCGTCTCTAGAACACATCAGGAAACTTGTTTTCCAATTGCTCCGGCAACTTTCGTAATTCCATCCATACATTCATTCCAATGCTCATTATCGAGTAACTGAGCGCTATCACAACTGGATTCATGCGGACGAGGATGAATCTCGATAATGAGACCGTCTGCACCGACAGCAACTCCGCCGAGTGCCGCATCTTTCACCCAACGAGTTTTCCCCATGGCGTGGCTCGGATCGACGATAATTGGAAGATGCGTCAGTTCTCGGAGAGCTGGAATAGAACCAAGGCACAGTGTGAAACGAACCTCCTCTTCAAACGTACGGATGCCACGCTCGCAGAGCATGACGTTATGATTCCCTCCTGAAAGAATATACTCCGCAGCAAGAAGCCACTCTTCAAGAGTTGCGGCCAGTCCACGCTTCAACATAACGGGCTTCGATGATTTTCCTACGGCTTTGAGGAGTTCATAGTTCTGCATATTCCGTGCGCCTATTTGGAGGATGTCAGTCATCTCCTCAAATGCAGGCAAGTCCTCCGCTTTCATGATTTCTGAAATAATCTTCATGCCATATGTGTCTCCGGCTTTGCGGAGCATCTTGAGTCCCTCAAGGCCTTTACCCTGAAAAGAGTACGGGCCAGTACGCGGCTTAAAGGCGCCTCCTCGCAAAATCTTCACACCCCGTGCTTTTGCCATCGCAGCAGATTCATCAAGTTCACCTTCAGAATCTATGGAACACGGACCTGCGATGATGACGACATTCTTTGCATCACCGATGATGCAATCCTTCGACACTTCGATGAGCGTGCGATTCTTACGCTCTCGAGAAGCAAGCTTGTACGGTCTTTCCACACGATCGACCGATCGAACGCCTTCGAGGCTTTTGAGAAGGCCAATTTCCACTGCCGACGTGTCTCCGGTGACAGCAAGCACGCGCTGATTTTCACCAATAACGTGTGACTTGCAGCCATACTTGGAGACGAGGAGATCCTGGATTTCTTTCAGGAGTGACTGATTATTCTTCTCTTTGAGAACGATGAGCATGGGGGGGGGGGTGAGAAGTGAGAAGTGGAAAGTAGAAAGTGGAAAGTAGAAAGTGGAAAGTGGAAAGTTACGAATATGTCGTGAGAGAAATAAAGATGGGCATCCTGCGATGAATGGATAGTAACTGTAGAACTTTACACTTTTTTACTTTCCACTCTTCCGCGCAGCGGAAGGTCGCCTCCTCTCTCTCGGAGGGAAGCGTGTGCTTCAGAGCGAGAGAAGAATTAGGCGAAGAAAAAGTAGGCAAATGCAAAGGCGCCGAATGCTGCAAAAGCAACTCCGAACGGGACGAGTGACTGTTGCCTGAGAACGGCGACGCGTGTTTTCACTGCGACTAGGATAGAACGGAGCGTTCTCAAGTCAAGTGAATCAGTGAGTAGAATTGTTAGTTGCTCGATGTGTTGCTACGACGATGGCACAGACAAAGGTGTTTTTTTCAGCTTGAAATACATCGTGTAGCCTCCGCCTAGCGCAACGTTACCTGCACAAGGCCATGGTTCAGTTGTAAATTCTGTTGCAAGTATTGTCTCGACGTCATTCTGGACCTTACCAAGAAATAGTTGTGGACTTCTGATCACAATAGCTGCTTCTGAAAAATTGGAGAGAAAAGACGCTGTGAATAGAGGGCGTTGGCCATCAAAGTAATGTGCAAACTGGAAGAATAATGGACCTATGGGGGAATGCTTCGTGAAAGCATACGGATGATAACCATTTGCCCCAAGAAACATATATCTGTCCAGACTACAACGATTCAGTACCTCATCAATCTTCGTGGACATGGTATGCATTCCCTCAATGACTCTGCGCGAACCTTCAATGTGCGAATCATAAATAATTGTCGGTAAAGAACGAAGACCAGCAACCAGAAAAATAGTTATCGCGACAAGAGAGAACTTTCGGCACCATGATCGCAACAGCACCCCCGACTCTTTGCCGAGAAACAAGAGAAATAGAGACGCGTAGAAGGGAACACCAAAGACAAAGTGATGATCATAAAATTGACCGCCCATCGCGATTGCAGCCATTGTGAGAGACAAGGCTAGTACAGTGACACTGATACGTTTCCACGCTTGACCTGAGCGGAGCGCTCCGACATAGGCGAAAAGTACGAGGCCTGCGATCACGACTGCAAACTGCTTATTGAAGGTGGAAAGATCATGAAATATTCTTTCCGAACTCAATATGCGTTCATGGAGAGGCCCGCTTCCATGAATATGGTGAAAGAGCATCTCATTGAGATACACGGAGAAGTAAGGCACAAGCGTACCAGTCATAGCCACGGCGACGAGAAAGAGGCCAATTGCAAACATTGCCGGCACCAATGCATTTCTCCAAAACAGGTGCCATGAAGGAAGAAGTAGGATCGCTGAACCAAGGAGTACAAGAGCAAATGGTTCTTTCATGAAAACGGCGCCAGCTACGGAACATGCAGCAAGAATTGTCTGTATGCGGTTCATCGGCGTACTTCCGCTAGAAGTAATGAGTGAGATGTATAGACATGCAAAAGCCGCACCGAAAGACTCAACCTGGAATGCACCAGACCGAAGCGAGGCATACATGGTGAGAAGGGCACCAAAGTTCAGACCCGCAAGCATCATGAGCCATGATATTTTTTTCTTTTTCCAGAGTAGGATACCCGGAAATGCAACGCTCAAAAATATACTGAGAAGAGTGACGACCTGCACCCATGACACAAGTTGCGTCCCGCCAGTAAGCGAGAGAGACGCTGCGCTCAGGAGAAAAATACCCGGCGGTTTGATTTCATACAAATCTTGATACGGCATCAATCCATTGAGCATGCCTCTGCCGACAGCAAGATATACTGGGCTATCGACATTGATCGGTCCTGAAGCCTCATATGCGATGCGCTTTCCAATTTCGTAGTAGCTATGCAAGAGAAGCACAAGCAAAATCCCAAAAAGTATTACGGATGCAATGTGTTGCCAATCCTTTTGTGGATATTTCAACATCTGTTACTCGCTGTGAGTGAGAGAGACTCTGTCATCAGGATTCAAGGATGTGCGCCATACAATCCGCGCCAGGAGAACAAAAAGTACGACAGCTGCAACAGAAAGAAATCTATCGAAAGCTGGAAATGTCCTAAAGAAGAAATACTCGAGCGGGCTGAATGGAAAGGCATGCAGTACATTGAAGAGCCAAACGAACAAAAGCCCACCTATATACCATTGGCCACGCTTCATAAAGAATGACAGAGGCAGAGCGAAGGTAAAAAAGAGGAAACCGTATCTCTCGTGCATCTGTGTCACAAAAAGAAAAAAAGCGAGGGCACACATGCTGGAAGCTGCAAGAATAGCCTCCGCTCTCAGTCCAGGATCAGAATGTTTGCGTAGCACTCTGCTGAGACGCCACGTAAAAAGACCATAACAAAGACTGAAGAGACCAATTCCTATCTGTCTAAATGAGATAATCCCAAATACGATCTGTCTATCGGAAATTCTATGAGCAGCGTCTTTATAGATCGCCCACCAGAAATTATATGTATTGAAACTGAGCACTGGAAAATATTCCATATTGGAGACGTACACTTTCACAACATCCTTGAGTGTATCCGCCATGAAAAACGGCACAATGACTACGAGAAGCATCGTAAGAAAACCAAACAGAAAAATAATGATGTCCCTTCTCTGATGGACAAGGATCACAACCGATATCGGAAGTAGTACAATGCCAAGGGGCTTGGTGAGCAAAGCGAGCGCAACACATATCCCTCCCAACCCAGGGGCGCCACTAACTAACGCCGTTACCCAACTGAACGCTAGCAGTGCGTTCATCGCATCTGTTTGTCCCCAACGAGCTGAGATGACCCACGTCAGAGGAAAAATCAGATAGATTCCTGCTGCCATCAAGCCTGCCTTAACCGATACGAATTTTCTGAGAAAGGCAAAGAAAAAGAGTGCGAGTAGCAGATCAGCAAGCACTCCTGGTACTTTCATCACCTTACGGAGGAAAAACGAATTGTCTGTACTTGTGCCCTGGATGAGGTCGTAGATACGGACAGTCGCGCCGAAGATGGCAAGACCAACAGGCGGATAGTTTGGTTTCATAACACCGTTCTTTTGGAGACCATACCCGTGAACCCATCCTCTTTCTACGACCGTTCGCCCCCAATTCTGCACGATCCAAACATCTCCGTAACCTCCTGGATGTGACAATTCAGGAATACGTAAAAAAAGGCCAATTGCAAAAATAAAAATCAGACAAAGAATCGTCACTAGGGCTCGCTTATTGTTCCGCATCATGCGAAGAGTTTATCAGTACACCCAGCCATGACCAATGATGTAATGATGAACATACATCACATGCAATGGCGCGAAAAAGACAATCGCAGTAGGCATTGTTAGCTCTGAGAATTTTTTGAAAAATTCTATCTCCTGATTACGAGAGAGTAAATGCAGAAAACCTAATAAGCCAAGTACTATGACAGGCAGTGTATACCTGCTCATAGAAGGCATCCCGATCGTGAATGTGCCAGTAAAAGACAGGTACAGTATTGCGAGTGCACAAAAATAAAAATCAAGTCGGTTCACAATTGACCTGTCGCGTGTACATATAGATCTAAGAAGATCAAAGCTTACAAGCGCTAGCAGTCCATTTGCCACGATG
>CAZFCB010000019.1:23242-26434 GCA_964517585.1 uncultured Candidatus Peribacteria bacterium | reverse complement strand
CATGCTTATCTGCAAAAAACCCTTTCTCTTGCGCCATTAGCTGGTTAATACCCCAGCATCGGCAGTGCAGCACGTGAGTAGTGACGTTGTTTATGAGTGCGTCGACGGCGATGCTCTCTTTCGCGTATCCTTCGAGTATGTCCAATCGGGCAATTGCGACGTCCACTCTTTGGCAGATAGCGAGTCAGGCCACGATGGCTGTTCTTTCCGCAGTCTCCGTCAAATTTGTCGCAATGGGCCTGAGTATCGAACTCGCTGGTGCGTACAATTCCGCGTACGGCTACCTTCAACTCTTTGCTATTCTTGCTGACTTTGGGTTGTACGCAGTCTCGGTCCGTGAACTCAGTGCCGCAAAAGACAAAGAAAAAGTCTTGGGTGGGCTGCTTGTTCTTCGTTCGATTATCGTCGTCTTCTCACTTGGTTCTGCAGTGATGATTGCGTGGTTCGTGCCAGAGTGGAGTCATACACCACTACCCATTGGCATCACGATTGCGGCGTTTGTTCCATTCTTCACTTTGCTTGCCGGTGTGCTCCGCACTGTTTTTCAAGTCACATTTCGCATGCACTACGTTTTCATTGTTGAGGTCTTACAGCGCATTCTCACAGCGTCACTCATGGCGCTCATCATTCTTCTCGGTGTGCGGCTTTCTTCTGATGTTCGGATTTATGAATGGTTTCTGCTGATCGGTGCATTCGGTGCGCTCTTTCTTTTTCTGCTCTCAGTTTTCTTTGCACTTCGCATCATGCGTGTGCGGCCATCGTTCGATCTTCCTCTGCTTTCACGGCTCCTGAAAGCCTCGGCACCGTATGGCATCGCATTTCTCTGTATCGCGCTCTATCGCCAATTCGACCTCACGATGATTGCAGTATTACGGGAAGATTTTCAGTTGCAGAATGCGGTGTACGGATTTTCATCACGCGTGACTGAGATGACGTACATCATTCCTACATTCCTCCTGAACTCTACGCTACCAATCCTCAGTGATCGCACTGCGCGCAAAGAGCGGACAGATCGTCTTCTCGGCAAAACACTGCTTCTCATACTTGCATTCGGTTCAGCATCAGCATTGTTCTCTTACTTTTGGGCGACACCCATCATGAGTGTTCTCACAACACCTTCGTATTTGGCGTCCTCAGGTTTTGCCGGATCCGATACTGCACTTTCACTCCTTTCCGCACCGATGTTTCTGAATGGCATTGTGCTCTTTAGTTTTTATACATTGCTTGCAAAGCACGAATGGAAACCACTTGTCCTGTGCATGATTGGTGCAGTCATTCTGTCTGTCACACTCAATCTTCAGTGGATTCCGAGCCTCGGATTCATTGGTGCTATCCGCACGTCAACTGCCGTTCATCTGTTTTTGTGCATCACACTCTTTCCGCTTGCCATTCGTACTTTGCCCATAACATTCCCCCTAGAACACTTTCTGCGTTGGCTCGCGTTCTCCGTTCTTCTTGGCACCTGTTTATTTTTTACAGCGCCGCTCATGACAAGCGTTTTAGGGAGCGTCATTGGCCTTACATGTGGAGCACTTTTTGCCGCGGTACTCGGCTTCACTGTCGGCTTCCATAAGATTTTTGCCGTTTCAGAGGCTACAGAGGAGGTTCAGACACCTCATATCACCGATTGAGTAAACAATCGTTTTACGGTATAATGAGTGGATGACAAACATTTTTAAAACACACACAGCAAAGCAACTTCTTGGTGCGGGTGCTGGTATGGCTATCGCAACACTTGTTTACATTGGTGTTGATCAGGTCTCAAATGTGAATATCAAAGGCCTGCTTGTTTCAACAGAAACAGTCTCAGGTACGACTGATCTCAATATCAATGCGAAAAATGTGAATGATGCAACGCTTCGCAGAATTGCGGGTCGTGCACAGACGGTTGCTACCACGCTCCAACATTCTCTGGAGCCGACACAGGCCGAAACACCTCTGACAAATTTTGCTTCATCTCGTCGTGACGAACGCATCGTCGAGGATCAGCTCGCGGCACTTGCTGCCACTGCAAAAACATATAGTAATGATCCAAATGTCGTGATGTCCGAAGAGGATCGGCTTGCGATTCGTGCTGCTCGTATTGCAGGTCTTCCTGCGCCCGACGTTGCACCAAAGCCTGTCCGTGAAGTGTATGTTCCGCGTCCGGCGGACGTGACGAATGATGAATTATTTATTGCAGAACCTCTGCAAGTCGTGTCAGCTGAGTCATTGCCGTCTCATGCAGAGATGACGAAGGCGACATCTCAAAACTCACAACTTCCGAGTTCAGGACTTGGGCTTCATCTTCTGATCCTTACTACTCTCGCCTTTGCCTTTGCGCTCTCCAAGACAACATGGAGGCGTGATCTCGCTTCCATGATCCTAGGGCTACGGATAGGATAAGAGCCATGGCTTTTGGAATCACACTGTTTGCTCTGTCCGGACTTGCCTTCGGAAGTTTTGGTAACGTGCTTCTCTATCGGATCCATGCGAAGAAGCCGATCACAGGCAGGTCGATGTGTCCGTTTTGTCACCACACACTGTCGTGGTTTGAACTTTTCCCGATCTTGAGTTTTCTTATTCTTCGGGGGCGATGCAGGAAGTGTTATCGTACAATTTCATTGCAGTATCCGCTCGTTGAAGTCGGATCTGCTTTACTGTTTGTCTTTGCATTTTTTCTGCATCCCACAGATCCGATAGAAGCACTTCTGACAGCGTTCGTTCTCTATTTTTTGTTTCTCGCATGTGTTTTTGATGCGACGTATCAACAGATACCCGATGTGTTCACACTACTCATTGGTCTTTTTGCACTTCTCTCCCTTTTCCTTGGTGCGGACATCATCTCTTCATTCTACGGAGTAGTGATCATGCTTCTGTGGTTTGGTGGACAGTGGTTACTGAGCCGAGGTAGAGCAGTTGGCACGGGTGATATTTTTTTGGCGGCGGTCCTAGGACTATGGCTTGGGCTTCGGTACGCGCTCATGACACTTATTTTTAGCTACATGGCTGGGGCGATTATTCTCGTCATCATGATTCTTCTCAAAAAAATTCGTCCGAAGCAGCAGAGAATTGCGTACGTTCCGTTTTTGGCGATAGGAGTTTTGTTGACGGTGTTTGGGTTCGGGGATGCATATCTTAAAGTGATTGGGTTGTAGAAAATTTTGCGTGGTAGTTCTCTCTGGCAATGATGTGAGCTCAGGAAACGTCCCT
>CAZFCB010000019.1:2628-23232 GCA_964517585.1 uncultured Candidatus Peribacteria bacterium | reverse complement strand
TTTGGTGTTTTGTTGACGGTGCTTGGTGTGGGAGATGTGTATCTGAGAGTGATTGGGTTCTAGGGGTGCCGGTGGCGATTTTATTTTTCCTTGGGGGACCAGGGAACCTTGTTCGGTTCCCTAGGTCCCCCAAACCCCCATTACCTTCCTAACTTGTACCGTTTTTACTTCGGCCATTGCCTGTCGGTGTCCAATACGTTCTGGACGTGGGGGTCTGAGAATCTTCGATTGCGTCACAGAAAGATTCTGGGTCGCTCTCATGATTTCAGGGCAACAACGTAGTTTTTATAAACACGCGAAGCGCGGGTTTCCCGCGCTGGAGCGTTTCAATATTCAGGGTGAGTCCGTGAGAGGGACGGAGTCCCTTTCACGAATACAAAAAAGAGAGGCTTCGCTGCCCTACCGACATTCGGTTTTTTTCGGGGAGAAAACTGCCAGCACGGCAGCGAAGCCTCAGATCGTCACCAACGGGATCGCTGCGGTACCCCACGTGGGGGTCGCCCTCCTTTCAGAGAAATCCGAGTGTTGGCCTCAGTATCATAGACACATATATTCGATATGTCAAATATACTTTTCATCCAGACAATACACTTCACTTACATTTCATCCATCAACAACGAAATGACGGCAGCTATGCAGTTCGTTCGGTGCTTTTCAATATTATTGAATGGATCGAAAAATTCTTCGATGACACCAACTATTGTTGCCCGATGTTCATCTCTCAGATCATCAGGAAGCTTTGCAAGTGTAGTTTCCAGATGTGCACGGAATTCACTCGGATCAAATGGTAGAGCTTTACTGGGGCTCAACACAATTTCGGAAACCTCTAAGCGACCATCGAAAGAAACTCGAATTGGTGGTTTTGGCGTTACGACGTTCATAACCTCTGTAATTAATGCAGTTTTGAGCATAAATGTATTATAATGATTTATGTATTTGTGTCAACTGACCTGTTTTGAAAAAGTATTACCGTCTCTCGTGTATTCTTCTCATCAATGAAAACCGTTGCACAGAATAGGCGCGCCAAATTTGACTACGAGATCCTTGAGACCGTGGAAGCTGGCATCATGCTGACGGGGCCTGAAGTGAAGTCGTGCAGAATGGGGCAGGTGAGTCTTCTTGGAAGTTACGTCTCGTTTTTCGGTGGTAAGCCGGTTTTGAAACAGGCGAAGATCAGTTTGTACAAATACTCGGGGCCGATGCCGGACTACGACCCGGGTCATGATCGCGAACTTTTACTCCGCAAAAACCAAGCTGCCAAGCTAGAAGCTGCGCAAGCAGAGAAAGGCATTAGCATCGTTCCACTGGAAGTGCAGGCCGGGAAATTTATCAAAGTGCTCATTGGTATCGGTCGTGGTCGTAAACGTATTGATAAACGCCAACGCATTAAAGAACGTGATGTAAAAAGGAGGGTAAGGGAGGGGCGGGAGGTGTGAGATCGCATCCTAAAGTCCTCATCCCCTTGCCCCTTCTCCGTCGAAAGCGGAGAAGGGGAACTCTGCTATTTGTTAGCATGTTCTATGGAGCTCTCCTTCTCCATTTCAATGGAGAAGGAGTTGGAGGATGAGGACCTCTGAGAGGCCAATAGAGTTGACATGTAAAGAAAAATTGTCTTAACTGTGTGCGCTTCAGATCCCTCGGGATTTGGGGTTTTACGCTCTTTGACAGGATTGGCAGTTATAAAAGGTTACAGGTGCGCCGTGCGCATGCTTCGTGTGTAGTGCGCACCTGTACCTCGTTGGTATAAGGGCACTCGAGTGTCTAGCCCCGTTTTTCTCGGGGCGAAGCAGTACTGCGTCCGCGCACTTACCTGTGCCGGACATCTCACCACGTGCGTCACCTTGAGAAAGTGATGCATTAGTTACAAGGAGACCTTCTCATGACAACGACGTCACTCGCCACCCTTCCGGAGAATCGGGAACTGGACCAGCAGATCGAAAAGCTTGTGGGATTCATTTTCGGCTTCAAGGAACCGGAGAATCTCGCGTTGCCGACGATCGACTGGGATCTGTTTAAGGTTCCGGAAGGCCTCGTTCGTCCGGACTTCAACGGTATCGTCTGCGGCGAAGCGCTGTCGGGTTTGCACCCGGACCCCAATGTGTTTATTTGGCCGGAGGTCGCTCATATCGATCTCATGACCGGATACAGCACTGGGCCGATGGGTACGATTTTCGGCAACGCTGTCGCCAACCAGAAGTACGGTTTTAACAACCTGCTCGCGGTGGTAAACCCCAACATGATGGTCAAACCTCCGGTGGCAATCGTTACCAAGGTCGAAACCAATTCGCGTGAACGCGCGAATCAAATGTTCGGGTCCGCCCAGAGCGCCGTCGCAGATGCCACGGTCGATGCCCTTGCCCGCGGGTTTTTCCCGGCGGACGGGTACGACAAGCTCGTTTGCGTTGCCGGTGTTTTCATTGATCCGAACGCCGGTGCGAAGCGTGACGAGGCCGGCAAACTCGTCCGTGAAGGCGACAAGCTCGTCATGCTGACCGGCGATGAAGCGGCGGCTAGCGCCCATCGGATCTATTGCTTCAACTATGTGAGCATGTTGTTCGCATGGTGGATGGCGATGACCGGTGGTCGCAGTGCGAAGAATCTCGTCGATGCGAAGGTTGCCGGAGCTGCACACGTTCTGCGTGGCTTCAAACCGAAGGCAGCCTAGCATTCGCCTGAATCCCGTCCTCAACCAACCAACTGCCTCTAACCTGAAAGGAGCGTCCCCCGCAGCACATTCGTGTGTTGCGGGGATTCGCTATACCTTCACGTGACGAATTGCGCTTCGCAATCTATCCTCCATTCGTGTCTCTCCTCCCACCACAAATCCAAAAGGCCATCGAGGAGTTTTCTAAACTCCCCGGCATTGGCCCCAAGTCCGCGGAACGGATGACGTTTCATTTGCTCCGCTCCAGTAAGGCCACACCCGAAGGACTCGGGAATGCGCTCATCGCTCTGAAACGTGATCTTCAATATTGCAAAGTTTGTCAGATGATTTCTCTCAATGAAGAATGTTCTATTTGCTCCGACCGATCCCGCGATGCAACCCAGATTCTCGTCGTCGAAGAACCACTCGAAGTCGTTGCGTTCGAGAAGGCAGGATACAAAGGCTTGTATCACGTTTTGCATGGAGTCTTATCGCCCATTGACGGATACGGACCTGAGCAACTCAAGTTACAAGAGCTCGTCGAACGCTGTAAGGCTGGCAATATTGCAGAGGTGATCATCGCGACAAATTTGGATACCGAAGGTGAAGCCACCGCTGCGTACATCAAGCAGCAAGTGGCTCCGATGGTAGAAAAAATTACGAGACTCGCACACGGCTTACCCATGGGTGCAGACATTGAGTTTGCAGATCAGGTCACGCTACGAGAGGCGATAGCGGGACGGCGTCAGGCGTAGTAGCTCTCAAGCGTGCTGCGAGAGCAGCGGTGTCTTTCGGCGAAGCGCCGCAACAGAGGCCGAGATATTTGAGATCGAGTTCGCCGCCGAGAGTTACAAGCTTTGAAAGTTGATGATCCGAGATCTCAAAGAGATGACGAAGCTCCTGAAATCTTCGTTCCTGCTCAGCATCGCGTTCATGATTCAGATCGCCGAGTGTACGGAATTCTGCCCCCAAATCATTGTGCGGAATTACGGCGTGATTCGGATACACGGCCGAGAATGTGCCACGTCTTGACCCTTCAAGAATCTCAAGAATTTGATCAGCGTTACCACAGTTCATGCCAATTGCGACGTCAATTTTTCCATGCGTAAGATCTCTGAGCCTCTCTGCAACTTCGTCGTACGAAGCGATGTCCAATGCGTTGTTCGGGAGGCCACGCTTCGTTGGTTCAAACGAAGCAATCACGTTGTGCATACCGGCTCTTACCGCTGCTTTTACAAATCCTGCTGCCTCGTCGAAGTCGTGAAACGCCTCTCCGAGCGCATTGAGTACACCTGCATCTCGCTGCGCTTGCATTTGAGGAGTATGAATTCTCATCGCACGTTCTTGTCTTTGTGTAAGTAATGACCAAGCTATGTCGTCGCCCCCGGATGTATCGAGTAGTGGCGCATAACTTCCGAAGGCCGGACGCTGAAATATCTCGTGCGTGAGCTGTGCAGCAATTTGATTCCAATGGAGATGCTCATCCGTGAATCTGCCGCCGCGAATACCTCGTGGTGCCGCCGCGAATGTTGGTAACACTGGTTGATCGACCAGCCCTTCTTCTTTGTATGCACGCAGTGCGTCTCGAATCCAATCAAAGCGCTCTTGCGCAAAGGCTTCGCGTGTTGAAACGCTGTGAAGATCATTCAGTAGTGAACCGAAGGGGCCGCTTAAAACTTCAGGTGATCCAGTGGATGATGCATTGAGTGACATGGTTGAGGTTGAGAAGAAAAATGAAACGTGTGGATGAGGCCACGTTTCACATCAACATCGACTGCGTGCGGAGGTAGAGAATGTAAAGCTTCATGAGAAGTGCATAGAAAAAAGTCTCGCGTCGTGCGCGAGTGAGTAGCGGGTGCGTACCTTACGCAGCAACCAACCCTCGCGCGGAGCGCATCATGAACATCATGGTGTGTGCGAGGGAGTGCATGTGCGCAGAGTGTGGCATGTGCGACTTTTCTGTCAAAGAAAATACTCACATCGATGGTAATTTAGTGCTTATATAAGCCATATTTTCATACTTGTATTGCCGGCCGAGAAGCAATGTCTTCTCACATTGTGTACGATGTATCCATGCCAGAGTGCCTACTCTTTCTTCGGTGCTTTTGCCGCAACCCACTACAGGTATCGTCGGTCATTCCTACATCACCCAGAATTGCGCGGAGGCTTGCCTCCCGCATACAGCACGGATCCTCAGTCGTCGTCGAATATGGGCCAGGTACAGGCGTTCTAGCGCGGGCAATTCTTGCAAGCAACAGATTGTCGTCAGATTCTATAATTATTCTCATCGAGAAATCAGCAAAGCTCGTCGAGCACCTTCGTCGTACATTCACAGATCCTCGTGTACATGTTATTCATGAATCCGCAGAGCATGTAGAGGCTATTCTCCATCAGTATGGCAAGAAGGCAGATTATATTTTTTCAAGTATCCCGCTCTCGGTTATGGCGGACGATACAATTGATCAAATCTTAGGAAGTTCGCGATCTGTTCTCTCGGACACAGGCAAGCTCATTATATTTCTCTTCCATCCGCGTGTTCGCAAGATTCTCCTCCGTTACTTCTCCACAGTGCGAACGAATTATGAGATTGTTAATTTCCCACCGCTCTGTATTTTTGAAACATCGAAAAAAGCCGCCTTTTGTAAGGCGGCTTAAGATGTCTTTACCGAAGTTCGTACATTATCGTCACATTCGAAACGATATCCTGCTCTCCAGCGGGAATCTCGAGACTTCGCTCGGCCATACTGTTACCAGCGTCGTAGTTGGCCTTCATCATCATCGGCATTGGTGGGTTGTACGCGCCATCCTCACTAAAGCCAGTCATCCTGCCGAGTGACATGCCAAGGTTTTTTGCGAGTACTTCAGCTTTTGCCTTCGCTTTTCCAATGGCAATTTCACGAGCCTGCGCCTTCATTGCATCGGGATTATCGACAGAGAAATTAATTCCTCCAGCCTGATTCGCGCCTGCGTTTGTCGCAGCAGTGAGGACATCACCTACTTTGTCGAGGTCACGGATTTTCACGCGCAGCGTTTGTGTAGCCTGAAATCCGCGTGGAATCTGGCCGCTCGTCGTGTAGTCGTACTCGGGACTCAGGTAAAAACTTTCAGTTGCGATGTCTTTTTCTGCAACCCCCAATTCCTTCACGGCGGAGAGGATTTTTGTCATATTCTTTTTGATGACATCCGTCGCAGCCTTGGCAGTTGGCTGGCGCCCCGTAGTGATGCCGAAGCTCACCATCGCGATGTCAGGTGGCGTCGATACTTTTCCGTCAGCCGTGACGGAAATCGTCACAGGGTTTGTCAGTGGTCCTTTTATTTCCAGATTTTTTCCTGCGAGGTAGAAGAAACCACCAATCGCAACAGCGAGAAGTAATGCCCATACAGGTGGCCGGAGTGTCACGGTAGCATTTGTATCGGTCATAGAGAGAGGGGAAAGAGTCAGAACACTATGTACTACGTTTGAGGAGTAAAAACGTTACAAGGATATATTAGGCGAACATAATTTTCTCATGGACTCCGTATGTCGCATACCCATTTTTCTCGAGTCTGTGCGCTAGTTCCGCTCCACCACTCTCTACGAGCTGCCCTCGGATCATGACGTGGACGTAATCTGGAATGATGTACTCCAGCAAACGTGCGTAGTGCGTGACGATGACGGCAGAAAAATCTGGACCACGCATGCTCTGCACCCCCTCGGCGACTGTCTTGAGCGCATCGACATCCAAACCGGAATCCGTTTCATCGAGCAGCGCAAGAGTTGGTTGCAAGATTTTCATCTGCAGAACTTCTGCTTTTTTCTTTTCACCACCGCTAAAACCTTTATTGACAGCTCGGTCTGCAAATGCCGGATCCATCCGGAGCGATGCCATCGTTTCCGTGAGTAGTTTCTGGAATTTTACTGGAGAGATTTTGCGGTGATCTTTGTTGCGAGCTGACATTTGGGCTTCGTATGCGGCAAGCAAAAAACTTCGAAGCGGCACTCCGGCAATTTCCTTGGGATACTGAAATGCAAGAAACATACCAGCGCGAGCGCGCTGATCTGCGCTCATCGAAAAGAGATTGTTTCCATGAAAATCGATGACTCCTCCATCAATACGGTATGCGGGGTGTCCCATGAGCGCTGAGACAAGTGTGGACTTTCCAGAACCATTAGGCCCCATGATGGCATGAATTTCACCTCGCTGTACCGTGAGATTCAACCCCTTGAGAATAGCTTTCTCGCCAATAGAGGCCTTAAGACCTTGTATGTTGAGCAATGGAGCGTGAGTAGACTTCTTCATACAGAGATGCGGGATATGTCTATACTAACGACCATGATTCGTTTCTGGAACCACATTATTGAGCCGCTGCTGCACGCACTTCATCCTGTTACAATTTTGCAGATAGGAGGCGATGGCGATTTGGTAAAAAATCTTGCGACATTTGTCAAAAATCATAATGGCAATCTCACCGTCATTGATCCCTTTCCACTGTTTGATTGTGGTACTTTTCAGCGACAATGGGGGAAAACGCTGACGCTGCATCGTACGTGGAGCATGCAATCATTACCTCTTTGCGCGGCACCTGATCTCGTCATCATTGATGGTGACCATAATTGGTACACGGTTTTTCATGAGCTTACGATGATCGAAAAACTTGCAGAAAAATCTGGCAAGTTTCCAGTGATTCTCCTTCACGATGTGTCGTGGCCGTATGCTCGGCGGGATTCCTACATTTTGCCGAGCAATATTCCTCCTGAGCATCGCCAACTTTTTGCCGAGGGAGGAGTGATACCAGGCGAAGATCGGCTGATAAAAGATGGCGGACTCAATGAGAGAATGTTTCATGCCATTACTACTGGAGGAGCGAAGAATGGCGTTCTGACTGCTCTGGAAGATTTTCTCACGAAGACAAGCCAAGAAGTGTCCGTCACGATGCTCGAGGGTTTCTACGGTCTCGCGGTCATTGTACCTACTGTACTCAGAGAATCTCATGCTGCCGTGGGAAAATTATTGACGTCACTGAAAGCATCTTCTTCGCAAGAACAACATCTTAAGAGAGTAGAAGACGCTCGCATTGAGAATCTCCTCATTGCAAAAGATCTTCGGTTTAGCATTCTGACGATGCGCACTCAGCGCGACTGGTACCGGAAAGTCGTTGATGATCTCTCATACGAAAAGCATCTAAAGAACGTGGAAATAGCACGACGAGAAAAAACGTTGAGTTGGCGCTTAACGATGCCTTTGCGACAATTTGGTGAGTTTTTTACATTCCTCTCTCTCAGAGTTCAAGTCTGTGGGATACTCAAAAAAATCTGGCATATCGCCGGAGAACCCTTTCCTGATTTTGTTCGTTTTGTGCGACACCAACTTCTTCGCTCACTTTTTCCAGCTGCTGTTTCTCCTCAAATACTGCAAAATCAAGAAGCTCACGAAGCCCAAGATATGTATGGCGGTGCTGTCCCCGTGAGTGTCATTGTGACTGCGAGAAATAATGCGCCGTTTCTTCGCGAGTGTCTCGAATCCATTCTTCAGCAAACTGTAAAGCCTCTAGAGATCATCTACTGTGATGATGGTTCTGATGATCAGAGTGTTTCGATTGCATCGTCTCTCCCCGGGATTCGCGTTCTTCCACTGACTCACGCTGGCGTCATCTCTGCGCGTAATACAGCGGTAGCAGAAAGTAAGGGCGATCTTCTTTTGCACATCGACGGTGACGATACTATTTCTCCTGACTATTTAGCGAAACAACTGAGGGCACTCGCTACGTCCAATGGTGCAGCTTTTGCGTATGGACGCTCTTTAATGTTTGGAATTCAGAGTGGTGAATTTTTCCATCCGTGGGACATTAAACGTCTCTGGACCAAAAATTTTATCAATACCTCGTCTCTCGTGCGTCGCTCGGCCTTCGAGGCCGCTGGCGGTTGGCAAGACTCGGTAGGGACTCTCTGGGACTGGGATCTGTGGCTTCGCATGTCACGTATTGGTCCAGGTGTAGCATCGGAAGCTACTCTGAACTATCGACGTCACGTCGGTAGTTGGAGTAATTATGAGCGACAACTTGGATTGGATGGTGCGGGACTTCTGTTTGGTCGTGTGCGTCGTAACGTCGCGAAAGTTTCTCTCTGCGCGATTGTCAGTGGACGGTTGCCAGAACTGATGGAACCGTGGATCGATGCACTTGCGTCCACCATTTGTGCATCCGCATCTGCGGTGAACCCTCCAGAACTTATCATTCTCGATAATAGTACAGACGGCATGTCTCTACGGATCCACAAAGCGCTCGAGAAACATCCAGGCATCTTTCGGTCGGTGCTTGTCGTGCCATACCCCGTTCGTTTCTCATGGAAGAGCGAAATGGAGAGACGACACATGGTGTCCAAGTTTCTTGCGACTGCATACAACCGCGTGCTGCAGATGGCAGACGGTGAAATTATTTGGTTCGTCGAAGACGATATTTTGGTGCCTGAATGTGCCTACGAAATTCTCCTCAGAGATCTTACCGATGGTGAGATGCCGCCAGCTGCCGTGAGTGGCTTATATCGAGCTCGTCACGTGGATGAACTCGTCGCACATCGCATAGAACAAGGTACCCCGATAGCAATCGTCGATCAGCATCAGTCGCCACTCGAGATTGATCTCGGCGGCACGGGATGCATGATGGCGTTTCGTCCGTTCATCTCGCATCCATTCACAAGTCACTGGCGCGGTAGTTCTCCGGCTCATGATTGGGCTTGGTGCGACGCGATACGTGCAGAGGGGTATCGGATTATTCTCGACCCTCGCGTACGTTGTCGGCATCACCAGACACTGACGACATTTGTCTAATGCGCGTTACTACCGAGCTCTGAGAGTACAGCTCTTTCTACTGCGTAACCTTTGGGAGCTTCTCGCATCACACCTTTGTCGAAGAGTACGATCCGGTCGCACAGTAATTCCAATGATTCAAAGCCGTGACTCACGATGATGACAGTTTTACCTTTTGACTTAAGATTTTTTAGATACTGTAAACATTTCCTTTGAAAATTTAGATCACCAACAGCGAGAATTTCATCAAAAAGATACACGTCAGCCTCCATTTGTGCGGATGCGGCGAAACCAAGCCGCAGGCGCATGCCTGTGCTGTAACACTTCATCGGAAGATTAGCGTGTTCACCGATATCAGCGAATTCAAGAACGCGTTTGGTCAGACTCTCAATCTCTCGTCGTCGCAGTCCCCACAGTAGTCCGTTGAGGCGAATATTTTCTCTCGCCTGCCGTTCAGGATGAAAGCCAATGCCGAGCTCAAAAAATGCGGAGAGTGATCCGGCGATTCGCACAGAGCCACTGTCAGGCGGCACTATGCCAGAGAGTATTTTGAGGAATGTAGTTTTGCCAGATCCGTTTGGTCCATAGATGCCAACCCACTCACCGCGAGAGACAGTGAAAGACGTCGGATGCAGCGCGTCGATCCGCATCGACTGTGAACGATTCTTCCAAAAGAGAAGTTCGTCTTGGAGCCTCCTAATTGGGATTGTGCGCCCTTCGTATCTTTTTGAAATACCAGTGCATTCGATGATCGGTTCAGTGGCCATTAGTATTCTTGAGGGAAATAACGTTGTCGTCGTTGAAAAATTAGAAGGCCAATCAAAAAGATGGCGATGCACACGATTGTCATCCCTATCGCGTGCTCCACCGTAGGGGAGTCCGATGTGGCGTCGTAGAGGACTGCGCGCCTGGCGTCATGAACGATGATAGAGAGCGGTTGTATTTTGATGAAAAGCCACAGGATGGAACTTGCCCCTTCTTGTCCTGTGAGTGCTCGCACGGCGTGCATCAAAGAGCCACCTTGCAGTGCGTACGGATACATAATGGGTGTCAGCCAGAAGAGAATTTGAATAGCTATGCTCCACATATGTGCAACATCTCGATACTTCAAACTATACGAGGACAGTATCATCCCGATGCCGAGTGCGACGAGCGACATTTGTAGAATCGTTACGAGCATGTACATTGCAGAAACGCTGATAGAGACATCGAAATACAACATTCCTACAAAGAAAATAAGAAGGTGGGTCAGGAAGATAATGAGATTCGTCCATCCAACTGCCAAAATCAGAAATACTCGCGGGAATACCATTCGTTGAATAATGGATGCTTTTTCATTCAACATGCTCATGCAACTGGTCGTTGTCACAGCAAAGTGTTCCCAAATAATAACGCCAAGAAAAAGATAGAACGAGTAATTGGCGATAGATTGCTGAACGTACGGACCGAAGATATGAAGAATAACGAGAAAGCGCACCAGTGGACCGAGAAGCGACCACACGTACCCTAAGACCGAGCCACGATACTTTAGGACAAAATCAGACCATCCAATCGCAGAGATCACTGCGCAGGAATGGGCGAGGGTAAATCGGCGTGGAGGCATGAAGTTATCGTAACACAGCGCTTGTGGCTGGCGCTCGAAATGAGTACGCTCCGCGAAGCATGCCGACAGTCACCTTTGTCTATCCCGATGGCCAAATCAAGAAAGTAGAGGCAGAGAGTGGGAAAACCCTCCTCTCGATTGCGCTTGATGCGAATGTTCCTATGGAGTTTGCCTGTGGAGGAAACGGCTTCTGTACAACATGTATGTGTGATGTAGAAGAAGGAATGTCCAATCTATCCCCTCGTAATGATAGGGAGGAAAATATGGGTGTGACAGATGATCCCAAGCGACTGGGATGCCAAGCAGAAGTATCGGGAGATGTGACGGTGCAGATATTGGACACGTAACGAGTACAAGATAGCGAGTAGAAAGTAGCGGGTAGTAATATATGCTTTTTCTACCGGCTACTTTTATCTTCTCTTGGTTCTATCCTTTCGAGGACAGTGCGCTGATTTTTTGTTTTACTCCTTCGTTGTACGGTTCAATTTTATTGATACGACGATAGACTTCTTCTGCCTTCGTGTCCTCATTCATCTGTACGTAACACTCGGCGAGCAAATGTAACAGTTCAATATCTCGTGAAAGCCTTGCGATGGCTTTTTCGAGAAGAGGTGCAGCATCCTTAAATCTGCGCGCTGCGATGCACGCTCGGCCAAGAGCCGCACTACGTTCTGGCGTTTGTGGATCGCGATTCAGAGCCTCTTGGTATGCAAAGCACGCATCGACATATTTTGCTTGCATGTAGTACGCGAGACCGAGATTTGCGAAGAAAGAAACATCATCTCTTTTACGAACGAGCTCTTTGTAGAGAGCCTCAGCCTTTGCCTCCCTGTTCGTTGTAAGGTACAGCTTTGCAAGCTCTGCTTGGGTATCGGTGGAATCAGGATTGATCGTAAGTGCCTGAATAAGTATGTGTTCGGCTTCTGCATGGTTTTGTAGTGCGATTTCCTTTTCAGCGGAACGCATCAGAGAGCGCACTTTTTGCAGTTCGATTGCTGATGTTCGAGGGTTTCGGCGTGGCCGATCGATTGTGCGTTCTTCCACAAGCGTTGCTCCGCGGTCATTTGCTGACTGAAAGCGCATCTTCATTGATCGGACAAGACGACGTACGCCACGGTTACGTAGCAGTACCCTGCCTACAACAAGGACGACAATTCCGAAGAAAGCCGCTAAAAAGACAACCAGATAAGGCATACAAGGTCTTATCGTATCACGCGCGTTCCTGCACTGCTAGGGCGAACCGCTCAAGAATGAGTGCCCGATGCGCGTTCGTTTCAAGCGCTCTCGTCAATGAAGAATAGGCCTTCACAAGATTTGCCCGCTTCATGACATCAGGTAGTTCTTTGAGAGTGAGTCCTAAGTGTAGTAGAACATCATCAATTGCCTGTTTTTTCTCCGTCGCCTTTAGTAACCAGCTCATCCGATCTTTCAGTGACTTTGTTTGCCAAAACTGTTTTGCTTGTGAGTGGAGCTGCTTACTTGCCCGAAGTCGGTCCGGATCATTCAGCAGACGCCGCAGTGTCCCTGGTGCACCTTGGGCTATATGCAGGGCAAAGCCTGCATCTTCATCATCGCGCCCATCAAGGAGCGAAATCATCGCTTCATTTTTCAGAGGCGCAAACCGCAGTGTGCGAGTCCTAGAAAGAATAGTAGGGAGCAGTGTTGCTGAGCTATTCGTCGTCAGAATGAAAACAACTCTTGGTGGTGGTTCTTCCAAAATTTTGAGAAATGACGTTGCTGCGGCTGGTTGCATGCGTTCAATGCCTCGGATGATGCAGCACAGATGCGGACTATCACCAGTTGCCTGTAGCCGCTCGAAGAGAAGTCGTAAATCGTCGATACCAATGGTATCCGTACGTGCAGGTGTGTCTTTACTTCTGTGCTGCTGCGGAACATTTGAACTCTGTCCAATCGTCACCCAATCATCTTGCACTTCCTCGATCCACAGGTCATCGAGACACAGAAAATCTGGGTGGATAAATTTTTCCATCGTGATGCGTACCGGTTCAGCTTCATTCGGTGGCAAATGATCAACGAGGAGACGCCATGCAAACCACAGCGCAACCGTCGTCTTGCCAATACCTTCTGGGCCTGCAAAAAGATACGCGTGGGCAATGTTCCGGTTTGCAATATCCTGCAATAGCTCTCCTAATTGTCTCTCGTGGCCAGCGATAGTCTCTGGAATGTTCGGCATGGAGAAACATCATACCATGTTTTCATGAGAGTTCTTTTCAGCAAAACGATGTCACATTAGGCTTCAGTCCCATGGCATTTCTTAAATTTCTTACCACTGCCACACGGACACGGATCATTGCGTCCGGCCTTTGCTGATACTGCGGCAGGCAAGCTCATGTTCTTGTGTGATGTTTTTGCGCTAGCAGATGTAGCACCTAGTTGTTGTAGTGCGCCTTCAATGTCGGCGTCGTTTGTCTGCAAGTTCATAGGTTCGCTCGTCATCGTTACGTGCGGAGCTGCAAACTGCGCGAAATCGATTTGGAGAAGCGTGCGGACTGTCGTTGCGGCAATGGTTGCGAGTAGTTTCTGGAACATTTGAAATCCTTGATCCTGATACTCGATCAACGGATCTCTTTGTGCATAACCAGAGAACGCCACCTGCTCTCGTAGGTGAGCCATTGCGTCGATGTGATCCATCCAGTGACTATCGATGGATTGGAGTACGACAATTTGCTCCGCCTTTTCAGAAATCTCCGAGCCAAAATGTTTTACTTTCTGGCTATAGAACGAGAGCATCATTGTTTCAATCTGCGCACGAATCTCCTCAGGCTCTGACATCGTTTTCAGGTCTTCTACGACTGCGCGACCAAGATCCGGATGCAGAGCTGCGAGAGATTCACGAAGTTTTGTCAGATTCCACAACTCAGCATCGTCACCGGATGCATGTTCACTACAGAGGACTGACACTTCACGTTTGATCATGGTCGTCACTTCATCGCGTAGCGAATCTGTCTCCGTGCTTTTCCCTGCGATTTTCAGAAGCAACCTTTGTCGCCGTTTATACATAATGTCACGGTGTTTGTTCATCACGTCGTCGTACTGCACAACGTGACGGCGAATATCGAAGTTTCTTCCTTCCACTTTTTTCTGAGCAGATTCAATACTGCGCGAAACCATGCTGTTTTCCAGTGGCATATCCTCGGGAACATTGAGCCTCTTCATCATGGATTTCAATCGGTCGCCACCGAACAGTCTCATGAGCTCATCTTCCATCGAGACGAAAAACTGGCTTTCACCAGGATCGCCCTGACGTCCTGCGCGGCCTCGCAGCTGATTATCGATGCGACGAGCTTCATGCCGTTCCGTTCCGAGGATTGCAAGGCCGCCAACATCTGTTACGCCTGCGCCGAGCTTGATGTCCGTGCCGCGGCCGGCCATGTTTGTTGCAATCGTGACTGCGTTCTTTTGTCCGGCGCTTGCGACGATCTCGGCTTCTTTTTCATGATGCTTCGCATTGAGCACGGTATGAGGAATTTTCATTTCTTCCAGAAGTGCGCTCATGGCTTCAGACTTTTCGATGGATGTTGTACCGATAAGAACGGGCTGTCCTTTGGCATGTTTTTCTTTGGCGATCGTAGCAACCGCAGTAAATTTTGCTTTCGTCGTCGCGTACACGGCGTCAGCTTTGTCGATACGTGTGAGTACGCGATTTGTCGGGATTGTATGCACAGGAAGCCTGTAGATCGATTGGAATTCCTCTTCCTCGGTTTTGGCAGTTCCTGTCATGCCGGCCAGTTTTTCGAAAATGCGGAAGTAGTTTTGGAAGGTGATCGTTGCAAGCGTTTTACTTTCACGCTGCACAGGAACTCCCTCTTTTGCCTCGATGGCCTGATGCAGTCCGTGACTGTAACGACGACCTGGCATGAGGCGTCCTGTGAATTCATCGACAATGATGACCTCGTCATCTTTCACAACATAGTCGACGTCTCGTTCATAGATTGCGTACGCACGGAGTGCCTGCTCGATGTGATGTACTTCTTCAAAGCCTTTCTCAGTATAAATATTCTCTACCCCTAACAGTCCTTCCATTTTTTTAATGCCAGCCTCAGTCAGTGTTGATGCGCGTTGTTTTTCATCTTTCACGAAGTCGGTAGTTTCCTGCAAATTTTTTACATACTTGGCGTACAGATCGTATTTCAACGTAGATTCTTCTGCAGGCTGGCTGATGATGAGCGGCGTTCTGGCTTCATCAATGAGAATAGAGTCTACTTCGTCGACGATGGCATAGTGCAGACCACGCTGTACCTGACGTTCGAGTGATGATGCCATGTTGTCACGAAGATAATCGAATCCAAATTCATTATTCGTTCCGTACGTGACATCTGCCGCGTACGCTACTTTTCTTTCGTCGTGATTCAGTCCATGAACAACAACACCGACTGTCAGTCCGAGCGCTTCATACAAGCAGCTCATCCACTGCGCGTCGCGCTTCGCAAGGTAGTCATTCACCGTGATGACATGAACGCCTTTTCCTGTAATCGCGTTTAAATACACTGGCAGCGTACATACAAGCGTTTTACCTTCACCTGTTCTCATCTCCGCAATAGCGCCTCTGTGGAGGACAACACCACCGATGATTTGCACATCGAAGGGAACCATATCCCATATTTGCGTAGAAGTTCCCAGTGTTACCTCTGTTCCAACGAGAAGCTCGCATGCGCGGATAGCTACCGCGAACACTTCATTGAGCATTGCATCTAAGCTCTCACCTTTTTGATATCGATCCCGAAATTCCTGCGTCTTCTTCGGCAAGTCTTCCAGTGTGAGCTTCTGCATTGGTGCAGATTTTTGCAGTGCCCGTACTTCCCCCACAATGGGCGCGATCTGTTTGAGCTCTTTACGGCTCGGATCACCTAAAAGCTTGTTGAGTGTATCAATGACAGACATTGGCAAGGAGTATACCAGAACACACCTCAACATAGTGAGCTCCTTACTGTCTGTCTGTCTGTCTGTTTACCCACTCTTCTATTGTGACAATGCCACAAAAGATTTCTACGCTCCGCGTCCGTACCAAGGCAAAAGAGACTTTGGCCCATACTGGAGACTATTTGTCAGGTGAGGGAGTACGTCTGTGATCTCTTTCATTTCGGAGAGAGGTTGCATCGAGAGAACAGCTGCTTGCTCAGACAGTACCTCTCCTACATAAAAACCTTCTGTGATATTTTTTAGGTCACTAAGGGTAATCGTCACAGGTTCTGGCCACGACTGTGCATATGCTCCGAGCCCACGGATGAAGAGCAACTGTTTTTTTGTTGAATGAATCCAGAGTGCGTCTTCGTGTACTCGTGCCGCATACAGATCAGAAAGATGCAGACCGCTGATGGGAATATGCAAGCTCCAACTAAGAGCATTTGCAATGGAAAGACCCACGCGTTGGCTCATAAATCCGCCGGGGCCGGTGACAGCGGCAATCCTTCCAATGTCTTTCAGTGTACGGTCAGCATTCTTCAGAAGTGTCTCGATAGCGGGCATGACAGAAGACTCATCCGTATGATCCTGTAGCTCCATTTCAGCTAATACTGACGCATCCTCGGTGAGCGCGAAGCATTTTCGGTGACTGCAGAAATCGAGAAAGAGGGTGAGCACGATGGTATGGTAGGTGAGGTGCGAACGGTGCGTAAGGTATGATCTTCTTCTCTCTATGACGAAACTTTCTGTCATTATCCCCACACATCGGCGCGCAGACATTCTCAAGGAATGCATTCGTCATCTCGAACGCCAAACGATTGTACAAAATATCGAGGTGATTGTGGTGGATGATGCAGATGACATGAAGACGCATGACGTCGTCAGTGGTCAGTGGTCAGTAGCGATTCGTCTCATCAACATTGAACCATGTCAGCAAGGTGTTGCTCGCAATGAAGGGCTGAAATATGCGACAGGTGAGTATGTACTGTTTATTGGTGATGATATTTTCTTGGAACCCGAGGCGTGTGCAAAGCACATTGAGGCGCATGAAACGTGGTCAGTGGTCAGTGGTCAGAAACAAAGCTACCCGCTACCCGCTAACCACTACCCACTCATTGCCGTTCTGGGACACACGACTTGGGACCCCGCGGTCGGTATCACGCCTGTCATGATATGGCTCGAATCGTCTGGGTGGCAGTTCGGATACCCTACTATTTCCGCGTTTTCTCACACACTACTTCCTGAAAATATCCAACATCGTTTCACATACACAAGTCATATTAGCCTTCCGCTTTCCGAAGCCAAAAAAACCCTGTTTCGCACAGATGTACACCTGTACGGATGGGAGGATATCGAGTGGGGGATGCGGCTCAAACATGCTGGTGTACGCGTGTATTACGAGCCGCGAGCACGCGCACTTCATCATCACCACATCACGCTCGAAGAATCACTGAAGCGGATGGAAATACTCGGACGATCGGCCGTCGAGATTCAGAAAAAAGTTCTAGAATTTGATCGCCTGCCGAAAGGATGGAAGCTTTATGCGTACAAAGTAGCATCACTCTTACCGACTATTGCGGGGAGACATAGGAGAATGTTTCTTCGAGGCGTTCAAGGATAGGGGTAGTCCTTCTAGACTAGGGTGCCAATTTTTTTTGCTTTGCTAACATGTTTTCCATTACTTTCTCTTTGTAGTGTTCATGGATGATGTAAGCCAAAAAATCCCCAACCTCTAATGTCTTTTCATCAATCGTGTTTTCGGGGATATGTCTACTGACAATCTGAGATTTTCCACGCTGTTCATTGTTGTGAGTTGCTGTCATCAATAAAATATCGACCACCTTCTTCTTTGTTTCAAGATAAATAAAGGTACAGTGCTCAATTACAAGATCAATCAGAATTTCCAACTGAGTTCCTGTTTCATGCGACGGGTAAAATACATTGGTGCCATCGAGTAAGGATTGAATGGTGATCCCGCCATGACCTGCAACCGATCGTAACCGCACAAGAGTTTCCTCACTTATTTGCCATACCCGCTCGGTTGATTCGATTGCGGCTTCGGCTGACGATTTTAGTATTCCACTCATAGAGTCCTTTATGAGATGAAGGATGACCCCTCTTGCTCGTATCATTGCTTCATGTAGCCGATCTATATCAGCTTCGTGCAATTCTGTGCGCAGAATCCCTTTAATTGCCTTATCAACTTCTGTATCGATGCCCATAGATATACACTATACAACATTAATATATCTTTAGCAATTGTGCTCAAAGAGCATTTCGTGGTATGCTGAGCAGAGAGAATCTAATAAGAGATTTCACTGTCCTCTATACGAGGACGGTGGCTTTCCCCACGTAAAATCTGCTTCGCAGCTCACGTGGCGCTGCACTTCCCCAAACTCTCATGCGCGCGTCATTCATCGCTGCTATCAACCAACTGTGCGCTGAGCGCAATGTGAAAGCGGACGACGTCCTGGAGGCCGTTCGCCAGGCTATCGCTACTGCGTACCGTAAGGATTACGGCAATAAGGAACAGGAAATTCGAGTCGTTCTTCGTGAAGATCAGGACATGCCGTCCGTACTACTCATTAAAGAAGTTGTTGATGATGTACTCAATGAAAACTTTGAAATCAGCCAAAAAGATGCACGCCGTGTGAAGCCGGACGCCGAAGTGGGTGATGAAATAGAGATCGACGTGACGCCTGTTGGTTACGGAAGAATTGCCGCTCAATCTGCGAAGCAAGTCATCATTCAAAAGCTTCAGGAATCTGAAAAGCAGTCTCTCTTCGAGATGTTCAAAGATCGCGAGAACGAACTTCTGACTGCAACGGTGACAAAAGTTGAACCGAATTGGGTCACGTTGGAAGTGGAAGGCATGACAGTCTCGCTGCCGTGGAAAGAGCAGATTCCTGGCGAGCATTATTACACTGGCAAGCGCATTCGTGTGTACCTCGATAAAGTTGAACTTACAGGCAAAGGCCCCCAGCTTCGCATCAGTCGTACGCACGCAAGTCTCGTAAAAAAACTTCTGGAGCTCGAGATCCCAGAAATCCGCAATGGCGATGTTCTCATTATGGCCATTGCTCGTGATGCAGGAATGCGTAGCAAAGTTGCCGTGAAGAGTAATGACCCACGCATTGATCCAATTGGTGCGTGTGTTGGACAGAAGGGCGTGCGTATCCAGTCCGTCATGGAGGAGATCAATGGCGAGAGAGTCGATATGATCGAATGGTCTGACGATCCGATCAAACTTATTTCCACTGCATTGCAGCCTGCATCTATTTCTGCAGTGATCATCGTGAATGGTGAGACGCATGAAGATGAAGAAGGTAGGATCGTGAAAAAGCGCGCAGCAGTCTTCGTGGAAGAGGCGCAGCGGCCTATGGCCATTGGGAAGAAAGGCCAGAATATTCGTCTTGCGACTCAGCTGACGGGTTATGAGCTTGATATGTACAACTATGAAGAGCTCCCAGCCTTCAAGGCAAAGCTTGCAGAGTTGAAAGGGGAAGAAGTTCAGGTGGCAATCCTGACAACGGAAGAAGAAGTGACTGGAGAAGACTCCGGTGAAAAGGAGCCTAAAAAATCGAAGAGCGTCAAAAAATCGGAGGAAGAAGAGGTAGTAGAAGCAAAAAGAGAAGAGAGTACAGAGGAGCCGAAGGCCGAGTAGTGGACACGTATATTACAGAGAGACGCGCGAATCGCGCGTCTCTTTTTTTGCGAGACGCCACCGGCAAACAAGTGCAGTGCCCGGCTGCAGGATTTTAGGATTCAAGGTATGGTGTCTTCCATGAAACTGCCACATATCCCATTTATTGTTCTTGATACGGAAACAACGGGCTTCGTTCCTCGCACGCACTGCGTCATGGAATATGCATGTGCTGTCGTACAAGACGGGAAACTCGTGAAGGAGTACGAACAGCTTTTTTCACTCCGAGAAAAATGTGACATTCCACTCGCGGTACAAGTACTCACACGCATTCGTCCGGAAAACCTTGTTGATCAACCGACCTTTGAAGAATCACTGCCTATCATGAAGGAGTTATTAAGTGATGACGCGATCATCGTTGGTCAGAATGTAAAATTTGATCTTGGTATGCTCAAAGGAGAAGGTTGGGATCTTACGGGTCGACCATGGATCGATACGTCCATGCTTGCATCACTTGTGTTTCCTGAAATCGAAAGTTACGCGCTTGGTTACTTGTCATCTGTACTCGATCTCAATCACACGCCACCGCACCGTGCACTTGGCGACGTCCGTGCAACGCTTGAGCTTTTTGCAAAGTGTTGGGAACGACTCTCAGAACTGACACCCAAACAAGTGCAGCTCCTGAGTGAGTTTGCTGTGCGAGGCCCCGAAGGTTACCGACGACTTTTTGGCATCTTGCAGGGCTCGCGCAAGACAGAGCCAGCGTGGCTTTCTTCAAAGAAAAAATCTGGCACGCTACCAGTGTCTGTTTCGACGATATTTCCTGAGACAGGAAAAGTGATCCTGACAGAGGAGCCTCTTGATCCGCAATTTGTTCCAGCCACACTCGCTGGTCTTACGGGGTCGACATGGCTTGCCGTCAAAAATATTGAGGCGACGGCAGGAAAATTTCCACCGTCACCAGACTATACGGTGCTATATCCACCTGAATTTATTGTGTCAGAAC
>CAZFCB010000019.1:0-2528 GCA_964517585.1 uncultured Candidatus Peribacteria bacterium | reverse complement strand
TGGGCGGAGAAAATCAGACATGAAATGGATCTTCGGTATCTTGCGCCATCGGATTTGGAGTCTCGTGAGAGCGGGGAATTGAAACGCATGATTACAGACGTCCTTGCGATGGATCTTCCTCCGCAAGTGAAACTTCCACTGGAGCACATACTCCTTATTCTTGATCCTCAGAATCTTCTCGGACGTATTACGTGGATCGAAGCAATGCCGGATGGCAGCAAAATCATCAAATCTGTCCCCGAAGACATCGGGTCACTCATGGCAAAGCATATTTATGCACAGTATCCAACCACACTCCTGATCCCCCCCGCGAGTCAGGATGATTTGCAGCCAGTACTACCGGATGCGGTGCAGGCAACACTACAGAACACAGGACCACTGCCAGATTCTGGTTTACAGATTGCAATGCCTCTTGGCATCAACCTTGAAATGATTTTTAAAAAACCAGAAGGTAAGACGATCGTGTTAGTTTCCAGTAAACGTACGATTGAAGATATTTTTGTGAAGCACGCAGAAAGACTGGAAGCAGAAGGAGTTACGCTTATTTGCCAAGGATTCAATGGCGGACAAGGTCGCATGCGTGCGGAATTTCATCAGGCTTCCTCACCAGCATTTCTTGTCATGACTCCGTGGACATTTGAGGCAGTCGAGCTGCCACCGGACACCGTTGATCGGCTTATTCTGCAAGTGCTTCCATTCGATCATCCCTCACATCCTGTTGTGGGACGCAGAGCTGGAAGGTACCGTGATCCGTTTTCCGATTACTCACTCCCTAGACTCAAACATCGTCTGTTCCGCTTACTGCGGACATTCCGTCGCCATGCCAAAAAAGGTGCTGCAGTCGACATTCTCGATGATCGACTTCGTACAAAACCGTACGGTAGGGAAGTAACGGCATATCTTTTGTCGCTTAGTACAAAGAAATCTGAAGCGGCAGCTCAGCTTTCGTTTCTCTAATCTGCGCCTCGTCCGAAGAGCACAACAAATACGGTTCGCCAGAGGATCCAAAAATCGAGGAACAGTGACCAGTCTTCTATGTAGCGCATGTCGTAAGAAACCTCTTCCTCAAATGGAAGATTTGATCTTCCTGAAATTTGCGCGAGCCCTGTAATACCTGGCCGCACCGTGAAGACCCGACGATGATGCAGTGCGTATTTTTCTACTTCACTGGGCAGATGTGGCCGTGGCCCGACCAGAGAAAGTTGTCCCAAAAGAACGTTAATCAGCTGCGGCAATTCATCGATACTGTACCGCCGAAGAAATCGTCCCAGTGGCGTCACGCGCGGATCATCTTTGATTTTAAAGAGCGGACCATCGGTACGATGACTGAGCGCCGTGAGTTCTAGTTTTTTTTGATCAGCATCGCGACACATCGAACGAAATTTGAGAAGAGGGATCGTGCCTTTACCGTGCTGTCCGGTGCGTTTGCTTACGTAGAAAATCGGCCAGCCTGAAGTCACAAGAACCAGTAGTGCGATAACAAGGAGGAACGGAAGAAGAATGATGAAGAGTGCAAGACCGAGAAGAACATCAATACAACGCTTCAGCACTCGCCCCCAGCCATCCAGTGGTGTCGGTTCAAACTTTAAAACAGGGACGAGTCCGATGGCACTGATGCTGAGCTGGTGAGGCACGTCTGCAAACACCGGTGGTACGTAGGCGTAACCAATCTGGTGACTACGGCAGTAGTCGATGAGCTCTGCTGTCATCACACTTTCTGGGTTTGCATCTGTATGGAGCACAAGGTCGATTGCGCTGCTTTCATGCATTGTTGCGATATGTTCTCGTGCCGTGACATGCCCTAGGAAGCGGTAACGAGTATCGCGTCCGAGATCTTTTGCGACTGCCTCAGGAAGCCCACGGCTTCCACAGGACACAACGCTGCGGACACCAATGCCGGACTTGAGAAGTCTGCGCTGAAAGAGGATGACTGCAGTACGTCCGATCATCGCGAAAAGTGCGATGAGAAATGTCGATTGGAGTAGAAGAATGCGCGAAAAAAATAATTGGCGCTGCACCATGAAGAACCATGCCATGACGAGGGCGACCCACAGCAGAGAGACAAGACCTGTTCGCCAGAGCTCTTTCCAAGGCCCGAGTGTTGTGCGTAGTGAGTAGAGCCGCAAGACAGCGGCAATACAGATGAATGTGATGACACTCGGGATGACGAAACTGGAAATGTAATAGTCCAGCGGTGGCAGCGTGCTTTGCTGAGACAGAAGCTGGAGACGAGGGAGTAAGTCGATATTCGCCTCACGGAGGCGATATGCAAGAAGCAAAGCAGCAAACGCTGCAAGCGCGTCTAGTGGGATCCGCGCGATACCGAAGAGGATCTCGGAACGTTTCATAGAATATGATTATACCGACAAAAGAATACAGGGATTGCTACATTCTTCATTCATATACAAAAAAGACCGGTTTCCCAGTCTTCTTTATCCTGCTCTTTGTACGCCGGATTCTGTCTGGCCTCGCGCAGAGCGCGAGTTAGATGATCATCTCTCTAGTCCAACGGTTGCCCGAGGGATCGA
>CAZFCB010000018.1:7623-26831 GCA_964517585.1 uncultured Candidatus Peribacteria bacterium | reverse complement strand
CTTGGCGATACGAATCAGGATGGCATTTTTTCCGTGCGAGAAATGCGTAAAGTTCTCACGAACATGATCCGCGCGATTGCCTTGCAGAATGATTTGTCGTACGACCTGAATGCTAGTGGCACTGTTGACCGCACGGACTTAACGATTCTCATCACGAGCATTCGTGCATTTCTCGGTGCTGAGTGTGGCAATGGCACGATTCAGGCCGGAGAACAGTGTGATGATGACAATGTGAATAATAACGACGGTTGTTCTGCGGTGTGTCGTATTGAAGCGAAATTTTGCGGTGATGGTGTATTTGAAAATACCAGCGGTATCGAATGGACGAAGAGAAATGCAGTGAATGCTGATTGGGTGCAGGTTGCCTACGGCAATGGCATTTTTGTAGCACTCTCAAAATTTGGCGGAGACATCATGACGTCCCCCGATGGCATAAGCTGGACAAGGCATGGGCAGAATGAAGGAGCATATTTTTCGGGTATCACCTATGGCAAAGGACTTTTTGTAGCAGTTTCTACGACGACGGGAGTTATGACTTCCCCCGATGGGCTTACGTGGACGAAGCGAACAATTAATTCATCAAATCTATCGTGGTCGAGTATCACGTACGGCAAGGGTACATTCGTTGCTGTCTCTCATAGGGGCTATATTATGTCATCCAACAATGGGATGAATTGGGTAGCGCAAGAAATTAGTGGTGTCTGGAGAGATGTTGCATATGGCAATGGTGTATTTGTATCAGTAAATGACGATAATGAAGCTCTAACCTCCCCCGATGGTATTACATGGACGAAGCGGAGAATAGACGACGGAGCTAATAGGTTTTGGAACAATATTACGTACGGCAATAATACATTTGTCCTGACGAGTGTTTTAGACAAGATAGCGACATCTTCTGATGGCATCACATGGGCAATCCGTTCGCTCAATATCCCGGACATTTATTTTGTCGATATAGTCTATGGTAAGGGAGCATTTGTCGGGATTATGGCAGAAGTAGCAGCAGGTGGTGGTGGCGAAATTCAACGGAGTATCACCTCTCTCGATGGCATTACATGGACGAAGGGTCGTCAATTATACGATGGTTTGACGTGGGCTCAAGGGAATGATTTATATGGCAATCTTAGAAGTATTGCATATGGTAACGGATTATTTGTCGCAGTTGGAAAATTTGATAGTGCAATGGTATCTGGAAAATACGGGTTTTTTGGCAATGACATCACCAACGAAAACTCCGAGCAGTGCGATGACGGGAATACGAATAATGATGATGGATGCAGCAATACGTGTAAGCTTCCTACATGTGGCGATACAATAGTACAAGGCTTGGAGCAGTGTGACGACGGCAATGATGTCAATACGGACGCCTGTACAAACTCTTGTCGAGTGGCCATGTGTACCGATGGCTTCGTACAAAGTGGAGAACAGTGTGATGACGGCAATCAGATTGATACTGACTCTTGTAATAACCAATGCAAAAATACATCTTGCGGTGACACTATTATCCAAGGTCATGAGCAATGCGACGATGGTAATCTCATTGAGACAGATGGCTGTAATAATTATTGCGAATTCACGAGTTGCCCCGATGGCATCGTGCAGAATCCGAATGGGCTTGGCAGGAGCGAGCAATGCGACGATGGTAATTCTTTCGACACTGATTTCTGTACAAACACATGCACAACTTCTTGTGGAAATGGCATTTTTGAACCAATGAGGGAATACGTAGGAGGAAATATTCCCCCGTATCCAATCACTTTCGCAAATCTTGATAACACGATTGCCTTTGCAGATGTTAACGGCGACGGACTGAAGGATAAGGTACAAGCGAATGTACACGTAACGACAACTCGTACTATCTCGGTATATCTCGCGTATGGCCCAGGAATGTATAGTGCACCAACGACACATTCCTTGGGTGATTTTTCTCCGAGTGCCGTCGCGATTGGCGATCTGAATGGAGATAGCAAAAAGGATATAGCAGTTGCAAATGGCCCCAATAGAAGAGTCTCTGTATTTTGGGGTAATGGTCAGGGTGGATTTACGATGCATAGCACCTCATTTCCGACTGACAAAAAACCAGAATCGATCCTCATTGCCGATGTGAATGGAGACGGCGTGAATGACGTGGTGACAGCGAACCAAGGCTACTACGGACAAACGGGCGGTAAAAATGTTTCTGTAATTCTTGGTACTGGCATGGGGGCTTTTGCGCCATCATACGAGCACCCGACAACGCGGATTCCAAAAAATATCTTCAGCGCTGACCTCAATCAGGATGGTAAGGCGGATCTCATTACTTTTAATATAGGCAATAGCGTTACAGTTTTATTAGGTACAGGACTGGGGAATTTTTCAGATCCAACGCTCTATCGGACAATGTACTCTCCTTCCGCAGTAGCCATTGCGGATTTTAACAGCGATGGCAGGATAGACATTGCAACACAACGGGTTGATGCGGGAGTCGATGCAGGGATAACAGTTCTTCTCGGAAAAGTACTCGGATCCTGTAGCAGCGGCACGTAGGTATTCATTACTGTCATCATGCAACTCAATTCTATCATTCGTTCCCGGCGCTTCCTCATCGTCCTCGTTCTTGCCGTACTTGTCGCTATTTCTCTCTTTGGTTCTACTCGCATGCTCCGAGGTTCTTTGACGGATGATGCAGTGCTTACGCTTGGCGATACGAATCAGGACGGCATTTTTTCCGTGCGAGAAATGCGCAAGGTTCTCACAAATATGATCCGCGCTATCGCCCTCCAGAATGATCAATCGTACGACCTGAATGCAAGTGGCACTGTTGACCGCACGGACTTAACGATTCTCATCACGAGCATTCGTGCATTTCTCGGTGCTGAGTGTGGCAATGGCACGATTCAGGCCGGAGAACAGTGTGATGATGACAATGTGAATAATAACGACGGTTGTTCTGCGGTGTGCCGTATTGAATCCGGATTCATGTGCACTGGTTCGCCGAGTATTTGCACTCATGCAGCTTGCGGAGACGGCACATTTGCGACAAAGACTGACTATCAAGTCAGCTTCAATCCTACATCCATTGCGCTCGCAGATATCAGCGGCGATGGCAAGACTGATCTGGTCGCTCTCAATATTTACAACGCTGTCTCGACTCTCCTTGGGAACGGTGACGGAACATTTGCTGAGAAATCGGATTATCTGACACATAAACATCATGGCGACTTTGCACTTGCAGATCTTGATGGTGACGGTGACCTCGATACTGTTATCGCAAATACTTCAGAGCAAGTTCTCTCGGTGTACTTGCGCGAACCAGACGGATCTATTGGAGATGAAGTGATCCACGGTCAGATTGGTACTGCTGGTGGCTCGGTACACATCGCAATTGCGGATCTTGATCACGATAGTCATAAAGATATTGCAATCTCTGCCTTCGACAGTGGTAACGTTCTCGTTCTTTTTGGAGACGGTACCGGGGCTTTCCCAGTCCGACGGTCCTATGGACCATATAACTACGGTGGAGATCTTGCCATCGCGGATCTCAATGTAGATGGCAATATGGATATTGTCGTCTCGACTCAGGACAAGCTCTCAGTTTTTCTAGGTCATGGAGATCGTACATTTGCTCATCGTCAGTATGTACCAAGTTCTGTAGCCCCTTCTTCCATTACTATTGCAGACCTAAATCATGATGGTATCCCAGATCTTGTTACTACAAACCCACGAGTAGATAATTTCTCAGTTTTCCTTGGCAATGGGGATGGTACCTTTGCAGCTCGTCAAGATTATGCGAGTGCTTCTTTTCCTTCCTCAGTGATTGCAGCAGACTTCAATGGAGACGGACTTTCTGACATCGCAATAGTCAATCAAAACAGTAACACGGTCTCTGTTTTCCTTGGGATTGGAGATGGCAGATTCGGATCACGTCACAATTATCCAACTGGCCTCGGTCCCATTTTCCTCTCCTCGATTGATCTCAACGGAGATCATGCAGTAGATCTTGTCTCTGCGAATTACCATGCCGGTACGGTCTCAGTGTTACTTGGTAACGTCTCAGGATCTTGTAGCGCCGGTCTCTAGCGTCAGAGTGGGTATTTCATTTGATTGAATCATGGATTTTTTAGCATACATATGCTATAATAAACAGATTATTGTGCACACAATGACCACTCGTATGCCACTCGCTCAACTCGTCCATTCCCGGCGCTTCCTCCTGAGTCTTGCGCTCACCATACTCGTCGCCACTTCTCTCTTTGGATCCACTCGCATGCTTCGAGGTTCTTTGACGGATGATGCAGTGCTTACGCTTGGCGATACGAATCAGGACGGCATTTTTTCCGTGCGAGAAATGCGCAAGGTTCTCACAAATATGATCCGCGCTATCGCCCTCCAGAATGATCAATCGTACGACCTGAATGCAAGTGGCACTGTTGACCGCACGGATTTAACGATTCTCATCACGAGCATTCGTGCATTTCTTGTGGCAGTGTGTGCCAATGGCGTCGTAGATGCAGGAGAACAGTGTGATGATGGTAACGTAAATAATAACGACGGCTGCTCCGCTACCTGTAGGGTCGAATCCGGTTACTCCTGCAACACCGCAACCCCCAACGTCTGTACGCTGGATCCCGTCTGCGGCGACGGTATCAAAGAAGGTTCCGAAGCCTGTGACGAAGGATTGAATACGGAAGATGGTTGTAGTAACCAGTGCACACTCAATAATGAATGTAGCGATGGAAATGACAATGATGGTGACGATCTTATCGATCAGCGAGAAGCTCGCTGCCATATGAATATCAATCCGATTTCTTTTACCTCCGAATCAGGTGGTCAGACGGAAAGACATCCAAGATCCGTCGCCATCGGTGATTTGAATGGCGATGGAATAGAGGATCTCGCAGTGGCGAATTACAGCACCAACTCGGTCTCCGTTTTCCTGAATAACGGCAATGGTACCTTCGTCGCCAAGGTGGATTACCAGACCGGAACAAACCCAACCTCCGTCGCCATTGAAGACCTGAATGGCGATGGAAAGATGGATCTCGCAGTGGCGAATTACAGTAGCAGGTCAGTTTCCGTTTTCCTGAATAGCGGCAATGAAACCTTTACTGCCAAGGTGGATTACCAAACTGGGGCAGATCCAAAATCTGTTGCCATTGGAGACCTGAATGGCGATGGAAAGATGGATCTCGCAGTGGCGAATTACAGCAGCAACTCCGTTTCCGTTTTCCTGAATAACGATAACGGCATCTTCGCAGCCAAGGCGGACTATCAGACGGGAGCAAACCCAATGTCTGTCGCCATCGGTGACCTGAATGACGATAACAAAGCGGATCTCGCAGTGACGAATGGCAGCAGCAACTCCGTGTCCATTTTCCGCAATAACGGTAACGGCATCTTCGCAGCCAAGCTTGACTATCAGACGGGAGCAAACCCAACGTCCGTCGCCATCGGTGACCTGAATAGCGATGGGATAGCTGATATTGCGGTGACCAATCTTGTCGGCAATTCAGTCTCGGTTTTCCGCAATAACGGTAACGGCACCTTCGCAGCCAAAGTTGATTATCAGACGGAAACAAGCCCAAACTCCGTCGCCATCGGTGACCTGAATAGCAATGGCATAGCTGATATTGCGGTGGCCAATCTTGCCAGCAATTCAGTCTCAGTTTTCCGCAATGATGGCTATGGTATTTTCTCGTACAAAAAAGATTTTGCTACAGGAACAACGCCATACTCTGTCGCCATTGGCGACCTGAACGGCGATGGCAAAGCGGATTTTGGAGTAGTGAATAGCAGTAGCTACTCTATCTCGATCTTCCTCAATAACGGTACATTTGCCGTCATGAGAAATTATGCGACTGGCATCATAGCTAACTCCGTAGCTATCGGCGACCTGAACGGCGATGGCAAAGCAGATTTTGCGTCGGCAAATGACCTTGGTAATTCCGTCTCAGTCATACTCAATGACGGTGACGGCACATTCTCCTATAGAAAAGATTTCACGACCGGATCAGGCCCACAATCCGTCGCCATTGGCGACCTGAACGGCGATGGCAAAGCGGACCTTGCGACGGCAAATGGCCGTAGTAATTCCGTCTCAATCTTACATAATGACGGTAACGGCTTTACCGGCTTCGAGGTCGATTACAAGCCAAGAATCGATTATTCGACGGACGAAGACCCCACCTCCGTCGCCATTGGCGACTTGAATGGCGATGGAAAGATGGATCTCGCAGTCACGAATGGCGGGAGCAACTCCGTTTCCATTTTTCGCAATAACGGCGACGGTACCTTCGCCACAAAGGTGGATTACCAAACCGGGACAGATCCCAAATCTGCTGCTATCGGAGACTTGAATGGCGATGGAAAGATGGATCTCGCAGTGACGAATGTCAGCAGCAACTCCGTTTCCGTTTTTCTGAATAACGGCGACGGCATCTTCGCAGCCAAGGTGGATTACCAGACCGGAACAACCCCCACCTTCATCGCCATCGGCGATCTTAATAACGATGGGATAATGGATCTTGCAGTCGCAAATTATGTGAGCAATTCAATTTCCATTTTCCTGAATAATGGTGATGGCACCTTCCCCGCTACACTCGATTTTCACACAAAAAAACATCCCACCTCCGTCGCCATCGGTTACCTGAATGACGATGGCGAGATGGATGTAGCGGTGTCGAATTTTGACGACAATGCAACACAGAATTTTGGCCACAATTTTGTTTCTGTTTTCTTCAATAAAGGTGATGGCGTCTTCACTGACGATATCAGTTATCAGACTGAGATATATCCCAGTTCCGTCGCCATCGGCGACCTGAACAACGACGGAAGAGGAGATCTTGCAGTGGGCTATACAACCGGCAATATTGTCTCAATCTTCCTCAGTAACAGATAGACTACAAATGAAGCGACAGTGGTTACAACGTCAAAGGGTCGATTCTTTATAGGAGTGCCTTTCCTTCAAAAATTGTCACGAGCACATTTTTCCCCTGACCAAATCTAGCAATAATTCCAGATCTTTCAGCGCCACAATCTTGCTTCATCATTCGGCAAGGCACGACAAAAATATGGGATCAACAATGCGCACCTGTGACGCCATTCTGTGGGAACGGACTTCATGAGAATCCGGAGCCTTGTGATCCAACGGACCCCGAAGATCCACATGCAAACACATGTAGTGATGACTGTGCGTTCATAACTCCGTAGTTTCGGAAATAGTTATACAATTAATTCACTCTGCCGTTCAGACACAAAGAACAGAATGTCTCTACTCAAAGTATCGGTTTTTTCTTGTGCCACTTCGTCGCCTGTTCATAGGCGTAGGCAGTATTCAAAATAAGGTGCTCTCCCCATTGCGGCCCCATGAGCTGGAGCCCTATTGGAAGCCCTTCTGTGCTAAATCCACAGGGTACAGAAAGACACGGGATACCTGCCATAACCTGCGCCACGGTGAAGACGTCTTCGAGGTACATCGCAACAGGATCTGCTGCGTTGGCTCCGACTGTAAAGGCTGGATGCGGTGACACAGGCGAAAGGATCACATCGACGTTCGTGAATGCGTCGTCAAAATCTTTACGGATGAGTGTTCGTACTTTTTGCGCCTTCAGATAATACGCATCAAAATATCCTGCAGAGAGTGCGTATGTTCCAATCATGATGCGTCTCTTTACTTCTGCGCCAAATCCTTCACTCCGTACACGCTCGTAGTAATCGATGAGATCAGTAGGCTGCTTCACAGTGTGGCCATATCGTAGGCCGTCATACCGCGCCATGTTCGAGCTGACTTCACTTGGGCAGAGAATGTAGTAGGTGGCGACGGCATACTTCGTATGTGGAAGAGAGATGTCTATGAGTTCTGCACCCATACTTTTGTAGAGAGCGGCTGCATCACGAACTGCCTTCTCACAGTCTGGTCGAATGCCCTCGATAAAGTATTCCTTCGGAAGCCCAATCCGTAGACCCTTCACATTATTTTTAAGCGTACTGTAGGGCTCCACAGGTGTATCCGATGTTGTACCATCCATCACATCTTTACCAGCTGTGGCCTCCAAAACGATCGCAAGATCCTCTACTGATTTGCAGAGAGCTCCCGTGGTATCAAGCGAGCTTGCCATACTCATAACGCCGTATCGACTCGTGCGTCCGTAGGTACTGCGGAGCCCTGCAATTCCACAAAAACCTGCCGGCTGCCTGATGGATCCACCGGTATCTGTACCCATGGCGAAGATAGCTTCGTCCGCACTGACCGCAGCTGCCGATCCCCCCGAACTGCCGCCTGCAACGCGCGTAAAGTCCCACGGATTTCGTGTCACGCCGTAGCATGAAGTTTCTGTGGAAGCACCCATGGTAAATTCATCGGTATTCGTCTTGCCGATGGAAATGGCACCAGCTTTTTTGAGACGCTTCGTCGTCGTGGAATCGAACGGTGGAACGTAGTCTTTATTGCGAAGCATATTCGAGCACGCGGTCGTCTTTACACCTGCTTCGCAGTACACATCTTTTGCAAGATACGGAATGCCGGAGAGCGGCGATTCGAACGATCCTTTTGCGTCAATTTTTTTTGCCTCGCTGAGCGCGTTATCAAAATTTCGGTGAACGACGGCGTTGAGTTTTCCATCGATTTTTTCAATGCGCTCGATGCACGAACGCGTCAGTTCTTCGGAAGAAATTTCTTTCTTCCGGAGCTTCACATGTGCCTCTGAAATGGTAAGACCGGAGAGCATAGATTTATCCATGTGCATGAGGTGCTGTGATCTGATGATCTGTGACGGGGAGTGGTGAGCAATGTAACAAAAGATCAGGCGTTGCCTCACTTGGAATGACGATATCCTCTCGCAGTGCATTTGTGAGACCTGTGATCTGTGCGGTTGGCTCTACTGAGGTCGTGTCGACTTCATGTAACATCTCAATGTACGTCAGAATAGAGCTAAGTTCCTTTGCCATTTTGTCAATTTCATCTGACTCTAACGTCAGACGTGCAAGCTTGGCTATGTGCAGGACTTGATCTCGTGTAAGGGCGGACATAGGACTACATAGTACAGTGAGTAGTGAGTAGTTTGTAGTGAGTAGGCAAGGAACAAACCTGCATGCTCCGCACTACCTACTACTTACTACCTACTACTTACTACCTACTACCTACTACTTACTACTTACTACGTCTGTATATCAATGGCATGGCAAAACTCTGATACTCTTTCCCTATGAAACTCTACCGACTCTCCGGCCGTAAAGTGTGTGAGCGAGTGAAGCAAAAGGGAATCATGTGGAAAGGGAAACATTTTCAGGCGCGTATACTTAAAGGGCTTCCTCGCACACTGCCAGACACAGCACCTGCGGGGTTATATATTGGCGTCTTGACGTCAGTAAAACTTCACAAATCCGCTGTGAAGCGTAATCGCATGCGTCGTAGGTGCAGAGAAGCGATGAGACTGGTTATGGTAGATATGACAGCGTTGGGAGAAAGGCCGCGCGAAGCGACGGGTCTCGCGGGTTCCGTCGCTGGAGCGCTCCACAAAAGGGGTGAGACCGCGAGAGGGGTGCAGCCCCTTTCGCGATCAGTTCAGTTGCTCCTCATCCCTCGTTCGTCTAGCCTGTCTGCACCGTTTGATGAACTGATCGTCGATGCGGGACATTTACTCGCTACTCTCTAAACTTTGGCTGACAAGAAATCCAAACTATCGACACTCGAATTTCTCGTGACATTTGTCGCATTATTTTTTGTGACAAACTACGCGCTCTCATATTTTTTCCCGAAAAACGAAAAGAGAGAACCGACCATTGTCATGAGTATGGAATCTGCGAAAGTTACCGAAGGAAATGATCCGGTGGTCATCATCCGTAATCAAACTGATAAAGACCTTCCACTACAATCACGTTGTCCACAACCGCCAGTCAATATTGCCCTTGTAGAGGGTGTCGGTGAGCAGGAAAAAAAGACTGATCTCATGGCACATCAATCTGTCCTTCCGTGTACAGAACTTCTCATGATCAAAGCAGGCGGAAAAGCTGAAGTAAATTTGGCGAGTTGGAAATATTCGCTCTTTGAAAAAGTTGGGGAGTACGAAGCAAGTATCGATCTTCCGGAGAAGTTTGCGGAAGGCAACAAAGACGACCGTGCTTCTGTGCGATTTGTGATTCGAGAGGTAGGGTTCTTTACCAAACTCTTTCGCACGTTCATCACAAAGCCACTCTATAACGCACTCGTTTTCATCGCTTCGTGGGTGCCAGGACACAACCTCGGCCTTGCCATTGTTTTACTGACGATTTTTGTAAAACTGATTCTGTTGATACCAAATCAACATGCACTTGAGGGGCAGAGAAAACTTCAATTAATGCAACCACGAATGGATGAGATTAAAAAGAAATTCCCAAATGATGCGTCGCGTGTGCAGGAGGAAACAATGAAGCTCTGGAAAGAGATGAAAATAAATCCACTCCAATCCTGCTTACCGACTCTTCTTCAGCTTCCGATTCTCATTGGACTCTTCTTCGTCGTGAAGTCTGGCGTCAGCATTGAAACGAGCAGGCACATGCTGTACTCGTTCTACCTCGATCTTCCTCCGATGTTCTTGGGACACTCTTTCCTCGGATTTGATCTCTTGAAACCGAGCCTGTTCATCATGCCGCCACTTCTTGTAGTGCTTCAGTTCATTCAGATGAAGATGATGATGTCGAAGCAAAAAAAGAAGTCAGACGAAATCGTCGTAAAGCCGCAGGGAAAGAAATCATGGATTCCAGAGCTCGATCAGCAAACAGTCATGATGTATATCATGCCTCTCATGATCGGATTCTTCGCGTTCCAGTTCCCCGTAGCAGTTTCGCTATACTGGGCAGTCTCAACGCTCTTCGGCATTGCGCAGCAGTACTATGTGATGAAGGAGAAGATCAAGGTGTAGGTTTCTTGAGCGTTCGAGATGCCCATTGGTGCTCTTCACCGTGGCTGACTCATGATACAATCCAGTCACTTCACCCCCGCTCCCATGCTCAGCTTTTCTGATATCAAGACAGTTCTCGGAGATCAATCCGAAAGTCTTCTTGGATTCTCTGCACCGAAAATTAGCAAAGAACGACTGCACATTCCGCGCGGCAGTTTCGTGAAAGACATCGTGTCTCAATCGGACAGGAGCAAAGATGTACAGAAGAATTTGGAACAGATGCTTGATACAGGAAATCTTGCAGGGACTGGATACGTTTCCATTCTTCCTGTCGACCAAGGCATTGAGCACTCTGCGGGCGCAAGCTTTGCGAAGAATCCCGATTACTTTGATCCTGAAAATATCGTGAAGCTCGCCATCGACGGAGGCTGCAATGCAGTTGCGTCCACGTTTGGCGTTCTTGGCATGGTGAGCAAGACGTATGCAGATAAGATTCCTTTCATCGTGAAGATCAACCACAACGAACTCATGACGTATCCAAATAAATTTGACCAAATTATGTTTGGTACTGTTACGGAAGCAAAAAATATGGGTGCGCTTGGCGTCGGGGCTACCATTTACTTTGGTTCAGACAATTCCGGTCGTCAGATTGTGGAAGTTGCGAAAGCATTTGAAGAAGCTCACAAACTGGGGATGTTCACGGTGCTTTGGTGCTATTTGCGTAATAGCTCCTTTAAAGTTGATGGCAAAGACTATCACGCTGCAGCTGACCTCACGGCGCAGGCGAACCACCTAGGCGTTACTATCCAAGCCGATATCATTAAGCAGAAACTGCCGACGAATAACGGGGGGTTCAAGGCTCTCAACTCAGGTGATAGTTCGTACGGCAAACTTGACGAGCGCATGTACACCGAACTCTCTTCGGATCACCCGGTTGATCTCTGTCGTTACCAAGTTGCGAATTGTTACATGGGTCGAGTTGGCCTCATCAATTCTGGTGGCGAGTCCGGCAAGAATGATCTCGCTGGCGCCGTTGCGACTGCTGTCATCAATAAACGCGCTGGAGGAATGGGGCTCATCTCGGGTCGCAAAGCTTTTCAGAAGCCAAAGAAAGACGGCATTGAGATCTTGAATGCTATTCAGTCTGTATATTTGTGCAAAGAGGTGACTGTCGCGTAGTGGTGCACGAAACTCCTTACTCCTTACTCCTGCCCTTCTGTGCCCCTTACTCTCTACAATACCTTTCTCAAGCGAGAGCAGGAATTTGTTCCACTAGAGAAGGGGAAAGTCACGATGTATACCTGCGGGCCCACTGTGTACGGTAGGCCGCACATCGGAAACTATTCGTCGTTCCTGATGGCTGATCTACTTCGCAGATGGCTAGAAGTTTCTGGCTACAACGTCACACACGTCAAAAATATCACGGACGTCGGTCATTTGGTGGCGGACCAAGATGACGGTGAAGACAAGATAGAGAAGCAGGCACGTCTGGAGAGCGAGTCTACTGACCCGCGAGATCCTATCGATCCACTCACCATCGCAAGGAAATATACTGATATGTATCTCGCAGACGAGAAGGCACTCAACATGAGAGAGCCTGAGCATCGCCCTCGTGCCACCGAGTATGTTGAGCAGATGATCGAAATCACAAAGACTCTTATAGAAAAAGGAAATGCATATGAGACGGAAGATGGCATATATTTTTCCGTTGAGACATTCCCAGACTACGGAAAATTGTCGGGCAATACTCTCGATAAACTTAATGCTGGAGCCAGAATTTCAGTGGACGAGTCTAAGCGTCACCCTGCTGACTTTGCTCTCTGGAAAAAGTGTGTCGGAAAAAATGCGCACCATGTTCTTCGGTGGCCTTCACCATGGGGCGATGGTTTCCCTGGCTGGCACATTGAATGTTCGGCCATGAGTTCTGCATTACTCGGTCCGGAGATCGATATTCATACTGGCGGTGAAGACAATATTTTCCCTCACCATGAGTGTGAAATTGCACAGAGTGAATGTTCGACTGGGAAAAAGCCTTTCGTTCGCATGTGGTTACACAAACGAAGAATCGAAATTTCAAATCGAGAGACCCTCCGACAAGCTCAGGGTGACTCGCCCGACGCGAGTCAGAAGATGTCTAAAAGCCTTGGCAATGTGTTACTTATTCCTGACATCATCGCAAAAGGCTTCTCTGCGCTCGATATTCGATATGAGTTCCTCTCTGTGCATTATAGAACCAATATGAAGTTCTCATTGAAGGGGCTCGAAAGCGCACGCAAAGTGCGACTCAAAATTGTTGAGTGGATGGAAACGTTTGCAGCAGATTCGGTTTCTGCAGTACCACATCCGCATGGCGAAACCGATGCTGCGATTATTTCTGCAGCGGAAGAGTTTACTCGTGCGATGAATGCAGATCTCAATACTCCTGCCGCACTTGCATCTGTCTTTACACTCATGCATCACTACTATGCGCTCCGCATGAAGAAGGCGCCACTCTACAAAGAGGATGTCCGGCAGCTGCGGGATTTTCTTGAAACTGTCCGGAAAACATTTGGGTGCTTCGAGTCAGTGTCTTCAGATCTCCCTGCGGAAGTCATCGCGCTCATCTCGGTACGAGAACAGGCGAGATTGCAGAAAGACTTCAAAGAATCGGATCGATTGCGCGAGGAAATAAAAAAATGTGGATACGAAGTACGCGATGCTGATGGAAAACAGATTGTAAAAAAATTGTAGAAACGTCAGATCATTGTTTCTTTACCTGTCATACGTTGAGACACACTCGCGTATGCTTGCGCTCCTCAATACAACAAAGCTGAGGTGTCACAGGAAGAAAACGGGAGCGCGCTTCAAGACGTGTCACTGCGCACGAGGTTTATACACTATATAGCTTGTCTGAATTGGATGAGTATGCAGGCACTATATTATCATTGCTACTCTTTCACGCCGCTCTCTGAATGATGCACAATGAGTAGGATCATTATCCGTCATTCTTTGTGTATTCATGAAAACGTGCCAATGATTCCATACTGACCTCTTTCTTTTGGTGCGTGGTTATCCTGACTTTGTTGCGTACAATACTTGGGACTATGTCTACAAATATTCCCATGCTGCTGTAGAAACGGATACTTTGCTTTCGTGTGTCAGCGAAAAGTACTTTCTAATGGCTTATAGAAGCCAAATACTATCAATAATGAAAAGAAAACGCGTCAAGATGACAAGAAAGACTTACTTGTGAGACTGCATAGTTCACGGAACCAAATATATGAAGACAATGAATACCATAATTGATCAATACGATTCATACTTTGTCTGCAACAAATAAAGTTGCTCCCAGTGATCGTATTTCCGCAGAAACAAGCAGGTTTATGGCATTTGTAAGCCCATAGCCGCATTCCTCTTCGTTGTAACAAAAATCCATCGACTGCGTTTCCACTGTTGCACGGGAAAGAGTCCGGTCTCTTGCGTCAGGCAAGCCAAAGCCGGTAACATCTCCCCGATCAGGTCATCGTATTCGTCCTTGTGGCGACAACGTGACGCGCCGAAATGGCACTGATTACGTGCACGCTCATTGTCACACCGGCCACCCCAAACCCATCATGGGTCATCGGGGCTCACACATGATTCTTCTGCACTCGTGCGGAGAAAGCATCGTGCCCTCCATCAGTACTATTTTCTAAAAGATACAGAAGAAAGCCATCGATCCGTATGCACTCTTTATGATTAAGGAGACGTTTTCCTTCAGGAAGACACCTAATACGACGATGGTTAACACTGCGACGCTTGCGTATGCGGTGTGACTTCTTTCACAGCTCACTTTGTCATTTATTTCTTTTTTCACTTCCCTACACCTTATCTATATGGACATTTCTCGTTTGAAGAAAATGTTCGCTGGTGTCTCGGCAGCTGCAATCATGCTCTCGCAAGTCGCGACAGCTGTTGCTGCGTACTCCGATGTCCCAGCGGGTGTGTGGTACGAGGATGCCGTTAGCGCCTTTACGGACGCCGGCTACTTGGACAGCACACAGTCACGATTCCGCGGCCAAGACAACGCCAACCGCGCTGAATTCGTTAAGCTCGTCGTCGAGCTCAATGGCGGCGTCATCAACACTGCTCCGGCTGTGCCAAGCTTTGACGATGTAGCCACCGGCACCTGGTACTACAAGTACTTTGAGGAGGCCGGCAAAGAAGGATGGGTTCGCGGTGATGGTTCTTGCTTCGGCAAGCACCCTTGCTACGCTCGTCCTGCTGCCAACATCAACCGCGCTGAAGCTGCAGCAATCATCGTTCGCGCTTTCGGGCTCGAGTCGTCTGGTTCTGCTCCTCAGTTCGTCGACAACCCTTCTGCTCAGTGGTACACGTCTGACATCCAGACGGCTGCCGATCACTGTGTGCTCCAGGGTGACGATTCCACGGGCCGCGTCCGCCCAAGCGACAACATGAACCGCGCAGAAATGGTGGTCATGTTGCACCGCGTTGACCAAGGTATGACATACGGTTCCGATTGTGGAACAGTCTCTGTCGCTACACCAAAGGTTAAGAGAGCCATTGCAACATCTGCAACGGTTGTTGAGGTTCAGTTCAACGTTTCCGTCGATGAGACGGCTGCGAAGGACAAGAGCCACTACACGGTCACAGGCTCACCAGAGCTCATGATCGACTCCGTAACTTTGACATCCAAGGACACGGTTGAGCTCACGCTTGCTACGGCCATGGATGCTGGTAAAACGTACACCCTCACTGTTGTCGACATGATGACGACTGATGGTAAGAAGTTCTCCGACTCCACGACGTTCCCTGGTTACACCACGATCGTTATTGGTAACGGAGTTCTTGAAGCCACGCTCTCTGCAAAGAACCCAGTTGGCGACACTGTCCCACAGGGTGCTCAGGGTATTGTCTTCACCTCAATTGATGTCACGGCTTCGTCCGATGATGTTATTCTTGAGAGCCTCACGGTTCTTCACGAAGGTTTCGGTAACAGTGCCGAATTCTCTGGTGTCTACGCTCTCGTTGACGGTGCTCGCGTTACACGCAAGCGCACGATCGACACACAGTCGTACACCGCTACGATCCGCTTCACAAAGCCACTTGTCATCATGGCAGGTAAGACAGTCACTCTCCACATCGCTGGAGACCTGATTTCTCCTGCTACTACTTCTTCTGAGCACGCGCTCACGGTTGAACTACCTACGGACTTCTCCAGCAATGCGAAGTCTGTCACTGGTAACTTCCCATTGAAGGGTAAGGCATTCCGTATTGCAGCTGTCTCTTCTGGTGTTGTCACCATCGCTTACCGCTCTGTAACGCCATCGACCATCAAGGTTGGTGACAAAGCAGCAAACATTGGTAAGTGGGAGATCGATATCGACTCCACAGAAGATCAGACTATCTACTCGATGACTATCGAGAACGATGGTACGGCTTCTGACGGCGACTTCACGAACATCGTTCTCCGTCGCTCTGACGGTACGGTGCTCACGAAGACCGTTGCCAGCACTGTTGGCGACTTCGCTACACTCGTCTTCGACCCACCATTCACGGTGCTTGAGGGCGACAGAATCACTATGAACCTTGTTGCTGACATCAAGGGTGGTGCTGCCAAGAACATCAAGATTCACTTTGATGAGACTGGCGACATCTTCGCTGTTGGTTCTCTCTACGGTTACGGCGTCAATGGTCAGCTGTACGGCTCGGCTATCCGTCTTCCTGTTGAGAGCACAACGCTCCCAGCCACCGTCACGGTCGACGCTGGTCAGTTTACGATTTCGATCGACGGTCCTGTAACCCAGCAGTACACGCGTAAGGACAAGAATGCGATCCTCGCGAATGTTTGGTTCGAGACTGGAGGTGAAGACGTAGACGTTGAGAACCTCTTCATCCTTGTCCAAGGTACGACGTCGACTGGAGCAGCCTTCAACCAAGGCCGCAACACTCCGACATCTGCTGACGATGTTAACGAAGCTCTCGAGAAAGTAGAGCTCCGCAACACGACATCTGGCCGCACCGTATCCGGTGTTCGCTTGACGAGTGCTGGTGCTGCCTCTGCTCGTTCCACGAATGGAACGGGAACGGGTGCATATCAGGTCTATCGTTTTGATGACTTCGTCGTCAAAGGTAAAGAGAAATACGAATTCCGCGTGAACTTCATCGATAACTCGGGCACCAGCGTTGCTGCTGCTCCAGCAAACGGTGACAGGTTCCGCATCCACATCTGTGGAGAAGCAACTCACACCCTCAACACAAGTAACGACCTCGTCGGTAACTCTGTTGGTTGTACGTTGGGTGGATTCTTCGCTTCTACAGTCACGGCCTACAACATGAAGATCACGGGTGTTTCCACCAATGATCGCATTGGTGACTACCGTCCAGGTGGCACGATCACCGGCAATACGCAGGAGATCAAGTCTGCTGGTCTCACCGTTACTGGTAAGGCTACGGCTGCGACCGATACGGCTGTTGAGAACGCCAAGAACGTCAGTCTCCTACGCTTCGAAGCTCGCGCTTCTGAGGCTGCTGACATTCTCATCACTGATCTTATCTTCGAGTCTGCGAATGCTTTCAGTCTTGTCAACGGACAGAACTACGCTGTCTGGGTCGACACGAATGCTGACGGTGTTGTTGACACCATTCTCCAGAAGGGTGTTGCTGCACAGTCTGGACAGGTCAGCTTCGATAAGATGACTGGCGGTGGATACGTGATTCCGAAGCAGCAGTCTATTGTCTTCGAAATTCACGGTGACATTTCAGCTTCATTGATTGGTTCTAACCCTGTCCTTGCGCTTCGCTTCGACACAGGTGCAACCTTTATTCAGGCTGAACAGGTCAACGATGGAACATCCCTTTCTGGCATCCAGGCCAAAGATCCATTCGGTGCGGTTGTCGCTTCCAACGGAAGCTTCACGAACGGTGGTGCTACGGCTGAGGTCCAGGTATTCACACAGTTTGCTACGTTGTACTCGCTTCGTTCACAGGGTGACCTTTACGTCACCAAGTCTTCGACGCCTGTACGCTCCAGGCAGCTTCTCGGCGGCACGCTTGCTGACGAAATTCTCCGCCTGCAGTTCCACTCTGAGTACGAAGACATCGATGTCACTGACCTCGTCTTCACGGGATCCGGTGCACAGGCAAACTTGATTGCCACAAACGTCGACCGTCTCGAGCTCTACAAAGTTGGTGCTACATCTCCGTTCGCTTCTGCAACTGTTGCAGGATGTGGAACTGACGCTGTTGCTTCCAACTCCATGTGTGCCAAGATGAAGAACCAGGAATTCATCGTTCCAAAGGGTTCAAACACGAACATCTTGGTCCGTCCTCGCATGCGCACGGACGTTGATGGTGCCATCACTGGCACGGACATCATCCTTGACCTCAACAAGACGGGCAGCACCTCCACAGGTTCTGTTCGCGCTCGAGGTCTCTTGTCCAGCAATGACCTTGGTATTAACGACTCGGACGGCACTCCAGAAGGAGAGGTATTCATCGGAATTTCCTCTGCATCTGCTGGCGGCAACGTCAGAATCGGAGGTGCTTTCAACGAAGTTGTTCTATCAAAGGTTACGTCGATCACGAACGCTGATCCAAACGCTAACGGTACCGCTATCCCAACTGGTATCGGACGCGAAATTGGTAAGTTCAAGTTCGCGACGGCAGCTGCAGACAACCTGAAGAACGGCACGAACAAGTGGACGCTCTCTGGTGTTATCTTCAACGTTAACGCTACGAACGTCGATCTTGACGGCAGCAGCTTCAAGTTGTTCAACAGCGCAAACCCAACAGTCACATCTGCTTGTGCGGTGACCCAGACGGCTGGTTCCTCGTCCTTGCTCGTTGACTGTCGCGGATTGCAGGCCAGCTCCGTTCTTACGGAAATCGACCCAGGTACGGACACCACGTTCGTTCTTCGCGCCGATGTCCAGAGCGGCAAGGTCAGCAACAGCTCGACGTCGACTCTCCAGGTATCGCTCCAGTCCTACACGGACAATCCTAAGTACACCGTGTACGGAACGACGTCTGGTCAGAGCCACATCGACTGGCTTGATAAAGACAATGCTGCGTCTCCGACACTCTTCCACTGGGTTGAGTATCCAGACACAACTGTTAATGGAACAAGCTACAACGGCTAGTTCGTTTACAGTCGGTAGGCTTTCCTAAGCTATCGGACCTAAGCCCCCTCTCTAACCGGAGGGGGTTTTTGGTATATACGTTATTCCCGTTCTCGATACGCCTCGCTGGCTCGGCTACTCGAACTGACACACGTGCTTCAAGTAGCACGCTTCGAGCGTAGGTATCAAACTGTGTCACTTCAAGTAGCACGCTTCGAGCGTAGGTATCAAACTGTGTCACTTCAAGTAGCAC
>CAZFCB010000018.1:0-7523 GCA_964517585.1 uncultured Candidatus Peribacteria bacterium | reverse complement strand
ACGCTTCGAGCGTAGGTATCAAACTGTGTCACTTCAAGTAGCACGCTTCGAGCGTGCGTATCGAGAAGTCATCCAACAATCTTCCTCTTCATCTCGAGTGCCCATTTCACCAGTGGCTTCAGCACAATCATTTGTTCTTGGGGGTAGCCGATAACGGCCCCTCCAAACTTCCTTTTGAAATCCGTAATCCCCCACCATGGATCATCCGGCAGCGCTTTGTCTGGGCTAATGCCAAGAAGGTCATAACGCAGGCAGCCCTGCGCTTTCGCACGACGCATCGCTTCCCACTGTAAGAGATATGGTGCCATAAGGTTTCTGTGCTCATACGAGGAAGCACCGTAGTAATACATCGCGGAAGGGCCACCTACGGTGTCCCTCCCGTGGGCCCACCCTTCCCTTAGTGGTGTGGCTCCAGACGCGGGGCCCGCGAGACCCGCGTCTTCGCCACGCCTCATTTCCTGTGTGCTGGGCCAAACCAAACCCAAAAGACTTGCAATTGGCCTACCCTTGTACTTTCCCATCAAGAGAAAGCTTCCCTTGAGGTCAGAAAGAAAACGCGCGTAGTGTGATTTTTGAGAGATTCTGAACCCATCTCTATGACCAGTGCTCACGAGGAGCTCGTAGAAATTATCAATGTCATCTTTCGATCCTTCCGTGACCTCAATGCCATGCTTTTTTGCGAGCGCAATGTTGTATCTGCCTTTCGGATGCATCTGCGCGAGAATGTCATTTTCGGATTTCGTAAGATCAATGATGCGTGTTGCTTCGGGCTGAACGTGACGAGTGGAAAGTGGATAGTGGAAAGTGGAAAGTGAGAGAGGCGACACGTAGAGCGCAAAACATCTATTTTCTTTCGCATCATCAATGATCTGTTTCAGAAAAGCGGCGTACTGATCAGTGTCCACTTTCCACTGATCACTCACGAGCGGTCCACGTGGAATGTCCCACACGGAAAATCCTCCCACTGTGGTATCGATGACCACAAGTGCTGTCACTTCAATCTGATGATCTCGGCTAATAGCAGCATACAACCGTGTTTTCCTGCCGAGCACTTCTTGATACGTTTTCCACGCCAGTGATTGCCACACATTTCCTTCTTTGTGATCTTTCACCCACGCATCGTACTTCTCCAATTCTGCCGATGATTCGAGAAGACGAATGTTCATGGATGCATTGACTTGGGTTATAGTGCACTCGACAATCAATCGTAAGAAAGTGCTTAAGAATTCGTCTACAGTATTGATCTCTCTACTCGATTCTCCAACTCCTATGGCTCATACACTCCCCGCACTCCCCTACGCCTTTGACGCGCTCGAACCACATATTGATGCTCGAACGATGGAGATCCACTATACCAAGCATCACCAGGCGTATGTAGATAAACTCAATGCAGCACTAGATAAGCATCCGGCACTCCATGAAAAGATGGTGGAAGAACTCGTCGCAGACTTGGATATGGTGCCAGAGGATATTCGGACTGCCATTCGGAATAACGGTGGGGGACACCTGAATCACTCTATGTTTTGGCAGCTACTTGCACCAAACGCTGGGGGAAAACCAAGTGGCGCACTTGCAGGCGCACTCGAGAAAAAATTTGGCACCTTCGATTCCTTCGTCACGCAATTCACAGATGCAGCAGGCACACGCTTTGGCTCTGGTTGGGCATGGTTAGTTCTCGATGGCACAGAACTCTCTCTTGTGACAACAGCCAATCAGGATAATCCTATTACAGAGGGTAAAACCCCGATCTTAGGCCTCGATGTCTGGGAGCACGCCTATTATTTGAAGTACCAAAATAAGCGCCCAGAGTACGTCAAAGCCTTTTGGAACATCGTCAATTGGCAGGAAGTAGAGAAGCGTTTCGCAGAATCAGTCGCGTAAAGATCACTATACATAGCTTGTTTATTATAGTTTGATGATTGATTTTTCTAGAAGTAACGACATTTTCTGTGTGTAGTATTCTTAACAGACTACAGTCTTAAAGAGAAAGTTTAGTTCACATTTCGTCCATGTGACTCTACACATTCATGTGAAAATGACTTTGACATCGCAGGGCAAGTCCCTACACTGTGCACATCACAGCGGCTTCTGATTGTGTTCTGAGAGCTGTGTCTACCCATCAAAGCTCTTTTTAGAGAGCGCAAGTGGGCCGGACGCAGGTTTTTCTGTATCTGGATGCTGAAGCACATTGGCAATTCGCCAATTGCAATTCTTCCCCTCTACTCTCATGCCTACAAAGAAGCCCACGAAAAAAGCGGTCGTGAAAAAAACCACCAAAGTAACAGGAAAAGCAAAATCTCCCGTAAAGGCAAAGGTAGCAGTGAAGGCAAAATCTCCAGTCAAAGCGAAGGTTCATCCAAAGAAAGTCGTAGATCAGAAATCAAAAATTGCGAGCAAAATGCTCGTGGCCGACGGAAAAAAAACTCCGACGAAGAAGGCTGCTCCTAGAAAACAGGAGTATGCCTATGATGTTGAGAAGGCCATTCTTCCACAGCTCACATCGTTCGTTCTCAATGTCTCTGAGCGTGTTCCTCCTGCACTCAAGGATGTTAAAGATGACCTAAAGCCAAAAATGATGGTCGCCGGACGCGTTTTTCTCACGAAGGATGACTCCTTTGAGATGATGCGCTCACTCATTGACGTACAAATTCAGAGTTATCGTTGGTTCCTGACAGATGGCCTTTCGGAGCTTCTGAAAGAAGTCAGCCCAATTACAGATTTCTCAGCGAAGAAAATGGAATTGAATTTCCTTGGTCATACATTCGATGCTCCAAAATATGATCCCGCAACGTGCAAGCGCAGAAACTTGAGCTACGAAGCTGCCATGAAGGCACACGTCCAGCTCATCAATAAAGAAACTGGTGAGATCAAAGAGCAGGATGTCTTCCTCGGTAGCATTCCACTGATGACCGATAGCGGCACATTCGTCGTTGGCGGCATTGAACGCGTTGTTGTCTCGCAGCTTGTTCGCTCTCCTGGTGTGTTCTTTTCAGCGATGCCGGAATTTCCAAAGCATCACGCCGCTAAGATCATTCCAAAACGTGGAGTGTGGATGGAAATCGAAACGGACCGCAGGGGTATCATCTCTTGCAAAATCGATCGTAAGCGCAAGATCCCGATTACCCAGTTACTTCGTGTCTTTGGCTTTGCAAACGACTCGGATATTCTTGATCTCTTCAAAGATGTTGTGAAACAAGATCGCGACTACATTCTTGCAACACTCGAGAAAGATCCAATCCGCACCGTTGAAGAGGCGTACCAGAGTATCTACCGCAAAATTCGCCCTGGTGACTTGGCAACTGCTGAGAACGCGAAGCAGCTGATCGACGCCCTTTTCTTTGATTTCAAGAAATATGACATGGGTAACATCGCCCGCTACAAACTGAATCGTAGATTTGATCTGAAAGTCCCCAATGATGAAACACATCGTACGTTTCAGGTATCCGATTTCATTGAAATTTTGAAAGAAATGATTCGCCTCAATAACGGTGAAGGTTCGCCCGATGACATTGATCACCTCAGTAACCGTCGTGTGCGTTCAGTCGGAGAATTGGTGCAGAATAAGTATCGCGTTGGACTCATGCGCACGGAGCGCATCATGAAGGACCGCATGACGGTCATGGATCTTGAGACGGTCACGCCAACACAGCTCATCAACTGTCGTCCGATCACTGCAGCTCTGCGCGAATTTTTCGCATCGTCACAACTCTCGCAGTTCATGGATCAAACGAACCCACTGTCTGAACTTGCTCACAAACGTCGTCTTTCTGCCATGGGTCCCGGAGGACTCAGTCGTGAACGTGCTTCATTCGACGTTCGCGACGTGCACCCATCGCACTACGGTCGTATCTGTCCCATTGCAACGCCAGAAGGACCAAACATCGGTCTCGTTGTCCATTTGGCTTCGTACTCGAAAGTGAATGAATACGGTTTCCTAGAGACTCCATATTACGAGGTAAAACACACCGTGAAAATGGACGCAGATGCATTGCTTGGTCGCATCATTGATGTGACCTTGAAGGACGGTAATAAAATTATTGTCAAAGAAGGTGAAATCGTCGACACAAAGCAACTTGCATCCAAAGTCATCAGCACTCTGAAGCACGACGGCAAAACTGAGGTGCCAGTGCGCGCGTACATTGTGCGCAGAGAGAATTACGTTGATGCAGACCGCGAACGTCACCTGACGATCGTCGAGGCAAATAGTGCCATCAATGCCAATGGAGAATTCTTGAGCACGCGTGTACACGCGCGCAAACACGGTGAGCCAGTTTTGGCTCACGTACGCGACGTAACCCACGTCGATATTTCACCAAAGCAAATTCTTTCTGTCTCGACATCACTCATTCCGTTCCTAGAGCACGATGACAACACTCGTGCATCCATGGGTACGAACATGCAACGTCAGGCAGTACCACTCATCCGACCCATGGCTCCACTTGTCGGTACGGGTGTGGAGAGCATTGCGGCTCGTGCATCTGGTCACGTTCTCCTTGCGGCTGATGACGGAGAAGTACTCTCTGCTGACGCACGTGAAATCGTGGTCATGTATCACTCAGGAAAGAAAGCAGTACATCTATTGGATAACTACACTCGGAGTAACCAAGGAACATGTCTTCACATGCGTCCAAAAGTTGAGTCAGGCCAGAAACTAAAGGCCGGAGACGTTCTTGCTGATGGTTCGTCCGTCGAAAGTGGAGAGCTTGCTCTTGGCCAAAATCTCCTTGTTGCCTACATGCCTTGGGGTGGATATAACTTCGAGGATGCCATCATTATTTCAGACCGCGTTGTAGAACAGGGTCACTTCGACTCCATTCATATTGAGTCGTACATCACAGACGTTCGTGACACGAAACTAGGTTCCGAAACTGTGACACGAGACATCCCAAACGTTGGTGAAGCAAAGCTCAAAGACCTCGATGCTGACGGCACTGTTCGCATCGGTGCGACTGTGCACGAAGGAGATATTCTCGTCGGTAAGATCACGCCGAAGGGTGAAACCGAGCTGACACCAGAAGAACGTATTCTTCAGGCCATCTTCGGAGACAAAGCTAAAGATGTAAAAGATAGCTCGCTACGGCTTCCTGGAGGCGCTGGAGGAAAAGTCGTGGACGTTCACGTCTTCGATCGCTCAGAAGGTGACGAGCTTCCGACCGGTGTCATCAAGCAGATCAAAGTTTTCGTCGCTCAGACACGTAAAATTCAAGTGGGTGATAAGATGGCCGGTCGTCACGGAAACAAAGGTGTCGTCGCACGCATCGTCGCGAAAGAAGATATGCCGTTCCTTGCAGATGGCCGATACGTCGATATTATCTTAAACCCACTCGGTGTGTCGTCACGTATGAACATCGGACAGGTTCTCGAGACACATCTTGGTTGGGCATGTCAGGTGCTTGGCCTCAAGATGGCAACTCCCGCGCTCAATGGAATCTCGACACAACAGATCATTGAATTCTTGAAGCTTGCTCAGTTACCAGAGTCTGGAAAAGTTCAGCTCATGGATGGCCGCACTGGCGAATCATTCAACCAGCTCACAACGGTTGGATACGTGTACATGCTGAAGCTTCTCCATCTTGTGGAAGATAAAATCCACGCTCGTTCCGTCGGTCCGTATTCGCTTGTCACGCAACAGCCTCTTGGCGGCAAGGCGCAGCACGGAGGTCAGCGTTTTGGAGAAATGGAAGTCTGGGCTCTGGAAGCGTACGGAGCTGGTCACGTTCTTCAGGAAATGCTCACGATCAAGTCCGATGACGTCGTAGGCCGCAGCAAGGCGTATGAGTCCATCGTGAAAGGCGAACCAATCAAGAAGCCATCGACTCCGGAATCCTTCAACGTTCTCGTCAAAGAATTGCAGGCACTCGGATTAAAAGTCGACCTTCTCAAGTTCTCTGACGAAGTACCAGCTGAGGCGCCCATCGTAAAACTCGATGGTGCTGATGCCGAAGTGGTGAAGCTCAAGACACGCTTCGATGAAGAAGAGGAGAGTGAAGATCTGATCCCATCGACGGACAAAATCTCCGACCTCGACCTTGACGAAGAAGATCCTGATGCAGTGAAGAAGGGCATTGAGGAAGGCGAAATTGACGTCGAAGAAGGCGGCGCAACCCAGAAGCAAGAGCTGAAGGAAGCCGTCGAGAATGACGATGACGCCGTCGATGCCAAGTAGTCAGATCATTCTCGTGATCCATAAAAGCGGCCTTCGGGCCGCTTTTTTTGTCAGAAGCAGAACTGAAGAAATAGCTTAGCGTTTGCTGTAATTCGAGACGACAATCGCGAATGCAGTTATCAAAGCGTACGAAAAATTTGTTCCAGTGCCAGAGAGAAAATAAAGACTTTTGAAGATTACAGAACCCATTTTTTTCTGCCAAAATTAGAGCAGTCTTTCCGGGCTTTCCTCTGCCTTTTTTCAGCCTTCCAGTTTTCTTCTCGTTTCTACTTGACCCTACTCTTTCTCTGAGTACAATGCCTCAGCACTATGCATCTTAACCGTACGTACCCGTAGCACTATTAGCTCCTCTGGAGCCGTGGTTCTACGGGTGCGCGCGAGCCACCCGTTTTTTGTTTCTGAGCGCGAGCGAAGAAACACCCTGAGCAAGCGAGACGTAAGTCGAGCGAGTCGAAGGGTGACAGGGTGTTCCTCCCCACCGTGTTCATTGTCATCAAAGGCAGTTAACAATCAATAATGATTCATGTTCACACCTAGCGTGTGCCATACGTGTCTACGTATTGCCCGCGTCATGGTACGTGAACAGCACAATTTCACTTCCTTGTATGCCGTAAGGCATCAAGTAAGTCTCGAAAATATATGTTACTCAACGCATCATATGGATGCCTCGACTCTCAACTCCGATGAAGGACGTGGCCAGCTGCGATATGCTTCGGTCAGCCGCTAGGCAGGCGCTACCAGCCGAAGATTTCCGAATGGGGAAACCCCACTCTCTTAATAGAGAATGACCCGACCTCACTTTTGTTTTTGAATGCACAGAGAAGTTAGTAGGTTGTAGTGAGTAGGTTGTAGACAATAGTCTTCTACTCACTACCAACTACTCACTACTCACTACTCACTAGCACAGTATATCATTGCTATAAAATGTGTATCGAAACCAGAAGCGAGGTCGGGAGGTATACTCTGTGAACTGAAACATCTCAGTAACAGGGGAAAAGAAATCAAACTAGAGATTGCCTTAGTAGTGGCGAGCGAAAAGGCAAAAGCCCAAACCTACGAGCTTGCTCGTAGGGGTTGTAGGACCCTCATAACCCGATTGCACAGACGTAGACGAACGACCTGGAAAGGTCGGCCATAGACGGTGATAGCCCGGTAGTCGAAACGCGAGTGCACGGTGAGGGATTCCTGAGTAAGGTCGGACACGTGTAATCCGGCCCGAATCTGGGAGGACCACCTTCCAAGGCTAAACAGGTTGAGAGATCAATAGCGGATAGTACCGTGAGGGAAAGGTGAAAAGCACCCCGAAAGGGGGATGAAATAGTTTCTGAAATATGATGCGAACAACGAGTTGGAGCCC
>CAZFCB010000017.1:4509-27201 GCA_964517585.1 uncultured Candidatus Peribacteria bacterium | reverse complement strand
ACGACGACGATCGGTTTCGTCCATGGCACCTTTCATCGCTGGCGTGATCACATCCGCATACAGCACGACATGCCCGCTGATATTGCGGGCTGCGCGGCCGATGGTCTGGATGAGAGCATCGCGAGAGCGAAGAAAACCCTGTTTGTCGGCATCGAGAATCGCGATGTAACTTACCTCCGGCAGATCGAGCCCCTCACGCAGTAGGTTGATACCGACGAGAATATCGATGTCGCCTGCGCGTAACTGTCGCAGTATTTCCACGCGTTCCATTGTCTCGATGTCACTATGGAGGTAACGCACATTATAGTCAGCGTTCTGGAAGTACTGAGCGAGGTCCTCCGCACTCTTCTTGGTCAAGGCTGTGATCAGTACGCGCTCGCCGCGCTTGATGGTTGCATTGATCTCTTTCGTGATGTGATCAATTTGATGTTTCTTCGGATGGATTGAAACCTGCGGATCCAGAAGCCCCGTAGGTCTGATGATCTGTTCTACGATGTGCTTTTTCTCCGTATTTTTGTATTCGTACGGTCCGGGTGTTGCAGAGACGTAGACGCATTGGCCAACACGCTCCTCAAATTCCTGAAATTTAAGCGGACGGTTATCCATCGCGCTCGGCAGACGAAAGCCATAGTCGATCAGCGTTTTTTTGCGCTGAAGATTCCCTTCATGCATGCCACCAATCTGCGGCAGTGAAATATGCGATTCGTCGATGAACATCATGAAATCCTCTGGAAAATAATCCAGAAGAGTCTCGGGTGGCGTGCCAGGTTCACGATTTCCGAGGTAGCGAACATAGTTCTCAATGCCAGTGCAATAGCCGGTTTCCTTGAGCATTTCCATGTCGTATTCCGTACGGGTGCGGATACGTTCTGCCTTGGCGAATTCTTTCATGTCGAGGAAGTGCTTCTCTTGGAGCTTCACCTCGTCGACGATTCTCGAAATGGCACCGTCTATTTTTTCTTTCGTTGTGACGTTGTGGGCGGCAGGGAAAATTTTGATCTCGTTTAGTTCCGTGAGCACTTCGCCGGTGAAGCTATCCACCTCTTGGATCGTTTCGATTTCATCGAACGCCATCTCAAAGCGAAGAACGGTGTCCCCACTCGGCGGGAAGACTTCCACTGTGTCGCCGAGGACGTGGAACATCCCTTGCTTGAAGCTCATGCCACTCCGTGTGTACTGAATATCCGTGAGGAGCCGCAAAAATCGTTGTCTCTGAAACGGCTGTCCGCGCTTCACGGTGATGGCGAGCGCTTCATAATCCTGCACGTCGCCAAGTCCGTAGATACAGGACACAGACGAGACAATGAGGACGTCTTTCCGCGTCAGGAGGTTGAAGGTTGCTGCGTGACGGAACTTGGCAATTTCTTCATTGATACTCGCGTCTTTCTCGATGTACGTATCCGTCGTAGGTAAGTACGCCTCCGGCTGGTAATAGTCGTAGTACGAAACGAAATAACTGACTGCGTTCTCAGGAAAGAATGTCTGAAACTCAGAACAGAGCTGTGCAGCCAGTGTTTTATTGTGAGCAAGCACAAGCGTCGGACGCTGGAGTTGTTGCACCATATTTGCCATCGTGAATGTTTTTCCGGTACCCGTGGCGCCAAGTAACGTCTGGTGCTTCTGACCCGATTTCATGCCTTTCACCAAATTTTCAATCGCTTTCGGCTGATCACCTTTAGGCGTGTACGGTGCTACGAGTCGAAACGGACGATTTTCCATAAGTCACGGGAGTATACGCCAAGCCCCGACTTCGCGAAAGGGTCTAGCTATACAAGGGCCTCCTCACTCTTGAGGGAGTCCGTACTGGTAATTTGATTACCGTGAGCATCAAAGCTGACAGGATCTTGGTACTGGATAACGCTGTCCATCCAGAAGCGCAATTCTCCAAGGGTGACCATCCCATCACCGTTAATATCTGCTGCGGCACATTTTTTATGAACAGTCCTGCCTTTTACCACTATTGTTCTTTCGACTTCATGATGAGCTCGTTTTAGGAGCTCTGCTGTGTATTGATCATGTTTGATCGGAATAGATACGTTACTTCCACTCGTAAACACATTGACCCTCATGCGACTCGAGTCTTTGTCAGCGATTCTAAGCAATTGCTTTCCTCCGAAGCAAGAAGAGTAAAACAATGTCGAAATTTTTGGGTCCATAATTTCCATAACTTCACCTGGCTCGCAAAGACTACAGCCACTTCCGTCTTCTTTACCGTGGCCAAGGAAGTAGAGTACAAGGTGCCTTTGCCCGTTTTGGTATTCTGGTTTGCGCTGAATTTCTTTGTATTCCTCAAAACGAGTGAGTAGCTCATTGTGATTTGTGGCCCACAAAGTATCTATCATTTTTCCGAGAGGTTTTCCATTTTCGTCGATCTGGTGAGGCCCACGATTTAATGAGTCGATTAATGACGGTACGTCGTTTGAGAAACTCGCAATCACACTGTCGACCTCGCCAATAAATACAACATCAATGGGGACCTGTTTCCCGTCACGGAGCTCTTCGCTCTTTGTAAATGATTCCTCGCGAAGTTTTGTAAGTTTCAAAAAATCTCTTTTTAATATTCCAAGGTCGAATCTCCCGGGGTTTTTCTCAAGTTGGCGTGAAAGGATCATGATCGTTGAGAGATCCTGTGCAGGATCAACCTTTTTTCGATTCTGCTCAAAACTAAAACCAAGATGACCAAGCTTTCCTTGTTTCATTGCATTGAGAATTTCAAGTGCATACGTCGCTTCCGACAGATACATACATTCCGTGATACTGTCGATATCTTTTGCAGTAACATCAGAAAAGTCTAAATCTAGCGCTTTACCAATCTCTGCTGATTTTTTCCAGCGATCTGCAATTTCTTCTGTGGTCAATTCGCTTAAATTTATAATTTCACGATAGAATGAGTCTGACTTTGATTCAGCAACAATTGGATGTTCAAAGACACCATTCACAGCGCGGATCGCTTTTTGTCGAGGTATGCCGAAATATTGTTCCAGCTGATCGGCAAATGCTGCTACATAGCTACTAGCATCAGCAAGCTCGATGAGCGGCTTGATATCTTTTTCTCTGATGATTTTCAAACCCTCGACACAATCGAATGCAGTAGCGAAGTGGTATTCTTTGTAACCGTTACTCCGAGCCTCATAGTAGAGGTAGTGAAAAGGAAGGCTGCTTTTTGTGTCGATAATGATCCTACCGAGATCTCCTATCTCGCGTTCTTTTGTAGAGTTGTCTATAAACTTTACGTACCACCCACTGACTTCGTGCCAACGGACATTATCTCGTTCGCCTCCAAAGAAGCTTTGATCTGGCGCATTGCGTAGGATTGGTTCAAGGAGAATTCCTTCTGCGATGAGTGGGTCAATTTCCTTCAGAAAATCTGTACGATGTTCGTTCGCATGTACTCGATGCTCTACAAGCGCTCGGTACAGAGGCCTATCAGTCCGCAAGGCATCTGCTGCATCTTTCAGGCTGCGAAATTCCCCTTCATAAGCACGGAGGAAGTCATCCGGTTGGGGGCTCCTATAGAGCAGATATTGATATTGGAGTGTATTTTCTTCGCGTACCTTTTGGTAAAGCCTAGCGAGCTCACGTTCTGGGGCAACTCGTTCTCTCAAAATCCAGCTATTGCCCATCTTCTCAATCTTATACGGACCAAGAATTTCCGGTAATCTGAAGATTTCACGATCTAATACCTGGCCTGAATCACGTGGAGCTTGCGCATCTTCTTCAGGTAACGGCCGGCCTTCCTCCCTACTCTGTCGCTGGAGAAGCTCTGTGCGATTACCTTTCTCGCCAACCGTCTCCATGTATTTCTGCATGAGATTTTCTGGCTGATTGACCGCGATGAGGTTTCCTTTGTCGTCGTACACGACGGGGTCCTGTGCGATGGAATTTCTATCCATCCAAAGGTGCAATTCCGCAATATTCACAATACCGTCTCCGTTCAGGTCTGCTTTTTTGTATGTTCCTTTTACCTCTCTACCATTTTTTACGAGTGTTTTTTCTTCTTCTTCTTCATACGCTTCACGGAACATGTCGTACACATCCTGTCGTGGCAGCGTTGGCGTTGCTTGGTTCGTGGCGGGCGATATGACTGGAACGAACTTCTGAGAACCCCAACTACGTTCATTGTCGAGTAAATGCCTTCCTCCATAACACGAGTCATACACCATTGAGGTGTAGCGCGGATCAAGTTTTTCAAGAAGCGATACTGGGTATGCAAGCGTATTTCTTCCCTCTTCTTGAGACCCATGGCTGATAAACCACACCAGCAAATGTCGTTCGCCAGATTCGTATTCTGCTTTATGCTTTGATATTTTCTCTGGCATTTGATCCAGTCGTTTCTGGAATTCAGACGTATCCTTTGCCCATAAATTTCCAAGAAATTCCCCCTTTCCCTTTTGGCGAGGGTGAGCATTGATGACATCGACGAGCTCGGGTATTTTTGACTGAAAATGCGCAACAGTTGAATCTACTTCACCAAGTACGAGAAGATCTATAGGGACAGGAGCGCCATTTTTCATATCGGTGCTATTTTTGATCCAGTGTTCACGCTCACTTTGAATTTTCTTCCACTCGGAAGACACCCATTCTTTGCTCAGTCGAGGTTCATTTCCATCGTATTTATAGTTGTGTGCCTCATGGTATTTATTAAACTCACGGTTGAATCGAATGCTGAGAGTCCGCAGCGCGGAAATGTCACGCTTTGCATCTACAGTATCTCCACTTCGTGTAGGCTCAAAAGAATAACCCAGATTATCGATCGCTCCTTCCTTGATAAAGGTCACGATCTCTAGAAAATTGACGTCACCCACTAATTGCATGCATGCAATTAATTGAATAATGTCATTTTCTGAGTCAAAGGTTGAGAAATCATATCCGAATTGATCAGAGATTTTCTTTACATTGTTAAAATCATAAACCCTCCAACGGCTATGGAATAAATCTTTCAGCAATTGACCTGTTCGACTCTCGGCAAGATATCTTCCGCGAAAGAATATATTGAGTGCACGAATGACGTCATTTTTCGTTGCACCAAATGTCTCTACTATTGAATTTGAAAATTTATCAACACTACCTCCTACGATAAATTCTTCTTCAGCAGGTAGATCTTTTTGTGCGAAGTAGCTAAATTCCTTACGGATGAAGAATGAAAAATCATCTATATCCTTGAAGGAGCGTAATTCAGGAAAACGCCTTCTCTCATTACTTGGCGTTGTAAAGGTATCTGTCGTAAATTGAGTTAAGTGATCTGCGATGTAGACGTTCTTCTCAAAGATGATTGGATCCTTACGGTCTAGATCTATCCACACCTTACCCTGTAATTGTGCGGTATTCTCAAGATTCCATCGTATCTCCCATCCAGAAACAACACCTTGGAAGTGGTCCTTTCCTTGCATCGGTGTGAAGATTGCTTTCACAGTCAAATCCGGAATACCAGCAACAATTTTCTGCAGGGACTCGGCAACGACTTTTGCGAGTGCTCTCGCATTTTTTGTTCGCTGCTCTAGGGAGCGTTCAAAGTAACTGCCTTTTACCAAAGATTCCTCCAGTTCTTGCATCGACTGAAATTCACGCAGCGTAGACGAACCAATATCTGTATGTACCAAAGGGTAACTGAGCATTTTGACGCTGCCGGAATCTTGTTTTTGCAAGACTGCAATTGTGTATGTGGGGTTATCTTTACGAGTCAGATAATGAAGTTCGCCTTTCGAAACGAGAGCGTACTCACCAATATACCGTTCAATAGTTGGAGTGACGTCTCTCTCCATCACGGCATTTCTCAGCCGCGTATCATAGACATAGTCTGCAACACTCCTTGGGACCAGTGACATGGTAGTTTGCTGTACATATGAGGTGTCTATTCCTTTCCGAAGCATTCCTACATGTTTGCCAGTTTTCGATACGACGAAATAAGTCTCAATGCCATTGATGGTGAAGGTCGTTCCAAAGTAACTAGGCTCGCCGAGGTAGGGTTTTTCGTATTCAGTCCAGTCACCTTTTGTCCATCGGATAGATTGATCACTCTCCACATCTACTTGCAATGTTTCCAGTTGTGTTCGTATGTCATCACTCACCTCTTTTTTCGATGTTTCGCGAGAATCGCCGATGTTGTTATCGGATTTCTCCTGCGCAGAAACTGGCTGCATTTTTCCAGTTTCTCCCCCCTCTTTTTGGTTCTGGTTATTCGTCATAAATTTTTATGTAGATATCTTGCTATTTTAGCATTTTATTAGTGTTTACGCAATGTGAGGAAGTGTTTTTTTATACATCCCACAAATCATTTCACTCTTGTTCATTCCTTACTTATCGGTTCCCACTCACATCTCGTCGCCCGCCTCTTTCTCCACAAAACTTCCTCCAATTTCCATGAGTACTTCCGCAAGAGCGGTTTTTACATTTTTGGAATCACCTCCGACAATTCTGACAATCGCAGTCCCGTCATCTGAACGCTCAACTGCTGCAGAGATCCCGTAATCCAAGTCGAGTCCGTCTACGATGTCCAGACACTGTTTTGCCCCAATGAGAACGTGATGGCTGGCCATAGAGTTGAAAATTCTACCCTGTAGACCTCTTGTGTCAAGAAATCTACACCGAGCCATCTGGATTCCCGCGCCGCTGCCTGCGTGCTACCATTCGCGCATGATCGACCTAGACCATCTGCGGCAGAATCCTGAGTCATACGAACATGCTTGCACAGTGAAGAACGTGAAAGTCGATATTCGTGCGTTTTTGACACTCGATGAAAAGCGCAGGGCGATGATGGCGAGCGTCCAGAAAATGCAGGCCGAAAGGAACGCAGTGAGCAAAACCGTGCCGACGATCAAAGATAAAACTGAAAAAGAAACAGTGATCGCAGCAATGAAGAAGCTTGCCGATGATCTGAAAATTTCCGAAGCAAGTTTGGCACTACTCGATAGCGAATGGATAGCGATTGCTTTGCAACTTCCCTCACCGCCTCTTCCCACAGTCCCAGTGGGAAAAGATGACACACAGAATGTGGAAATTAGAAAAGAAGGAAAACTCCCGTCATTCTCCTTCAATCCACTCGATCACATTGCGCTCGGTACCTCACTCGATATTGTTGACGTTCCACGCGCTGTGAAAATCGCTGGAGCACGGACATATTTCTTAAAAGGCGACGGAGTGCGGCTCGAGATGGCGATCCTCGCGTTCACTCTCGATTCACTCGTGAAGAAAGGATACACGCCCTTCGCTCCGCCTTTGATGGTGCACTACGATGCCATGATGGGCACAAGCTATTTCCCTGGCGGTGAAGAGCAGGCGTACACGGTTGGTGTCCAAAAAGAGCGTGGCGGCGTCATCGAATCCGACGAAGCGTACTTGATCGGTACATCCGAAGTATCGGTCACGAGCTATCACAAAGATGAACTACTGGAACTCTCCGGATTACCCCGAAAATACTGCGGCATCTCTCCGTGTTTCAGGCGCGAAGCAGGAACATATGGGAAGGATACTCACGGCCTATATCGTATTCATCAGTTTCAGAAAGTAGAGCAAGTGATTCTCTGCGAAAACGATCCTGAGATCAGTGCTCTGATGCACAAAGAAATCCTGACGAATGCGGAAGATATTCTCACGGCACTCGAACTGCCCTACCGCGTTGTCGATGTCTGTACTGGTGATATGGGTCGTGGGCAGGTGTACAAGAACGACATTGAGACGTGGATGCCGAGCCGAAAAAGCTACGGTGAGACGCACAGCTGTTCAACGTTTTACGATTTTCAGACTCGACGTCTCAACATCAAATACAAGGCTGTGGATGGCACAAAGAAATTTTGCCATTCACTCAATAACACCTGTATTGCATCTCCACGTATCCTCATTCCCATCCTCGAAATTTATCAGAACAAAGATGGTTCAGTGACGATCCCGGAAGTCCTCCGGCCGTACATGGGTGGACAGAAGGTTATTACACCACGTGCATGAGAACGTTTTTCATCGCCGATGATTCCCATGAGAAAATTCTTTTTCTCAGGCACATGTTGAAGTTCGCAGGCTGGGACGGAGATATTGTGACGGCTGGAACGACAGAAGAGGCAAAAACACTCATGAAAGCGCACCCAGACATCAGTGCAGCATTCATCGACTACTACATCCCAAGTGAAAACGGCCCGGCAATTATCGCCTATCTGAAAGAGAAAAATCCGAACTGTCGTATTGCACTCGTGAGTTCCTCGGATAGTCCGCAAAATGCAGCTGAGGCGAAGTCAGCTGGAGCTGATGCTGTCGTGTGTACCTCGTATCGGTCAGATGAGGTGGAGAGAACTATTCTCGACCTTCTTCATTCCTGGACTTTATAGTCGTGAGCTCGGCTACACTTGGATTGTATGCGTATTCTTTTTACCAGATTTCCCTACGAGAGCGCTCGAGGCGGAGCCGAGCATCAGACGGAGTGGTTAGCTTCCTGCCTTCTTGAACGCGGGCACGCCCTACATTTTCTTGGGCAATGCCATCATCTTTCGGCGATGTTGACAAAGATTGGTGTAGACACACAGCATCTTCGGATTGGTCTTCCACCCGTCACACTGTGGCTCGCAATGAGTTTTCTGTGGCGGAAGAATGCAATGAAGAAAAAACTGATCGCAGCAATCAAGGCACTACCGAGGAAGCCGGATGTCATCGTGATGCTCAGTCTCTCGGAAAAAATTCTTCTCACCGAGTGGGCTTCTGAAAACGGCATGAACGTAGTGTGGGTGGAGCACGACCGTATCGGTCGGTGGCTCACGAAAAATCCATGGCTCGGAGCACTCAAAAAAGCAAGTGAGCATGCGACGATCGTGTGTGTATCCGAGCTCAGTAAACAGAAGATGATCAGAATTGGATTCGATGAGAAACGCGTGATCGCAATTCCAAATGGCATTCCCTCTGCTCCTCCGATGCTTCCCAAAACTCCCGCATGTGGTCAGGAAGTCAATGTCGGTGTCATCGCACGATTAAGCAAAGAAAAGGGTATTGATGTGCTCATCCGCGCATTGCAGAATCTTCCTGACATACATCTTACGATCGTAGGAATTGGGAGCGAGGAAGGCTATCTGCGCTCGCTCATCTTTGAAGATGCTCAGAGAATTGGTGTCGAGAGAATCAAATTATATTCGCATGTGACTGATCTCGAAAAGTTGTATCGATCACTCGATGTTTTTGTGCTTCCTTCCTCTGATCATGATCCATTTGGCCTTGTAGCTGCCGAAGCAATGGCACGCGGAGTCGCAACGGTTGTCACTGATGCCTGCGGCATTGCACAGTACCTCGAGCACGGGAAAGACGTGCTGATCGTGAGGGCTGGTTCAGTAGAACAACTAGAGTCTGCACTCAGAACATTGCTTGATCCCGTCGTCAGATCGACGCTCGCTACGGAAGGTATTCGTACTGTGAAAACGCATTTCTCCGTTGCAGTGATGACACATGCGTACGAACAGATCATGAAAAAGTCCGGATAATGCTTTTCGTTAGTTGAGTTGGAGAGCGGGAATATACACGCTGCTTTCCATCAGGGGGTACGCTCACAGAATCGTCAACCTGAGTTTGTGCAGATGCCGGTTATAATGCGTTCCTCATGAACATGAGGACGCTCTTACCATTGGCGCTGATGTCAGTATTATTGGCACAATTTGTTCCAGCAGTACCAGTTTTTGCGAGAGAAGAGCCAGTGCTCATACGAACATTTGACGCGCCGATTGACGCATTGAGTGTGCGCATGGTGACTTCATCATTCAGCTACAGTACGAAGACAGATCTCGGTTGGTCGGATTGGCAGGTGTACCACGATGATGGTGATAACGGTGTCGGCGGAGAATCAGAACTCATCATGGTTCCCAAGGGTGTCACGGCAGTTCGCACCAAAAATATCGCGAATATTTCGGACATTCATCCGATTACCGTGTCGCATGAACCAGTACGAACACGTCTCGCTGCGTCCTCAGCCATTTCTTTGCCATCTGTTATTTCCAGAAATGATTGGGGTGCAGAGGAAAGTTATCTTTTTGATGCGCAGATGCCGGAACCGACTGATAACAATGATGCGAACAAAGGTGACACTGGTGGTGATAGTGGCTCAGCGAGTCAGCGAGTGAAGGACTGTCAATCAGCCCAACAACATTATCCGTCCGAATTTCAGATGGGTTCAACTGTGAAAAAAGATGCGCAAGGTCGCTCCTACCGTTGGTCGCTGCAGTACAGTAAAGATGTAAAATTACTCGTTGTGCACCATGCAGCGCTAGTCGTTAAAGATGATCCACGGCCAGCCGTAGAGCGCGTTCGTGCACTGTATAAATATCATGCATTAACAAAAGGATGGGGAGACGTCGGGTACAATTTTCTCATCGATGAAAATGGCAAGGTGTATGAAGGAAGACTTGGCGGCAAGTACGTGGTGGGAGGACATGCGTACTGCAATAACGTTGGTTCCATTGGTATCGTTCTGATGGGCAATTTCGAAATAGAACAACCATCCGATGCGCAGGTGCGAGGACTACAACATCTACTCTCAACTCTCGCAAACGAGTATCACATTGATACAAAAAAATCTGTGCAGTTTCATGGTAAGAAATTCGATGCCCCGATTGTCCGTCACCGCGATCTTCTCTCCACTCTTTGCCCTGGATATTACGTTGCCGAAGCATTTGGACAGATTGTGAAAAACGTTCAGAACGGCAAGCCTGATGGGTCAGTGACATTTCCAAGGACGACGCAATCTTCTGCTAGCGCTCCGTCTACCAACCTCAATTCACCAGATGCACTCACGCCTGCGCCTGGGATTTCATTCACTGGCCGCAATGTCATCTCCATTAACCCTGGTGGCAAACAACGTCTGAGCTTTGCGTACACAGCGGATAAATCTGGCGCGTACGATGGCAAGAAAGTAGCTGATATTCGCCTGTCAGATCAGCGAATAAAGCTATGGCTTGATATTGGCGTAGCGCAGGTTCCAGTGACGAAAGGGATTCTTCTTCAGTCTGATTTGCCAGCCTTTGAAACGGTCAATCTTCAGCTCATAGTGCAGGCACCTATGGATGCTGGTTCGTTTTCCATGGACATAGGAGGACTTCACTTTTCACTTTTGGTGTCCGGACGTCGTGCGAGGACCGGTGAATACATCAATCCTTTTAGCGGTAATAATAATGCGCTCATCGTCGTACCTCAAGTCCAGCAAAGGAGTACGAAATTGGTTCCTCGTATCCGTCCACAATCGCGGCTCACTGCATCACCATCTGCATTCTCATCATCTTCACCATCCCAGAGCTCCTTTGTGTCATCCGGAACGCCATTCTCATCCGAAAAATCCAAGAATATTCGCATCAGGCTGAGTGCGTCCGTCGCGCCATCGGTCGTGTTCTCAGATAATGGTTCGATGAATAATGCCGATGTGCGTGGCGGCACAACATTTGATCTTCTTCCTCGTGGCAGTGAGTGTGAAGTGAGAAATAAAGGAGACCGAGTACTCTCAGCGCCAGTGATCCGATTTTCCTCAACAGTGAGCGGAATTCTTACGGTGAATGGCATTGCAGGAAAGACGCGTTCGTATCGAGGAGTCATCGAATGTAGAATCGTCAATGGAGTGCTTTCACTCATCAATGAACTGCCGATGGAGGATTATATGACAGGTATTGCAGAAGAACCTGATACAGAACCGTACGAAAAACAACGCGCTTTCGCCATCGCAGCTCGCACGTACGCAGCGTTTTATACGAATCCAGCGAATCGAAAATTTCCTGGCATGCCGTATGACGGTTCAGATGATCCGGCAGTTTTCCAGTCATATGCAGGGGTGAATTTTACAGCTGCAAATCCGCGTTGGCTCACAGCAGTTACTAGTACGAAGGGTGATGTTCTGACGTTCGATGGCACAATCATCAAGCCGCCGTATTTTTCTTCGGATGACGGACGTACGCGCTCACCTGCGGAAGTCGGGTGGAAAAATTTCCCCTTCGCAGATATTTTTTCGTCAAAGCCGGATCCCTGGTGTAACGGTATGACGCTTCGGGGCCATGGAGTCGGGATGTCTGGCTGCGGAGCGAAAGGACAGGCGCTGGAAGGCCGTAGCGCAGAGCAAATTTTGCAGTATTACTATCCAGGATCGAGGATTACGAGTATATAAAAATCCTTTCTTCAGGTCACTGATTCCACCAACCTTCTTCATTCGACCCTGTTGGTGGCTTAACCTTTGAGCGAATATCCTGATACATCATTTGCACCCTTTCAACACTCTGCTCATATGACGTTCCAGGTCCAGGTTTTAGAGGAGGTTGATCACGATGAAATTCTGGTTCATGCATCTCATCAGTAAACTTGAGAATTATTCGTTGCTCACGGAGAGAATTACGATGATGTGAGTAATGAGAGTGGAGCTGCATGCGCATAGCATGATCCTCGCAAATGAAAGTGCGCAAATATTTTGTCAGACGACGAAGAAATAGCGCGTATCAATGCCAAAAATTCGGTGTTGTGATGCTTACTTTGCGGCGGCAATCAACGCATCGAGGCGATCACATTTCTCCCACCGCACATCTAAGTCTTCACGACCCATGTGTCCGTAGGCAGCAACTTGTCGGTACTGCGGACGGAGAAGATCTAAGTCTTTAATGATGCTTGCTGGACGAAGATCGAAGATCGAAGAAACGGCTTTCTCTAGGGCTCGGTCAGAAATTTTTCCGGTACCAAACGTATCAACCCTCAGGCTAACCGGAGCCGCGACACCGATGGCGTACGCCACTTGCACTTCGCACTTCTTCGCAAGGCCAGCCTTTACGACGTGCTTGGCGACGTAGCGAGCGGCGTACGCAGCACTACGGTCCACTTTGCTTGGGTCTTTTCCGGAGAATGCACCACCACCGTGACGGCTGTATCCACCGTACGTATCCACAATTATTTTGCGGCCAGTCAGTCCACAGTCACCAGGAGGGCCTCCGATCACAAAGCGGCCCGTGGGATTGATGTGGTAGATCGTGTCCTTATCCAGATACGTGCCGCATACGGGTTCGATGATGTGCTTCTTGATGTCTTTACAGATCTGTTCGTGCGACACATGATCTGAGTGTTGCGTAGAAATAACGACTGTCTGCACGCGCTTTGGTGTGCCATCATCATTGTATTCGATTGTGACCTGGCTCTTGCCGTCCGGACGCAGATAATCCAGTCCGTTACTCTTGCGTACCTCTGAGAGCTTTCTTGTGAGCTTGTGTGCCATTGCAATCGGCATCGGCATCAGTTCGGGCGTCTCGTCACACGCGAAACCAAACATGAGTCCCTGGTCACCTGCTCCCTGTTCTTTTGTGGCAGTTTTCTCCGCAGTCACACCTTGGTCGATATCGGCGCTCTGTTCACCAACACACACCATGACAGCACACGCCTTGTGATCAAATCCGAAGATACCGTCGTTGTAGCCGATTTCCTCAATGACCTTGCGTGCAACGTGTGCCATCGGGATGTATGTATGTGTACTGATTTCACCGGCGATGACGACAAGGCCCGTGGTCGCTAAACACTCACACGCGACGTGCGATGTCGGGTCTTTACTGAGAGCGTAGTCGAGAACGGCATCTGAAATCTGGTCGCAGAGTTTATCTGGGTGACCTTCGGTAACGGATTCGGAGGTGAAGAGAGAAGACATAGGGGGAAGTGTAGTAAGAAGTAAGTAGTAAGTTCAGGGCGGGTCTCCTGACCCGCTGTCATGTTCCGTTCGGGTCTCCTGACCCGCTGACTGACCCGCGACCGGGAAATTTTATTCGGAATAAATCCCTATCCCTGTGAGGGAAGAGAGCAGATATAGGCTATCGTTCCCCGTGAGGGGCTGGAATTCCCACCCTTTTCGCGGCTTGCCCTGAGGAGCGTAGCGACGAAGGGTTGGGGGACGCATCGTATCGGGCCAGTTCCCATGTGCGTCACTCTGGATAGGCGGTGATGTCTGAGTGGAGTGTAGAACTTCTTCCAAAGAAAAATCAAGCTGCGTCTATTCTCTGGGGTATTGATCGTACGGTGAAACTATGACCGCTGTGTTTCATAAACGCCTCAAATCCAGCACGATCGATCGTTAACGTTGCGGTATTTATCATCGGATGAAAGGCGAACTTCCCGATAGTCCACGCGTCTTCATCGAAGATGACGTCGATCACTCTCGCGGTGTCATATATGAGTCCAAATGGTGTGACGGAGCCCGGGGTGAGATGAAGAAGTTCCATCATTTTTTCTGGCGATGCAAAACTAAAGCTCTGTGCTCCAAACTCTTTGGCAAGCGCCTTTGTGTCGATGCGCTTGTTGTGCATGACAATCACAAGCACGTAGATCTCTTTGTTCTTTGCTTTCAAGAGAAGTTGTTTTGTATGTGCCCCAGGAATTGGTTGATCGAGTCCTTCCGACTCCTCGCACGTAAAGACGGCTTTGTGGTCAAAGCGAGTGAAGGGAATGGCCAGTGTCTGAAGGAGATTCATGAGGTCTTCCATCGCTGAAGTAGTGAGTAGTGAGTAGTTTGTAGTGAGTAGGAAACTTCCACAACTGCAATTTTACTTTAGTACTCACTACCACCTACTCACTACCACCTGTTACACTTCCACTCATGCTCGCCGCCAACCGTCCCTTCTCATTTATTCTCTTCGGTGCTTCTGGGCATCTTGCGAAAATTAAAATTTTTCCTGCGCTCTATTTTTTAGCGCTCAAGAAGCGTTTACCTGAACACTACAACATCGTAGGTTTTGCACGTACGCCTATGACTGATGCAGAGTTTAAGACGCATGTTGCTGCAGCGGTGAAAGAAAATGTTCTAGAGGTGAACCAGAAAGTCCTAGATTCCCTGCTCCAGCATCTGTCATATCACGTAGGTCAGTACAATGCCGTTCAGGATTTTAAAAAACTAACGGAAAAACTTTCAAAACTAGAAGCTGATACCTCAGACGTTGTCCGTCTCGCGTATCTTTCCATTCCTCCGTCCGCATTCGAATCCACACTGAAGAATCTCTGTGCAGGGGGAGTCCACCCTTCGGCTCGCTCAGGGCGAGTTGACGCCGTGCGAGAATTTCGTTGCATCGTCGAAAAGCCCGTCGGTCACGATCTTGTCTCTTTTGAAGAGATAAATTCTGTTCTTTCCGGATGCTTTAAGCCGCATGAAACGTACATTCTTGATCACTATTTAGGAAAAGAGGCAGTACGAAACGCTTATTATTTGCGTCACGCGAATCCGGTCATTGAAAGACTCCTCAAAAATACTCTCATCTCTCACGTACAGATTACGGCATCAGAGTCTGCAGGACTTGAAGGGAGAGCTGGGTACTTCGACGCAGTCGGAACACTGCGGGATATGTTTCAGAGTCACCTCATTCAAATAGCTGCGCTCCTGACGATGCGACTTGTGAGCGACACAACGCAGATCAAAACAGCTCGCCTAGATGCTGTGACAAAGTTTTATCTGCCACCAGCCGTGAATTTTTCTGACATCGTCATGCAGGGTCAGTATGGCGCAGGCGTCGTGGCGGGAAAAAGCGTGACTGCATACTCTGATGAACAGGGTGTTGCTCCAAGCTCTCGGACGTCAACGTTTGCAGCGCTGAAGCTCATGTCCCGTGCATCAAAATGGGAAGGTGTGCCATTTTTCCTTCACTCAGGAAAAAGGCTGAAAGTAAAAGAGACACGCATCGTTATCGAGTTCCAAGAATCACCGACGCTTCTCGGTAAGGAAGGAAGCCGTAATCGTCTTGATATTATTCTCCAAGGTGAAGCAGGTATGAAACTTTTTCTGCAGACCAAGCTCGGCGGTACCGAGCCTACGTTTCGGCCACTCGTCATGGAAGATCCACTGGTGTGCATGGGTGACTGTCTCGTAGAGCACAGTTTGCTTCTTCTCGAAGCCATAAACGGGAATCAGCAATGGTACTTAGATCCCGAAGAAGTCCGCTCATGCTGGCGCCTTATAGATCCCGTGCAGCAGTATCTGGATGATCCAAAAACTCCGCTACCGATCTATGAATCTGGTTCACTCGGGCCAATAGAAGCAGATGCTTTTATCGCGAAGTTTGGGCATACGTGGTTGTAGTTACCTCACATCTGCCGGCAGGCAGGGGAGGGCATTCTCGAGACGTATACGTCTCTACGTGTAGCTCTGTGCAGCTGCTATGCTGCACACTATGAATATCATCCCACTTGATACGAGCGAGAAATTTGTACGAACTGCTGTCAGCTGGATTACAGGCACCATTTTGAAGGCACAACACGGTGGAAGAACCGCAACCATTGGTCTCTGCGGAGGATCGACTCCGAAACCCGTCTACACACTTCTCTCGACCGAGCGTGACATCGACTGGAGTCGGGTTGTCCTTTTCTTACTTGATGAAAGGTATGTTCCCGTCACGCATCCAGAGAACAATCTGCGCATGATCAAAGGGACAGTTCTCACACGCAGTGCCGTAGTTGCGGAAATGATTGCCCCCGATACGTCACTCCCTCTTACCGAATGTATCGTGGACTATGATCAAAAAATTGCGAAACTTTCTCACATTGACCTCGTGATCATCGGCATGGGTGATGATGGACACATTGCCTCACTATTTCCGCCAGTCGGGCCAGAGGCATACGGTCCTACAAAAGTCATTCATACGATCACAGACGCTTTCGCGGTGCACGATAGAATCAGCGTGACATTTCCTGTGCTCTTGCATGCATCCAGTAGACTCTTTCTGATCACCGGCGAAAAGAAATCCGCACTCCTTGGGAAGATGCAGAAAGAGAATGAGGACGTGAGCATGTATCCAGCACAGTATTTGTTTGATAATAGAACGACGTGGATGGTGGGACCATAGGGCAGTTGGCAATTGGCAGTGGGCTCTGAGCTACAAGCTAACTGCCACAAGCTAACTGCCTAACTGCTTTACTGCTGCAAATATACAATTGGATTTTTCTTCGTCCCATTCACATGCACTTCAAAGTGCAAATGAATGCCAGTCGGTCCGTGTACGCGGCCGGTATTGCCCATGAACGCAATCGGCTGTCCTCGCGTTACCGTATCGCCTTTTTTGACGTACAGTTCTTTATTGTGGGCGTAGAGCGTCACAAGTCCGTTGCCATGATCTATCTCAATGACATTTCCGTAACCCCCGTTCCAACCGTAATCGGCGCGTATAACAGTGCCGACTTCCGCGGCAAAAATAGGCGAGCCACCTCTGTGCTGAAGATCGATCCCAAAGTGAGAAACGCCAAAATACTGGGTATAGAAACAATCACACGGCATCTGGAAAATTCCATACGATGCTTCGATTGTATAGTCTTTCTCAGGCTTCTTCGTTGTCGTATTTGGCACTGTCGGCAACGTAAAATTAGGTTTGTTTACGATCACTTTCGGTGGTTTTATTGCCTCAACAATTGGCTTTCCCCCTGGGATAATAAGATCTTGCCCAGCCAGAAGGTACCCTCCTTTAATTTTATTCTGTCCTGCGATGATCGGTGCTGGAACGTTGTACAAATCCGCGATCATCTGCAGATTTTGTCCGCGTTTTACCGTATGAAAAATACCGTCCACAGGAAGGAGTAGTAATTTTTGACCTGTTTTTACAACAGCAGTATCAGACAGATTATTTGCCCAACGGATAGTTTCTGGTTTCAAAAACGCAGTTTTCGCGATACTGGCAATACTTTCACCGGGTTCGACTGTGTGAATAATTCCCTGGCTGAAGGCACTGCGTGTTCCCTGCTCTGTCAGGGAGGACGTCTTCATGAGAAATCCTTCCTCGGCAAGTAAGTATCCATCTGCATCTGTTTCTATGTCCACGGGTGGTGCTGTCGCGGATTCCGGTATGTATGGCGGGAGAAAAAGTGACGCTGCAAATACAGCGAAGCAGAGCACCCGAATGCGAAGACTCAGCCAGGAATGTATGGAGGTCTTACGGGGGCTCATGGGCAAATTTACTGAAGCGCGGTATGAACCGCTTGCAGCTTCTTCAGGCCGTCCACATAGCGTTCGGATGACCCAAGAAGGATGAAGAGATACGGATGGTCACGCTCTGTAAACAGAATGATGAGACACTCGCCTGCTTTATCCGTTGTACCTGTTTTCACACCGAAGACATTTGCATTGTAGTGGAGCATCTCATTCGTATTTTTCAGAGAGTATTCCTTTCCATCGCTCGCGGAGATTCTCGCAGTTCTCGTGCTGACGATGGTTCGAATATCGTCATTCTTGAGAGCGGCAACCGTGAGCCATGCCAGATCTCTCGGAGTTGAATACTGATCAGGATGATCAAGGCCGGCAGGATTGGTGAAATGTGTATTCTTGAGTCCCAGTGATTCCGCACGTTGATTCATTCGTTGTACGAATCCTCCAACACTACGACTGTCGAAAACAGCAAGTGCGTAGGCAGCATCATTGGCTGACGGCAGAAGTAAGGCATAGAGGAGACTACGTACGGAAAGGCGCTGCCCTGCTACAAGACCGATTGTGCTTCCTTTCACCTCTTCGGCAATTGGCGCGACTGTGACAATCTCATCGAGACTATGCCGCTCAACGATGATAAGCGCCGTCATGATTTTTGTGAGGCTTGCCATTGGCCTCCGTACATTCGGAGCAATGGAAAATAGTTCTTGACCACTATCAGCATCGATCAACATTGCACCTGATGCAGAAAGCCGTGGCATATTGAGATTGGATGCGATGATATCTGGTGCTGAAATCGATAAGACTTCGATGCCCGGCAAAGAACGTGACGGAGCAATGGGATGCTCTGCAGGGATGAGGCCAAGGACGAGAACTGAGGCGAGAACTGAGAGCATATGTGCGCGTCTCTACACAACGGGAAAAAGTAATTTACTTGTAGATGATCTTGTCGGCGATCCGAAGGTCAATGTATGCCTTCGACTGATCAAGGGAGAGAGCTTTCAGGAACTCTCGAAACCTTTGGAATTGTACGTTGAGAGGGCTCCGTAAATCAAACCAAAGAGTCGTTTTATTTGTTTGGATGTGAAACTCCTGAGCTCGAAGAAAAACAGTTATATTTTGGCTTTGGAGGCCAAAATCTCTCTGCAATGTATCACGAGCGAGGAAGATTGTTTGCAGGAAGACGCGTGAGAGGAGAGGTGTTCTGTTTTGTGGCCTGATGCCCCAGTCGGTGATCGTCAGTTTTGGATACGGTCCTCCGGCGAGACGGATAGGCGATGTCACAAACGTTCCACTACGCGTGACGTACGTAAACGTATTCGTACCAGAACCTGTGGCAGTGCTGCCGGAACCAGAGAGAGAATCAGCACTGTCATTGATAATAATTTCTGCGCTCACAGCTTCCAAATACACGCTCACATTGAGCGTTGATGGATAATCCTTCCCTATTTCCACTCGTTCAATCTCTGGGTACTCCGCCTGAAGCATGGCTGCAACCTGACTACGCGTGACCAGAACAAGACGCTGCTTGAAGAGTGGAGAAAGTGTCTCTTGAATTTCTTCGGGATCGATGCGTGGATCTTGTCTCCGGACTCGCATGTCTCGCACATCAAAAAACGGTGCAAAGAGGAGCGCTCCAGCGACAGTGATGATGATGAGGCCAGCGCCGATCGCAAGCCATAAACGAAACTCAGAGAGCACCATGTCTGAAGACCTAGCTATTTTCCTGCCCCAACGGGCAAACATTTCTTTCCGACGTCGTGCACGTCGTTGTGATCCGCCATAGTGTGTGCGGGCAAGCGACTTCGTGAGCGGGCTAGCCTTGCGGTTGAAGCGCCTCGGCAATTTTCTGGACGCCTTCATGGGCATGGAGCCAATCTTATCGGCACTCGTCGTTTTCGGGAACTGTTCGGGCTCACCTGACTGTGTCATAGTGATGACGATGAAGCTTGCCATCGCTGCTGATTGGCTTCCAACATACGGCGGAGCAGAACATGTCGTAGCAGCTCTTTCAATGCTGTGGCCACGTGCTCCAATTTTTACAACAATCGCATCACCGAATTCGCTTCCACAGTCATTGCGACAAGCAGATATTCGCGTGTCATCTCTACAGAAAGCGTATCGCTTACTTGGTCGTCATCAGTGGCTTCTACCATGGATGCCACGGGCAGTAGAAATGATCGATTGTGCGGGATATGACATTGTTCTGAGCTCTTCTCACGCCGTAGGGAAAGGAGTCATTCCACCGGGTAACGCGGTTCACATTTGTTATTGCCACACTCCAATGCGGTACGCATGGGAGATGGAGAACGAATATCTCAAGGACTTTAAGATCAAAGGTTATCTGCGAAAGCGCGTTCGTGCAGAACTCAAGCGTATTCGCAGGTGGGACCTGACAACAGCAAGACGTGTTGATCACTTCATTGCAAATTCCTCCGAGACCCAAGCGCGTATCCAGAGAATTTATGGTCGAGACAGCATCGTCATTCCGCCGCCTGTTGACGCTGTTTTTTTTGATGTTCCGCTTCTCAAGCAGCGTACGGGGTATTTCCTCTCGATCGGTCGTCTTGTTCCCTATAAACGTTTTGATTTACTCATTGAGCTTGCGAACACTCTAAAGTTTCCCTTGAAAATTGCAGGGACAGGAAGCGATGCATCCCGTCTCAAAGCCATGGCTGGTCCTACAGTCGAGTTTCTCGGCTACGTGAACGAAGAGAGTTTACCAGCTCTGTATGGCAATGCCGCGGCGCTTCTTTTCCCGCAAGTGGAAGACGCGGGGATTGTTCCGATGGAAGCGCAGGCGAGTGGTACACCTGTGATCGCATACGGAAAAGGAGGCATACTGGATGTCGTCATTTCGGGTACCACAGGAATTCTGACCAATGCCCAAACTGTCACTGCGTTGACAGAAGCTATCCACACATTTCAATCTACGACGTGGGATCATGAAGCAATCCGCACGCACGCACGTAAGTTTCATATCGATGTATTTACAGAAAAAATTCGCGATGAAGTGAAGAAGGCGTACGAACGGTTTCATATCGTTGTGTAGAAACACAACGCAAAGAATGTGAGGGGCATCAGTTTTTGCGTATCATATTTGCCGTGTTTTTCTTGGTTCGGAGTATACTAAACGTATGCGCTCAGGTGATTCTCACAAAGGCGATAATGGAGCTGTCACTATTATTGGCGGGAGTCGCCATCAGCACGGAGCACCAATTTTTTCGGCATTGGCGGCTGAAGCATCAGGAGTTGACCTTCTCTATCTCTGGGTTCCATGTCACCACGCTGACGTCACGAAATATGCGTCGAATAATTTTCAGGTCATGACATTTGGCTCAATGCGTAGCGATGAAATTACGTCGTCGGATCGAGAGAGAATCGTGGAGCACTTGGCAACGATTGACGCAGCTGTCATCGGCCCTGGCCTTTCTCGTAGCGCAACAAGCCTGAAATCCATTATCAATCTACTTGCCGAAGCACCATGTCCAGTCATCGCTGATGCAACGGCATTGCAGGCAGAGACATTACCGTCACTCGCACATCGTCATGCGGTTGCAACGCCGCATCTTGGCGAACTTGAGCGCATGGGATACAGACGCACCGAACTTCCTGAGCTTTCACAGAAATATGCCTGCACCATTCTTCTTAAATCCATTGCAGACACAGTTATTGCAGAAGACGGATCTATCGTATCGATCGTAGGAGGAAACGCTGGCCTCACTGTTGGCGGTACCGGAGACACACTTGCAGGCTTAACGGCTGGCCTTATTGCACAGGGAAAGTCGCACGAAGAGGCATGCAGAATCGCAAGCACTCTCATAAAACGTGCGGGAGATCTTCTGTTCCTCGACGTCGGATTTTCCTACACAACCATGGACGTTATCCGCATGATCCCACGTCTTCTTCGAGGTCAACTTCAGTCATGATTCCACATCCTTTTCCTCTCTTGCATCAGTTTCAAGATCTCATCGATCTTCGTTTGCTGACACGCGAAGACGCTATTTCTTCCGATGCTGATATAGCTCGGCTTACAGGTCGTCCCAATATCGTCAGTCTCCGGCAAATGCATGGTAGTAACGCTGTGCGTGTCCATACTCCTTCATCGCGCATCATCGAGGCTGATGCGCTTGCAACGGATACGCGTGGCCTCACACTCACCATTCGTTTTGCCGACTGCCAAAATGCTCTCATCATTCATCCAAAACTACGCGTGGTGTGTCTTGTCCATGCAGGATGGCGCGGTATGTGTCGTGCAGTGATGACAAAAGCGTATGAATTATTACGTGCAGAATGGAATATAGATCCCACTGATACGTTCGTTGGGTTAGGTCCAGCTCTCTGTAAAAAATGTTCCGAATTTACTGATGCACTGACAGAGGCTCCGGAGCTGAAAAATTTCATTCGCGCACGTTCGATTGATCTTCGCTTAGCACTCGATGACGAACTCGAAGGCTTAGGAGTGCTCAAGAGAAGAATAGATCGAATGGAGGATTGCACGCGCTGTCATCCTGAGAAATATTTCACATATCGTGGTGGCGACAAAGAAGCAGTACAGAAAGGCAGCGTGAACTGTCTTGCGGTCACTCTCATCGCTCGGTAAAACTAGGAGACAGAACGACCGAACATGCAGCATGTTTTTCTTCACAGAATTTCATTTCCGAGTATCATTCCAGACTGTCTCGACGATGCGTCAGGACGCCCCAATGCTTTTTCTCTGATTTGCTCTTAAGGGAGGCCTAATCACCTTGGTCTGTGGACCCGGGCTGCGGTCACCCACCTGGATTTCCAGGGACGAGCCAAGGGCGTACAACGGTCGTCTTGATATA
>CAZFCB010000017.1:3192-4409 GCA_964517585.1 uncultured Candidatus Peribacteria bacterium | reverse complement strand
GGTCACGGACTTGGACGAGTATACAAAGAACCAAACGATGCAACTCGGTTTCCTTTTCAGCGTGACCTCGGTCGCATTATCCATACGCAAGCGTTTCGAAGACTGAAACATAAGACACAGGTATTCGTATCCGGCCACGGAGATCACTATCGAACACGTATCACGCACACGCTAGAAGTGGCTCACTTGAGCCGTAATATCGCTCGTACACTGGGACTCAATGAAGACCTAGCAGAAGCCATCGCACTTGCGCATGATCTTGGTCACACGCCGTTTGGGCACGCAGGTGAAGATGCGATGAACGAATGCATGGGGAAGTACGGTAGTTTGTTTGAGCATAATCATCAGTCACTGCGGATTGTTCAACTCCTTGAAGAGCGATCAAAAAAATATGCTGGCCTCAATCTTTCGTATGAAATTCTTGAAGGTCTCATGAAACATCGTTCTCCGCATGACATATCTCACGATGTCGATTGTCCACGTTCACCCTCACTTGAAGCACAAGTCGTCAATTTCGCAGATGAGATAGCCTATACCGCGCATGACACGGATGACGGACTGCGAGCAGGAGTCTTCACCCTTTCAGATGTTGAAAAAACGAAACTTGGGAACATGGCTTCCATCAGTGCTCTTGCATCAGAGGCAGAACTGAGAGGAGCAATTGTTGAGATTCTTGTGACTGATCTGTACACAGAAACCGAACGTCGTCTGAAGGCCGAAAAAATTCGCACACTTCGTGATGTCTACGCTTCGGATACCGAGCTTGTGGGATTTTCCGTATCGACAGTACGGATGATAGGTGAGTTACGAAAATTCTTGTGGAATCGTCTCTACAAAAGTCCTTCGGTTCTCCGTCAGGCAATGGGTGGCAAACGCATCATCCACGCGTTGTTTGATGCGTACATGCAGTCACCACCTGCCAAAGTAAAAGCACTGAGAAAAAAGTACGGCGGAACCCTAGAGGAAGCCGTAAAAGACTACATCGCTGGGATGACGGATACGTATGCGATGGAGATGAAAGAAAGGATCAGGAACAATCCATAAAACCAGTTCTCGATACGCTTCGCTCCGCTCAGCTACTCGAACTGACAGAATCTCTGATGAGAATGTGTCATGCGAAAACTACGTATATGTATAGACCGTGTCACTTCTCGATACGCTCCGCTCCGCTCAGCTACTCGAACTGACAGAATCTCTGATGAGAATGTGTCATGCGA
>CAZFCB010000017.1:0-3092 GCA_964517585.1 uncultured Candidatus Peribacteria bacterium | reverse complement strand
TCTGATGAGAATGTGTCATGCGAAAACTACGTATATGTATAGACCGTGTCACTTCGAGTAGCGCGGAGCGCGTATCGAGAAGAGACACGGGACTGTCTTAGATCTTCGGCAAATACTGCAGCGGATCTACAAGCACACCATCCACTTTCACTGCGAAATGCAAATGAGGTCCGGTGGTGAGAAGTCCTGCTCCTTCAGAGCCAGGTTGCCCACCCGTACGGCCGATCACTTGCCCAAATGTGACTGTGTCGCCTTGTTTGACTGAGGCTGAACTGATGTGACCGAAGACAGTTTCCATCCCGCCTGCGTGCGCGAGTGTGATGTAGCTATAGCCAAGACCATTCAGTGAAACTTTCAAAACAGTTGCATCTGCTGGAGCGCGAATGGGTGTACCTTGGTCAGCGGGAATATCGATGGCGTGATGATCAAAACCGAATCGTTGTTTGTACCCTTCATCTTTGAAGAACGCAGAAATTCCCAGCACCGGTGTCACTGGCCAATCTAGATCCACTCCTCCATCCGGGCGGAGCAGTGTGAAGGTTGTTCCCTCTGCGTCCCACAACTGCTGGAGTGATGACGCGAGAAGTTTTTCTGACTGACTTCGCTGCTGAATAATCGAGAGAAGTACAGCACGTTTTTCTGCAAATTCCTGTACTTTTTCAGGTGCCTGGTTCTTGAGTGCTTGATCTTCAAGAATCTGCAATTCATACCGCAAAATTTCCTCCTGCTTTTCGAGGACTGCTTGCTTCACACGCTCACGATCAATGTCACGGCGTGCATCCGTCATGACGATGGACGCCTGCTGTCCTCCCGCTGCATCTTTGGATGTTTGGCGAGACCCCGGCCACCCGATATGAATGAAGCCATTCCACCACAGAATCACGATGAGAATGATTGTTCCCGTGAGAATCGGCCGATGAATATGAATCCGGAGCTCCATCCGGTAGAAGATTCTACCGCAGATAGTTGCCAAGTGTATGGTCGATTTTCGCAGAGATCTGATAAAAATACCACATCCTATTTACTATATTAGTCAAACAAAGAGACGACAAAACGAAAGCTTTTTCTGCTATAATAGAATGATTTGAACCCAAAAAAATATTCTATGACGGCGATGGCAAAAATCCGCACGTTCCTAGTGTGGATTGTGCTGCTTATACTCCTTTCCCATCCACTTGCCGTAGAGGCTGTTTCCAGCTGGAATCCGACACTCATTGTGAATACCGAATCATTTGAGCAAATCGATGCAGGTGACGGAACAACGTCTGTCGATCTGCGCTTCGGAACATCCTCAAGTACGCTTACTCTTCTGACATCTGGAAAGTTTCGATTCAATAAATCGCTGAGTGTGCAGGGAGGTTTATCAGGCTCGTATCTCACTATTGATCGTCAGGCGAATATTTCGGGGGCACTGCTTGTCAAAACATCAATCACATCGAAAGGTTTTCTCTCAGGAGCAACATTCTATGGGTCTGGTCTTGGCAATTGTAATAACGGTACAACGAGTAAACTTCTGTACAATCCGTCGACAGGTCGTTTTTCCTGTGGCACGGATCAGAGTGCATCACCAGGGAGCGGACTTACGTATTCCGATGCGTCGGGCATCTTTGTCAAAAAATCCGGCGATACGATGACGGGTGCACTAAAGATTGCAATTTCTCAGACACAAAACCAAACAGGAGCGCTGACTATTCATCAGAAAACTCACTCTACTGGTGCGTTTATCAAATCTGATACCACAAAAGAAGCAGCACTCGCTATCGATGTTATTGGTACATCCGTTGCACCCCATATGCTTTTTGGGTACCAAGGAACTTTTGATACAAACTTATATCGATCAGCTGCCAATACGCTCCGCACGAACGATTCGTTTATCGCGGATGGAGACCTCACGTTTGGCGACTCACTCTCTGATCTTATCACCGTACACGCTGCATCATGGACGTTTATGAACGACACAAACTTTGTGTTGAATGGCGGTGTAAACGGCCTGTCGTTTGATACGACGACATTCTCTGTCGATGCTGCGAATGATCGTATCGGTATCGGAACGATTGCCCCAAAAACCACGCTCGAGGTTGTCGGAAGTATTTCGGGGTCGCGACTTTCCTTAAGCAATCTCACAAAATCAGGGGGAATCCTCTTTAGTAGCGGCTCGTATGTTCGTGCAACTGCCAAGGGACAGTCTGGTCAGCTTCTTGTGAGTCGCGGTACGGACGCACCCGAATGGAAAACTCCGTCAGGATCGATGATCTGGTACTTAGACGGTGCACTCGTCACTGGTCTAAGCCAGAGTGCAATTGTCATCATGCCGTATGGTCTCACACTGACGAGTGTAACGTTGCGTGCAAAAGGTGCGCCAACGGGCGCTGCGGTCATCGTGGATATCAACGAAAATAACACGAGCATTTTTTCGACACGCCCACAGATCAATGACGGTGCGACAACGGGTGGAGGTAGTGCGGTGATCAGCGATACGACTCTTGCAGCAGGATCCGAGATTACGTTGGATATTGACCAAATCGGTTCGACATTTGCAGGGTCAGGAATGACGATTATGCTCAATGGGGTGCGGCGGTATTAAAAAAGCGACGAACAGGGGTCTCATGCGATACAATATCGACCATGCTACAGGGAAAGAAATTCGTGCGCATGGTGCTCCGTATCGGCCTCATAGGAACTCTCTCCTTTTCCTTTGTGCATATCGCACTGAGGATTCCGCCGACACTAGAACGAAACATCGCACAAGCGCCGTACACAACAGACTCCCTGGTCGGCTACCCGTCTTCGTCCCTCTTCGCTGCGCTTCGACGAGACTTCGCCGAGGTAACTGCGTGGATTATTCCAAAAGCATATGCATCTGTGAGTTCAGATAGCCTTGTGGGTTACTGGAAGTTTGATGAAGGCACGGGCACAAATGCCGCCGATAGTTCCGGCCATGGCAACAACGGCACACTGACGAACGGCCCGACGTGGACGACGACGAAACCGAGTTTGAGTTATACGAACCCGTATGCGCTGAGTTTTGATGGGACGGATGATTATGTCATAACAACATCAAATATGGGTCTTTCTGGAGATTTTGAGGCAAC